>NZ_JBKAGV010000014.1:0-390165 GCF_046290545.1 Pikeienuella sp. | reverse complement strand
CACGATCGCCTCGATGATGACGATCTGGCCCTCAAGCGCCGCACGGTCGTCCACGCCCACCTGGGTGACCCCGGCGGACGAGCCCTGGATCGCGCTGATGAGAGCCGGCGCAGCGCCGCCGCCTCCATCGCCCTCGTTCGCCTCTCCGGGCGTCGGCGCCTGCGCCACGAAGGCGCCCGAGCCGTCCGGAACGCGGGACAGGGACTGTTCGGCCTGCAGCCCGTTCTCGTTCTCGTTGACCTGAACGGAGAGGCCCAACGCCTGCAGCAGGCCCGTATCGTCGGCGTCGTTGGTGTCATAGACGACGGCGTCGACCAGGTTCACAATCGTCGGCGCGCTGCCGTTCGGAAAGTCGGCCGCAGGAGCCCGATAGAGCGCGGCGGCGTCGGCTCCGTTCTGGATCGTGTTCCCCGGGATCACGAGGCCGACATTGGGGACCGCCTCATTGCCGATGACGAAGAAGCCGTTCTCGTCGGTCGAAAAACCCGAAAGGTCGAACGCCGCATAGCTCAGATCGTTCGAGCCATTGAAGAGGACGAGCGTCAGCCCATCGAGGCTGGAGCCGCCGACGCCTCCATCGAAGATCTCGATGAACTCGGCTGCGTCCGTGCCCGGCGTATCGCTGTCGATCTCGTTGATCGTGAAGACGGGTTCCCGCTCGACGAACGAGGTCCCGGAAATCGTGGCGCCGGGCGAGAAGAGAGCCCCTTCCGATCCGGCGGCCGAGGCGTGAGCGACGAAGTCGCCGGTCACGTCCGGATCGCGGGTCAGCGACTGGTTGTCCCCCCCCTCGCCGCCATAGGATACGGAGTCGATGACCCCTGCCGGGCCGGACAGTGTTACCGTATCGCCGCCATTGTTGAGCCCGAGCGCGCCGGTCGATGCGACTTGAACCAGCGCGCCGCCGAAATCGCCGGCAGGCGTTCCGCCGCCGAAGACGACGATAGCGGCCCCCGCGCCGAGGATCGTCCCCTCCGGAAAGACGTGCCGGACGGCCACGCCGTCGGAAAGCGTCAGGCCGGAAAGGTCGGCGGCCTCCGTTCCCGCATTGACGATCTCGACGAACTCGTCCTGCGTGGCGTCGCGCGTCCCGTCTCCATTCGCATCGCCCGTGAGGTCCCCGGCCGGGTCGGCGAGAATCTCGTTGATGACGAGGCTCGGAGGCAGCGGTTCTTCGCCGCCGCCGTCCCCTCCCCCGTCGCCGGTGAAGCTCTGCCCGGCATTCGCCGCGCCCTTCGTCTCGGGCTGCGGAGCGGCGAAGGCGAAGTCGGACGCCGCGGCTCCTGTTCCCGTCCTTTGCAGCGAGAGGCCCGCAGGGTCCGAGCCGGATTCGGACTGCCCGATATCGACGGAGGTCATCCCGTCGGCCGGGCCGCCGACCGCGGTGAAGACGCCTTCATAGGACAGGAACTCGACAACGGCGCCCTGATCGTCCACGAGCGCGATCCCGTCCGGCGCTCCGTTCTGCAAGCCGTTGGTCGGCAGATCGATGACGAGGAACCCGAACCCCTGCCCGGCATCCGCGAGAACGCCGGCGAGCGGCAGTTCGCCATAGACCGCGCCATTGGCCCCGTTGTAGAGGACGAGGCTCCAACCGGTCAGATCCGCGCCCGCAGGGCCTGCGATCTCGATGAATTCCCCGACATCGCCAGAGAGGTTGTCATAGTGGAATTCGTTTATGAATGCGGTCATCATCTGCCTGCTTGTCGAGCGTGCCGGGTTGCATCTGCGCTCTCGTCCCGAGACGGGCCGAGAGCGCGAAGGTTAACAGAACGTTTCATGACGAGTATGCGACAGTCAAACGACAATTCGCATCCGGCACGCAACGTCATGCAAGGAGCGCCCATGAACCGCGCCGTGGCTCCCCCCGCCATCCCCGTCCCGTTCGCCAATTACAGCCACGGGATCGAGGCGCCGCCGGGCGCGCGGCTTCTCGTCACCTCCGGCCAGCTCGGAAGCGAGCCCGGCGGCGCGGTCCCCGAAGGCGCGGAGGCGCAGGCGCGGCTTTGCTTCCGGCAGATCGAAGCGATCCTCGCCGCGGCGGGCATGGGGAGGGAGGACGTGCTCCGCCTCAACGCCTTCGTGACGGACCGGGCGCACATGGCGGGCTACATGGCGGCGCGTGACGAGTGGCTGAACGGCCTGAGCCCGCCCCCCGCCTCCACGCTCGTCATCGTCGCGGGCTTCACCCGGCCGGAATTCGTGGTGGAAGTGGAGGCGACAGCGGCGAAAGCCGGCTGATCGTATCCGTACCGGAAACGGTCTTGCGGTTCAGGCGCCTGTTATCGCGGCAGGGGCGCGGCGCTATCTGTCGCCCAACGCAACGCAGGAGGGCTCCATGCCGAAGATTCTCGTCGTCTACTACTCCACCTACGGCCATATCGAGACCATGGCGGACGCCGTCGCCGAGGGCGCGCGCGAGGTCGCAGGCGCCGAGGTGACCGTGAAGCGCGTCGCCGAGCTCGTCCCCGAGGAGGTGGCGAAGGCCAACGGCTTCAAGCTCGACCAGTCCGCGCCGGTGGCCGACCCGAAGGAGCTCGCCGACTACGATGCGGTCATCTTCGGCACGCCGACGCGCTTCGGCGCCATGGCCGCGCAGATGAAGCAGTTCCTCGACCAGACCGGCGGGCTCTGGGCCGGCGGCAAGCTGATCGGCAAGGTCGGCTCCGTCTTCACCTCGTCCGCGACGCAGCATGGCGGGCAGGAATCGACGATCCTGAACTTCCACACCACGCTTCTCCATCACGGGATGGTCGTCGTCGGCCTGCCCTATTCCTTCGCCGCGCAGATGACGCTGGACGAGATCGCCGGCGGCTCGCCCTATGGCGCGACCACCATCGCGGGCGGCGACGGCTCGCGCCAACCCTCCGCCTTCGATCTTGCTGGCGCGAAGTTCCAGGGCAAGCACGTCGCGGAGATCGCGAAGAAGCTCGCCGCCTGATGCGCGCCGCCCCGGCCTTGAGCGGGGGCCCCGACGAATGGCGCGGATCGCCCCCGCGGGGCCCCGGATCAGGTCCGGGGCCCTGTGCCTTCGATCATCGCCTTCAGCGTCTCCAGCCGGTCCGCCTCGCGCGGCGGCTTGTCCCAGCGGAGGCGGGCGATGCGCGGAAAGCGCATGGCGACGCCGGAGCGATGGCGGGCGGAGGCGGCGAGCCCCTCGAACGCCACCTCCAGCACAAGCCCGAAATCCGGCTCCGCCCGCACCGAGCGGACGGGGCCGAACCGCTCCACCGTGTTCGTCCGCACGAAGCGGTCGATCTTCTTCAGCTCCTCGTCCGTGAAGCCGAAATAGGCCTTGCCGACCGGGGCGAGCGCCTCGCCGTCCCACACGCCAAACGTATAGTCGGAATAGAAGGAGCTGCGCTTGCCGTGGCCGCGCTGCGCATACATCAGCACCGCGTCGATCAGATGCGGCTCGCGCTTCCACTTGAACCACGGCCCTTTCGGGCGCCCGGCGAGATAGGGGCTCTCCCGCCGCTTCAGCATCACGCCCTCGATGGCCGGATGCGGCGGCGCGGAACGGAGCGCTTCGAGCGCCTCCCAGGTCTCGAAGGGGACTTCGGGCGAAAGATCGAACCGCTCCGGGTCCAGCGCGGCAACGAAGGCGCCGAGCCGGTCGCGGCGCTCCGCATAGCTTCGGGGTCGCACGTCCTCCGCCCCGGCGCGGAGGATGTCATAGGCGCGGAGAAAGGCGGGCAGCCGCGCCGTCAGCGCCTTCGGCGCCGTTTTCCGGTTCAGCCGCTGCTGGAGGTCGTTGAACGCCCCCACATCGCCGCCCGCCCGCACCAGCAATTCACCGTCGAGCGCGCCCTCGAACTCCATCGCGTCGACGAGGTCGGGGAAGGCGGCGGAAATGTCCTCCCCCGTCCGCGTATAGAGCCGCCGCTCCCCCCGGTCGGAGACGGCCTGAACGCGCACCCCGTCCCATTTCCACTCCGCCGCGAAGTCGGCGGGCTCCGCCGCCTCCCGGTCCCGCGTCTCGAAGGGCGTCGCCAGCATCACCGGGCGGAAGGGCGCGCGGCCCGCCGCCGCCGGCTTCTCCCCGCCCGTCAGCCAGGCGAAAAGCTCCGGATAGGGCGGCGAAAGCCCGTGCCACAGCTCCTCGATCTCCGCCGCCTCCACTCCGCCCCAGTCCGCCGCCGCCTGCTTGGCCAGCCGCGCCGAGACGCCGACGCGGAGCCCCCCCGTCGCCAGTTTCACCAGCGCATAGCGCTCGGGCGGCGCGAGCCGGTCGAGCAGGCCCGAGACGAGCGCCGGCGCCTCCGCCCGCCCTGCCCGCCTCAGCGCATCGACGACTTCGGAAAGCCGCGGCGGCTCCGCGCCGTCTCCCTCCCCCGGCCAGATAAGGGAGACTGTCTCCGCCAGGTCGCCGACATAATCGTAAGAGAGCGCGAAGAGCGCCTCGTCCGTCCGCTCCGCCGCCAGCCGCCGGAGGAGCGCGGGCGTCACGGTGCGGAGCGTCAGCTCCCCGGTCAGCGCCGCGAGCGCCCAGCCGCGGCACGGGTCCGGCGTCCGGTCGAGATGAAGGCGGATCGCCCGCAGCTTCTCCTTCCGTCCGGGCGTGAAGGCGAGCCGGTCCATCAGCGCCGCGAAGGCCCTCATTCCGGCTCATCCTCGTAGCCGACGAGATGCAGCGGCCGCGCCGCCCGCCCCTCGATCTCGCACCAGCGCAGCAGCGCCTCCTCCCGCCCGTGCGTAATCCAGACCTCGCCGGGGTCGATCTCCCGGATCGTCTCCGTCAGCCCCGCCCAGTCGCAATGATCCGAGATGACGAGACCGAGCTCCGCCCCCCGCTGCCGCGCCCGCGCGCGCACCTGCATCCAGCCGGAGGCGAAGGCGAAGAGCGGGTCGGGGAAGCGCCGCGCCCAGGTCGCGCCGAAGGCGGAGGGCGGCGCCAGCACCACCTCCCCCGCATAGCCGGCGGCGGCGCCCTTCTCCGCCGTGGCATCCTCCAGCGGGCCAAGGTCGATCCCGCGGGAAGCGTAGTAGTCGCAGAGCTTCCGGAGCGCGCCGTGGATGAAGACCGGCCGCTCCCACCCCGCCGCCCGCAAGAGCGCGATCAACCGCTGCGCCTTGCCGAGCGCATAGACGCCGACGAGATGCGCCCGCTCCGGATAGTCCCTGAGCGAGGCCAGCAGTCGCCCGATCTCCGCCATCGGGTCCGGGTGGCGGAAGACGGGGAGGCCGAAGGTCGCCTCCGTGATGAAGACGTCGCAGGGAACGGGCTCGAACGCCGCGCAGGTCGGATCGATGGCGCGCTTGTAATCCCCCGCCGCGACGATGCGGAGCCCGCCCGCCTCCACCGAGATCTGCGCCGAGCCGAGCACATGCCCCGCAGGATGGAAGGAGACGCGGACCCCGCCGATCTCCCCCCGCGCCTCGCTCCGCATCTCCCGCGCGAAGCCCGCGCCATAGCGGATCGCCATGATCTCCAAGGTCTCCGGCGTCGCCCAGACGGCGCCGTGCCCCGCCCGCGCATGGTCCGCATGGCCATGCGTGATCAGCGCGCGGGGAACGGGCCGCGACGGATCGATGTGGAAGTCGCCCACCGGGCAATAGAGCCCTTCGGGCGTCGGGCGGAGGAGGTCGTCAGGGCGCATCGCCGCAAGGATAGCGCGGCGCCGCCCCCTATTCGAGCCGCGCGGGGAAGCCCGGCGCGCGGAGGTCCGTCCCCAGCGCGTCCTCCAGCAGCTTCACGATCTGGGTGGATTGCGCGTCCCCGCCATAGGCCGCCTTGCCGCGGATGAAGGTCTGCTCCGTCAGCCCCGCCAGTTCGAGCGGCGCGCCGAATTCCCGCCCGAACCCCATCACGAAGCCGAGATCCTTCAGCGCCAGATCCATCGTGAAGGCGATGTCGTAGCTCCCGTTGAGGATCAGTTGCCCCTCGGTCTCATGCACGAAGGAGTTGCCGGAAGAGGCGGCGATCGCCTCCCAGGCCTTGGCGAGGTCGAGCCCGCCGCGCTTCGCCAGCATCAGCGCCTCGCCATCCGCGACGAGGTGGATGAAGGCGAGCATGTTGGTGATGACCTTGATGATCGCGGCGGAGCCGAGCGGGCCCATGTGGATGATCCGGTTCCCCATCGCCTCCAGCGCCGGGCGATGGCGGAGGAACCGCGCCTCATCCCCGCCCACCAGCACCGTGATCTCCCCCCGGAGCGCGAGATGCACGCCGCCCGTCACCGGGCATTCGAGGCAGCCGACGCCCGCCTCGCCCGCCAGCGCGGAGAGGCGCAGCACGTCCTCCCGCGAGACGGTGGACATCTCGATCCAGTCCGCGCCCGGCTTCATGACAGGCAGGAAGGCGCGGAGCACGGCCTCCGAGACGGCGGGCGAGGGCAGGCAGGTGATGACGCAATCCGCCCCCTCCGCCGCCTCTGCGGCGCTCGAAGCCCATGTCGCGCCGGCGGCGAGATGCCGGTCCGCCAGCCCCCGCTCGCGGTCATGGACCGTCACGGAAAACCCGGCGCGGAGAAGGCTCGCGGCGAGATGGCCGCCGAGATTGCCGAGGCCGATGAAGGCGTAGCGCATGACAGCCCCTCAGAAATGGATGCGGAAGGCTTCGCGCACCGCGCGGTCCACCTCGGGCGGCACCCGGCATTCGGCGCGGGCGAGGATCGCCTCCTTCCGCGCGATGGCGGTGTCGAGCAGGAGCGGCCGCCCCGCCTCGCCCCATTCCTTCGGGCTCATGCGGTTGCCGACCTCGGGATAGATGTATTCCGTCTGCATGAGCCGCAGCGTCTGGTCGGACCCGAGGTAGTGCCCCGGCCCGCCGAGGCAGACCGCCTTCATCGCCTCGATGGAGACGCTGTCCTCGTTCACGTCGATTCCGCGGACGCAGCGCATGCACTGGCCGAGGATGTCGTCCCCCAGCACGAGGCTTTCGAGGCAGAAGCCGAGGAGGGAGGCGTGCATCCCCACCGCCTCGTAGCACATGTTGAGCCCGGAAAGCCCGGCGAGAACGTTGGTGATCCCCTGCTCCCAGCCCGCCTGCATGTCCGGCAGTTTCGAGTCGGAAATGCCGGAGGCCGCGCCGCCCGGCAGCCCGTAATAGCGATGCATCTGCGCGCAGCCCGCCGTCAGCAGCGCCTGTTCGGCCGAGCCGCCGGACATCGCGCCCGTGCGGAGGTCGGAGACGAAGGGCCAGGTCCCGAAGATTGCCGGGAAGCCGGGGCGCATCGCGTTCACATAGACGACCCCGGCAAGGCATTCCGCCACCGCCTGCACGATGGCGAGCGCGATGGGCGCCGGCGCCGTCGCGCCCGCCTGCCCGGCGGAGAGAAGGAGCACGGGCATCCCCGCGCGGATGCACTTCTCCATCGTGATGCAGCTTTCCTCCGCGAACTTCATCGGGGGGACGACGAAGCAGTTGGAGTTGGAGACGAAGGGCCGCTCCCGCCACGCCGCCTCCCCGCCCGCGATCATGTGCAAGAGCTCCATGCAGCCCTCCACATGGGAGGGGTCGGAGAAGGAGGTGCCGACATGCTTCGTCGTGCCCGCGCAGCAGGCGTAGAGCGTGTTCACGTCCATGTCGAAATTGTCCGCCACATCGCGGCAGACCATGGCGCGCTGGAAGAAATGCACATTGTCGAGATTGTCGGTCAGCCGCGCGGCGTCATAAAGGTCCCGCGCCGTCGAGTCGCGATAGTCGCCGGTCAGCGCGTCGACGATGTGCACCGCCGCGCCCGCCGTGCCGTAATGGACGCGGTTGCCCGAGAGAAGCAGGTGATGCTTCTCCTCCCGCCCGTAGAGCGTGATGCCCCGCGCGGCCTTGGCCAGCATGTCCTCCACCAGCGCGCGGGGGAAGCGGATGCGGCCGTCATCGCCGAGGATCGCGCCCGCCTCCGTCAGGATCTTCACGCCGGAAGCCGGGGCCTGGGAAAGCCCGATCACCTCCAGCGCCTCCAGCGCCGCCTCGTGGATGCGCGCCATCTCGAGTTCGGTGAGCGGGTTGTAGCGCCCGCCTTCGAGGCCGGGGCGGACGGGGCGCAGCCCCTCCGCCAGCGGCGCGGCGCGCATCGCGACGCGCGCGGCGCGGCCGCCCGCGCGGCGGGATTTCGGGGCGCAGGTCTCGCCCACGGAGTCGATCAGGGCTTCGGTCATGCCCGCATCCTTTCGCCGGTCGGGTCGTAAAGAGGCTTCAGGCTCGCCTCGGCGGCGACCCGCCGCCCGGCGATCTCGATCTCGTAGGCGGAGGCGAGCACCGCCTCCGCGCTCTCGCCTTCGCAGGGGACGTAGCCGAGCCCGGTCGCCCCCCCGAGCGTGTGGCCGTAATTGCCGGAGGTGAGGATGGAGACGATCCGCCCGTCCCGCACCACCGCCTCGTTGTGGAAGAGGACGGGGCCGGGCTCCTTCAGCCGGAACTGGAGCAGCCGGCGGGAAAGCCCCGCCTCCCGCTTCCTCAGCACCGCCTCGCGCCCGATGAAGGCGCCCTTGGCCGTCTTGACCGCGAAGCCGAGCCCGGCCTCCAGCACATGGTCCTCGTCCGTGATGTCATGGCCGAAATGGCGGAACGCCTTCTCCATCCGGAGCGAGTCGAGCGCGTGGAGGCCGGCGAGCGTCAGCTCCGGCGCCGCTTCCGTCAGCGCCTCGAACACATGCGCCGCCTGGTCGGCGGAGACGTAAAGCTCCCAGCCAAGCTCCCCGACATAGGAGACGCGATGCGCGCGGGCGAGGCCGAGGCCCACCTCCACCTCCCGCGCCATGCCGAACGGATGGGTCGCGTTCGAGAAATCGTCCGGGCTGACCCTGGCGAGAACCTCCCGCGCCTTCGGCCCCATCACCGCCAGCACCGCTTCCCCCGCGGTGACGTCGGTGGCGACGGCGCGCGCCTCCCCGACATGGCGCTTCACGCGGGAAAGGTCGCGCCGCAGCGTCGCCGCGGGCGTGACCATCAGGAATTCCGTCTCGGAAAGCCGGGTGACGGTCACGTCCGCCTCCACCCCGCCCTTCCCGTTCAGCATCTGGGTGTAGACGATCCGCCCCGCCGCCACGTCCACATCGTTCGCGCAGAGGTTCTGGAGCACGGCGCAAGCGTCCCGCCCCTCCACCCTGATCTTCCCGAAGGAGGAGAGATCGAACAGCGCCGCGCCCTCCCGCGCCGCGCGATGCTCCGCCTCCCGGTTCTCGAACCAGTTCTGCCGCCCCCAATCGTGCGCATATTCCGCCGCCTGCCCCGGCGCCGCGAACCAGTTCGGCCGCTCCCATCCCGCGACCTCGCCGAAGACGGCGCCCCGAGCCGCGAGATGCGCATGGAGCGGTGAGCGGCGCACCCCGCGCGCCGTCTCCACCTGCCGGAACGGGTAATGGTCTGCGTAGAGCAGCCCCAGCGTCTCCGTCACCCGCTCCTTGAGGTAGCGGCGGTTGCGCTGGAAGGGCTGGGCGCGGCGGATGTCCACCTCCCAGAGGTCGAAGGGCGGCTCGCCCTCGTCCAGCCACGCCGCCAGCGCCATGCCCGCCCCGCCGGAGGAGACGATGCCGATGGAGTTGTAACCGGCGGCGACCCAGTAGCCGCGAAGCTCCGGCGCCTCGCCGAGGTAATAGCGGTCGTCCGGCGTGAAGCTTTCCGGCCCGTTGAAGAAGGTATGGATGCCCGCCGTCTCGAACATCGGCATCCGCCGCGTCGCCATCTCCAGGATCGGCTCGAAATGCTCGAAATCCTCGGGCAGCGTATCGAAGCAGAAGTCTTCCGAAATGCCGCCCATGCCCCAGGGCTTCGCGACGGGCTCGAAGGCGCCGAGCATCATCTTGCCGGCATCCGACTTGTAGTAGGCGCATTCGTCCGGCACCCGCAGGACGGGAAGATGGCCGAGCCCCTCCACCGGCTCCGTCACGAGATAGAAATGCTCGCAGGCATGGAGCGGCAGCGCGACGCCGGAGCGCGCGGCAAGGTCCCGCCCCCACATGCCGCCGCAATTGACGACGATCTCCGCGTCGATCCGCCCCGTCTCGCCCCCCGCCTCCCATTCGACGCCGGTGACGCGGGCGCCGTCATCCGTGACGCGGCTGACCTTCACGTTCTCGAAGATCGCGGCGCCGCCCATCCGCGCGCCCTTCGCCAGCGCCATGGCGATGTTCGCCGGGTCGCATTGCCCGTCCCCGGGGATATGGACGGCCCCGACCATGTCTCCCGTCTCGACATGGGGATAGAGCGCCTTCACCTCTGCGGGGCTCATGGGATGGACCTCCACCCCGAAGGCCCGCGCCAGCGTCGCCTGCCGCAGCAATTCCTCGTGCCGGTGATGCGTCAGCGCGGCGGAGATCGAGCCGACCCGCCGCATCCCCGTGGCGACGCCCGTCTCCGCCTCCAGCTTCACGTATAGCTCGGCGGAATACTTCGCGAGCCGCGTCATGTTCTGGCTGGCGCGAAGCTGCCCGATCAGCCCCGCCGCATGCCAAGTCGTGCCGGAGGTGAGCTGCTTCCGCTCCAGCAGCACGACATCCTTCCAGCCCCGCTGCGCGAGGTGATAGGCGACCGAGCAGCCGGAGATTCCGCCCCCGATGATGACGACGCGGGCGTGGGTGGGGGGCGTCATGCCTTCAGCCTCGCATTTTCCGGGTCCCAGAGCGGCGCATCCGGCTGCACAATCGCCGGGAACCGCTCGCCGTAGATCTCGACCTCCAGCGCCGTCCCCGGCGCGGCGAGGTCCGCCCGCACCATGCCGAGCGCGATGGAGGCGCCGACGCGATAGCCCCAGCCGCCGCTCGTCGTCTCGCCGACGATCCGCCCCTCATGCCGCAGGTTGGACATGTAGGGCGCGTCCGCCGCCCCCGCCTCGACGATCAGCGTGACGAACCGCTTCCGCGGCCCCGCCTCCCGCTCCGCCATCAGCGCGGCCTTGCCCGGGAAATCCTCGTTCTTCCCGAAGCGGATGAAGCGGTCGAGCCCGGCTTCGAGCAGCGTGTAGTCGGTGGAAAGGTCGCCCTTCCACGCGCGATAGCCCTTCTCCAGCCGCAAACTGTCCAGCGCGAACATGCCGAAGGGTTTCGCGCCGGCGCCGGTGACCGCATCCCAGATCTCCGGCGCCGCCGCGACCGGGCAGTGAACCTCCCATCCGAGCTCCCCGGCGAAGGAGACCCGGATCAGCACGCATTCCACGCCGCAGACGCGGGCGTCCTGCACGCTCAGCCAGGGCAGCGACAGGTCGCCGTCGGTAAGCGGCGCGAGGAGATCGCGCGCCGCCGGGCCGGTGACGAGGAGGCACTCGTATCTCGCGCTCCTGTCGTCCAGCGTCACGCCCTCGGGCAGGCCGCGCGCCAGCACGTCCCGGTCGTGCCATTGCGCGACGCCTGCGGTGATGAGCCAGATCTCCTCGTCGCTCCGCGGTATCGCCGACATCTCGGTCAGAACGCGGCCGCGGGGATCCGCGAAATAGGCGAGGCCGATCCGCCCCGGCCTCGGCAGGCGCGATGCGGTGAGCGCTTCGGCATGGGCGCGCGCGCCCGGCCCTTCGAGCGCGAGGCGGGTGAAGCCCGATATCGCGATGATCCCGCAATGATCGCGCACAGCCTCGCATTCCTCGCGGATGCGCGGCTCCCACGGGCCGGCGCGCTCCCATGTCAGCGTCGCCTCTTCCGACACGTCGTCGCCTGGCTGTGCGAACCAGTTGGCCCGCTCCCAGCCGTTATAGGCGCCCATCTGGCCGCCACGGGCGACGATCCGCTCATGCAGCGCGCTCAGCCTCCGGTCAGGCGCCGCCGGCCAGCGATGCTTCGGGAAATGCATCGCGTATTCGTGGCCATAGACCTCCATGCCCTTGGCCACGCAATAGGCGTCATCCGTGTAGTCCGTGAAGCGCCGCGGGTCGCAGGACCACATGTCCCATTCCGTCCCGCCCTCGGTGATCCACTCCGCCAGCACCTTCCCCGCGCCGCCGCCCTGCGCGATGCCGAAGGTGAAGACGCAGGCCTCGAAGGCGTTCGGCACGCCCGGCATCGGCCCGAGCAGCGGGTTGCCGTCCGGCGCGTAAGGGATCGGCCCGTTGATGACCTTGGCGAGCCCCGCCTCCGCCAGCGCCGGCACCCGCGCCATCGCGTCGGAGACGTAAGGCTCCAGCCGCTCCAGATCGTCCGGGAAAAGCTGGAAGCTGAAATCCTCCGGCATCGGCTCGTCCGGGCTCGCCCAGTGCGCCCGGCCATTCCGCTCGTAGGGCCCGAGGTTGAAGCCGTATTTCTCCTGCCGGAGGTAATAGGAGACGTCCACGTCGCGCAGCAGCGGCAGCTTCTTGCCCGCCGCCTCGGACCACGCCTTCACCTCGGGAACCTCGTCGAAGACGAGATATTGATGGCTCATCACCATCATCGGCACCCGCCGCCCGCCATGGGGGCGGAACCATTCGCCCACGCGCTGCGCGTAGTAACCGGCGGCGTTCACCACGATCTCGCAGGCGATGTCGCCCTTCTCGGTATGGACGATCCACTCGTCCCCCCGCCGGCTGACCCCCGTCGCCGGCCGGAACCGCTCGATCCGCGCGCCAAGGTTCCGCGCAGCGCGGGCGAGCGCCTGCGTCAGCTGCGCCGGGTCGATATCCCCGTCCGCCGGGTCATGCAGCGCGCCCTTGATGTCATGCGTCTCGATGAACGGGTAGAGCGCCTTGATCTCATCCGGCGCGAGGAGGGAGAGCGCCATGCCCTGATATTCCCCCATCCCCTTCGCCCGCGCGAATTCCTGCATCCGCTGGCGGGAATGGGCGAGGCGGATGGAGCCCGTCACATGATAATTCATCGGATAGTCCGCGATCGCGCCCAGATCGCGATAGAGCGTCGTCGAATAGCGCTGCATGTTCATGATCGACCATGAGGTCGAGAAGGTCGGCACGTTCCCCGCCGCATGCCAGGTGGAGCCCGCCGTCAGCTCGTTCTTCTCCAGCAGGAGGCAATCTTTCCACCCCGCCTTCGCGAGATGATAGAGCGCGGAGACGCCCACCGCCCCGCCGCCGATGATGACAACGCGCGCCGTCTCCGTCCCGTCCGCCATGAAGCATGCCTCCGCCGTTTCCGCAGCATTGCGCTCGCCGCGCGGGGCTTTCAATCGCTCATGCCGGCCTCTATTGATCGGGAAAACCGATCAGCCGCGCTCAAGCAGCCCGAAGGGCGATAGCGCGAACAAGACCGCGCTCAAGCAGCCCGAAGGGCGGCAGCGCAACAAGAAGAGGCAATCATGCAGATTGAACTGGTGGAGACGTTCCTCGACCTCTGGGAGACCCGCAGCTTCAACCGCACGGCGGAGCGCCTGTCTGTCACGCAATCCACCGTCTCCGCTCGCATCCGCGCGCTGGAGGCGCGGCTGGAGCGGCGGCTCTTCACCCGCTCCCGTTCCGGCACGGAGCCTACCATTGCCGGGCTCAGGTTCGAGCCCCACGCCCGCGCCCTCCGCCGCGCCTGGACGGAGGCGACCAACGCGGCGCGGGAGGCGGAGGCGGCCTCCCTCACCCTCCGCATCGGCGTGCAGCATGACCTTGCGGCGGCGCGCGTGGGCGAATGGGTCACCGCCCTCCGCGCCGCGCTCCCCGACGCTTCAGTCTATGTCGAGGCGGATTTCTCGCAGCAGATGTGCGCGGACCTCATCTCGGGCGGGCTCGACCTCGCCGTTATCTTCACCCCCCGCCCGCATCCCGACCTGCATTTCGAGACGCTGGGCGAGGCGGCCTATCGCATGGTGACGACCGGGGAAGCGACGCTGGAGGCCGTGGAGCCGGACCGCTACATCCTCTCCAACGTCTCCCCCGCCTTCGCCCGCGCCCACGCCGCCCTCCACCCCACGCTCTCCGCCGCGCAGCTCTCGGCGGGCCAGAGCACCGTGATCGCGGGCATGCTCGCCGCGCTCGGCGGCGCCGCCTATCTCCCCGCGGAGATGGCGGCGGCGATGGCGGCGAACGGAACCGCCCGCCTCGTCCGCCGCGCGCCCGTCATCGAGCAGTCGGTCTACGCCGCGGTTCACCTGAGGAACCGCCGCCGCGCCCCGCACCGGCGGATGGTGGCGTTGTTGAGGGAGACCCTGCTGGCGAGGGGGTGAGGCGCCAAAACTGTTGACCACCCGGCCCCGGACTTGATCCGGGGCCTCGCGGACATGGGCGCGCCATCCATCTGGGCCCCGGATCGAGTCCGGGGCCAATCGCCAGACGCCGCCGCCGCTTCCTCCCTCCCCCGGGGAGGGAGGCTTTCCGCCCCACGCGCTCTCGGCGCCCTATTTCCGATTACCCTTTCACGTCAACCACATGACCCCCCTGCTCACTGTGAGCAGCCCCGGCTCACCGCGGGTCGATCGGCCTCCCGAAGCCCTCCGTCACGCTCTCGATCGCCTTCGCCACGGCGAGGATGCCCGCCTCGTCCCGGTGCCGCCCGATGAGCTGGATTCCCATCGGCGCCCCGCTCGCGGTGAAGCCGATGGGGACGGAAAGGGCGGGGAGGCCGAGGGTCGAGGCGAGATGGGCGAAGCGGAGCCAGTCCATGTAATGGGGGGTCGGAACCCCATCCACCTCGGTCGGAAACTCCACCTCGGAGTCGAGCGGCCCGAGGCCGACCACCGGGCAGGCCAGCGCGTCGAAGCCGCGGGTCAGCCGCTCCATCTCCAGCACCATGGCCGACCGATGCCGCTCCGCCTTCACGATCTCGGGAAGGGTCAGCGCCTCGCCGAAGGCGCAGTTCTCCTGCAGGGTCTTCTTGAAATGCCGCCGCACCTCCGCCGGCAGGGAGCCCGGCCCGATGGCGAAGGAAAGGCCGCGGAGCGCCATGTTGGTCTCGATCAGGCCCTCCACGTTCGGGTCCCGCTCCTCAACCACGGTTCCGAGCCCTTCGAGCCGCCGCATCGCCGCCGCCATCAGGTCCCGCACCTCCTTCGTCACGGGGCCGAAGCCGCCGAAATCGGCGGAGAAGGCGACGCGCTTCGGCGGTCCGGCGCGGCGGACCTGGCTAAGGAAGCTCTCCGCCGGCGGATCGAAGGTCAGCGGCTGCCGTGGGTCGCTCCCCGCCATCGCGTCGAGGAAGAGCGCGCAATCCTCCACATTCCGCGCCATCGGGCCGGAGAGGCCGAGGCCGGAGAAGGCGTTGTCCTTCCCCCCGCCGCCGCACCTTCCGGGCGTCGGCCGCAGCCCGACGACGCCGCAATAGGCCGCCGGGGTGCGGAGGCTGCCGCCCATGTCCGACCCATGCGCGAGCCAGACCTCCCCGGTCGCCAGCGCCGCCGCCGCGCCGCCGGAGGAGCCGCCGGGGTTCAGCTTCACATTCCAGGGGTTCCGGGTTCGCCCGAAGACGTCGTTGAAGGTGTTGGCCCCGGCGCCCATTTCCGGCGTGTTGGTCTTTCCGATGACGACGCCGCCGCGCCGCTCCATCATCTCCACCAGCGGGTCGCTTTCCTCCGGCACGAACTCCGCGAAGGCCTTCGTGCCCCAGGTGGTGCGGACGCCGGCGACCGGCGAGAGATCCTTGATCGCGATGGGGAGGCCGGCGAGCCATGTCGCCTCGCCCCCCCGCTCCAGCTTCGCCGCCATCGCCTTCGCCCGCTCCGCGCAGGTTGTCGGCATGGCGTTGATCTTCGGCTCCACCGCCTCGATCCGCGCCATCGCGGCCTCGATCATCTCCGCGGGCGAAACCTCGCCCCGCTCCAGCAGCCCCACCGCCTCCACCGCGCTCAGCGCGCAGAGTTCCGGCCCCGTATAGTCATGCGTCATGCGCAGCCCTCCCATGCCGGCCCGACCATGGCGCCGCGCGCGCCGCGCCGCTAGTGTTCCGGACAGGAAATCGAAAGGCTCATATGGCGGTCGAGACGGAGACGCCCCCCGCGGCGCCGGCGCGGGCGGAGAACGTCGCCGCAGGCGTCGCCTGGATGCTCGTGACGGGGCTCCTCTTCGTCGTGATGACGGGGATCGTGCGCCATATCGGTTCGGACCTGCCGGCGCCCGTCGGCGCCTTCATCCGCTATGCGATGGGGCTCCTCTTCGTCGCCCCTGCATTGATCGGCATCCTCCGCCGCCCACCGGCGCGGACGACCTGGATGCTCTATGGCGGGCGGGGGTTCATCCACGGGCTCGCCGTCATCCTCTGGTTCTTCGCGATGGCGCGCATTCCGGTCGCGGAGGTGACGGCGCTGGGCTACACCTCGCCGATCTTCGTCACCATCCTCGCGGCGCTCTTCCTCGGGGAGCGGCTGAGAGCCAGGCGGATCATCGCGATCCTTGTCGGGCTGGCGGGGGTGGCGATCATCCTGCGGCCCGGCTTTCAGGAGATCGGGCCGGGGCAATGGGCGCAGATCCTCGCCGCGCCGCTCTTCGCCGTCTCCTTCATCTTCGCCAAGCTGCTGACGGACCGGGCGCGGCCGACGGAGATCGTCGCCATGCTCTCGCTCGGCTGCACGCTGACGCTCCTGCCCTTCGCGATCTCCCAGTGGAAGAGCCCGACGATGGAGGAGTTTCTCTGGCTTTCCCTCGTCGCGGCCTTCGCGACGACGGGGCACTGGACGCTGACCAAGGCCTATCAATGCGCGCCGATCACGGTGACGCAGCCGGTGACCTTCCTCCAGATCGTCTGGGCGACCATCGTCGGCGCCGTCTTCTTCGGGGAGCCGGTGGACGCCTTCATCGTGATCGGATCGGCGGTGATCGTCGGCTCGGCATGGTATATCGCCCGGCGGGAGATGAAGGCGCGGGGCGAGGCGCGGAGGGCGGCGGCGGGCGCGGCGGCGGCGGCTTCGGGAGCGATGGGGAGAGCGGGATGACGAGGAAGCTGATTTCTCAAGGGTCGCGGTTCGAGGCGGAGTTCGCCTATTCGCGGGCCGTGGTCACGGGCGGATGGGTCTTCGTGGCGGGGACGACCGGCTACGACTACGCCACCATGACCATCTCGGAGGATGTGGCGGAGCAGGCGCGGCAGACCTTCCGCAACATCGAGGCGGCGCTGAAGGAGGCGGGCGCGGGGCTCGATGACGTGGTCAGGGTCCACTACATCCTGCCCGACCCGGCGGACTTCCCGGCCTGCGCCCCGGCGATCCGCGAGGCCTTCGCGGCGGCGCGGCCGGCGGCGACGATGCTCGTCGCCGGGCTCCTCGACAAGGCGATGAAGATCGAGATCGAGGTGACGGCGAAGCTGCCGGATTAGGGGCGGCGGGGCCGGATTTCGGGGCATAACCATGGTTATCGACCCCGGAGCCTTGAAAAGGCTCGGAAAAAGTCGTGATCGGATTGTTTCAGCCGGGAGGGTGAGGGGTTTTCCCGGCGGAGGGTCGGGCTGGAGCGACAGCGGCCCTCGCCCTCTTCCTCTCCCGCAGGCGGGAGAGGCGAGCGCCCTTGCCGGGGCGGGGCGCGCGGATTCATGATTTTTCATGGATCGGGGTTTGCGCTGTCGGTCGGCCCCTCTCCCTGACCTCCTCCCGCAGGCGCGAGGGGAGGTGGGGCGGTCAGGGGAGGGGGTTACCGGGCGGGGCGCCGGCAGCGAGCCAGGCTTCGTAGTTAGGGTCGGGGAAGTACGGGCGGTCGAGCGGTTCGCGGTCCATCAGGTCGGTGCGGCGAACACCGGTTGGAAGGATAGTGGAGCGGTCGCCGAAAAGAGAATTTACCTGCTCTTGGCTTAACCCATTTGCGCCCGTAAAGTCAGCCGATCTTGCATTTGACCGAGCAAACTGAACTTGCGATACGTTGCAATTTAAGAAAACTGACCTTGTCAAGTCTGCGCCTGTCAACTCTGATTTACTTAGATCGCAACAATAAAATACGACATCACCAAACTTACTACCGTGAAATTTTGAATACAAAAGCCTTGCGCCTAGAATTGTATTGCCCCAAAGAGCTGCTCTATTCATCCTAGCATACATGAGGTCCGCACCCTCTGTTGAAACTTCGGATAGGTCTGCATTCTCTAAAGATGCATCAATAAAGGTTGCTCCATCCATTCGAGCACCAAAAAAGTCAGCGTTCTCAAGTTGCGCACCTGTAAAATCCGCCCCTTCCAAGCGCGCATCGGCAAACAAGGTATTCTCTAGTGCTGCAAAGGACAAATTTGCCTTCTGTAGATTAGCTCTTCTTAAGTCTATTTGATACTCCCGTGCCGCCTCATGCGCGCGTCGGAGCGCGCTGCGACGCCCAATTACGGTTAGCGCGGCTTGAACGTCTGCCCGTGGCGCCGGAAGACTATAAGCCCATTGCGCCGCTTTACCGTAGAATGCACCCGAAACGCTGAAACGCTCCTCGCGCTCGTGTTCGTGCTGCTCGATGCCCTCCTTGGTGGTATCCAAGGCTAGCACTTCCCAATCCGGCAGGTCGTGCGTTTGCGGCGTCCGCGCATTCGAATTTTCCCGCACATAGGCGCAGAGCGTCTCCATGATCGGGATATGGTCCCGCTCGCTGTCCTGCGCGATGCGTTCGAGGGCGTAGATCGCGCCGAGGCGGACTTCGAGGTTGGGTTCGGTCGTCTCCAGCGTTTCGGCCTTGGCGATTAGCTCGCCGTCGACGATCTCCTCCGTCTCCACCACCTTCTTGACGGTCTTCTCGGCGCCGAGCTGCTCCACCGCGCGCATGATGCGTTCGGTGAGGTGCTTGTCCTCCGCCGTGCGGGTGGCGCGTTCGTTCACCCATGCCTTCAGGAGGGCGAAGGGGGCGGAGGCGAGGGCGACGAGGGCGGCGGCGCCGGCGGCGACGAGATAGGCGGCGCCGCGCCGCTCCTCCCCTTCCGCGTCGAGCGCGGAGCGCGCCGCTTCCGACAGAAGCGCGCGCATGTCCCCGACCAGCGCCCACCAGAGGCCGCCGAAGGCGAGGACGGCGATGGCGGCGAGGAGGAGGACATGGTGGCGGATCGGCCAGACGAGGATGCGGAGGGCGATGAGGCCCGCGCGGGCGGAGGCGGCATCGCGGACGGATCGCGCGAGGGCGCGCGCCCCGGCGACAAGCGTGACCAAGGCGCGGGCGATCCAGCGGCCGAGGGCGGGGATGCGGAACGGGGGGAAATCGTCTTGCGCCATTTGGGGAAATCCTCGCCGGGGCGGGGCGGGGGCGCAAGGGGAAACGGCGGGCGCTTGCGCGACGCTTGCGTTGGGCGCCACGGCCTCGAAAAGCGACCTTCCGGTGGAAGGTCGCCGAGGCCGTTCGGCCGGAGCCCAGGCGGAGGGCGAGGGCGCCGGGCCGCCGTCGCTCGAGATCTGCCGGCGGTCGCCGCGGTGGCCGCGGGATCGCGGCCGCCGGGGGCGGCGGCCGCGGGCAGATCAGCCGCGGGTCTGATCTGCCGGGCGCTCTTTGGCGACGGTTGGGCGATGAGGCGGACGCGGACGATTGCGGACGAGTGGGAAGCGCGAGGGAAAACGGGGCTCTTGCCGCTTGCGTTTCGCGCCGCGGCCCCATCAGCGACCTTCCGGTGGAGGCAGAGCTGTTCCGGCCGGACGCTGCGGAGGCCAGGGAGCCAAGCCGCCGCGTCGGTCTGCATCGGTTCGCGGCCGCCCGGGTGGCCGCGTCTCGCGGCCGCCTTGGGGCGGGCGGCCGCGGGCCGATACGCGGGGCGTATCGGCCGGGCGCTCTTGGGCGACTGCGGGGCCACAAGGCGGAGGCGGGAGGCTTTGGACGAGGCGAGGGGCGCGAGCGGAAACCGGCTCTCCCGCGACGCTTGCGGTTGCGCGCCACGGCCTCGACAAGCGGGTCTCCGGTGGAGACCCGCCGGGGCCGTTCGGCCGGAGCCCCTGCGGAGGCCGAGGGGCGCCAAGCCTGGCCGAAGGTCGAAGATCGGGCCGTGACCGCCGCGGTGGGCGCGGACTCGCGCCCGCCGAGGGGGCGGCGGGCGCGGGCTGATCTGACGCGGGTCAGATCAGCCGGGCGCGTTTGGGCGACGGTGGGGCGATCGGGTGGAGGCGGAGGGGGGCCAAACCGCGCCCGCCCTTGCCTGCGGGGCCCCGGATCAGGTCCGGGGCCTTCGGCTTTCCGGGTCGGCCCTGGGGCGGCGGCGGCAGCGCGCGGGGCGCCCGCCGCCGTTCCCCCCGCCCCGCGCGCTCCGGCATGGTCCGCCAGACGAGACCCGGAACCGCCGATGACCCTCGCCCCGATCCTCGCCGCGCCCTTCGCGATCCAGCTCCACATCCTCGCCGTCGCTCTCGCCGCGGCGGCGACGCTCTTCATCCTGCCGATGCGGAAGGGGACGGCGCGGCACAGGGCGTTCGGGCGCGTCCGGGCGGGGCGGATCATGCGCGCCGCGTCCTTCGGCGGGTGAGGCTCAGATCGTCAGGCCCTCGGGCGCGGGGAGGCCGTTCGCGCGGCAGGCGGCGGTGACCGTGTTGGCGAGGAGACAGGCGATGGTCATCGGGCCGACGCCGCCGGGAACGGGCGTGATCGCGCCGGCGATTGGGGCGACGGCGGCGAAGTCCACATCGCCGACGAGGCGGGCCTTGCCCCCCTCCCCTTCGAGCCGGTTGATGCCGACGTCGATCACCGTCGCGCCCGGTTTCACCCAGCTCGCCTTCACCATCTCGGGCCGCCCCACGGCGGCGACGAGGATGTCCGCCCGCGCGGCCACCGCCTCGATGCCCTTGGTGCGGCTATGGGCGATGGTGACGGTGCAGCTCTCCCGCAGCAGAAGCTGCGCCATCGGCTTGCCGACGATGTTGGACCGGCCGAGGACGACCGCCTCTATCCCCGCAAGGCTCCCGTGGAGGTCGCGGAGGAGGAGGAGGCAGCCGAGCGGCGTGCAGGGGACGAGCGCGTCCTGCCCCGTCGCCAGCAGGCCGACATTGGAGATGTGGAACCCGTCCGCATCCTTTTCCGGCGCGATGGCGCCGATCACCTTCGCCTCGTCGATATGGGCGGGGAGCGGAAGCTGGACGAGGATGCCGTGCACCGCCGGGTCCGCGTTCAGCCGGGCGACGAGGGCGAGGAGATCGGCCTCCGGCGTCTCTGCGGGAAGCCGATGCTCGAAGGATTCCATGCCGGCCTCCTTCGTTTGCTTGCCCTTGTTGCGGACATAGACCTCCGAGGCCGGGTCCGCCCCGACGAGCACGACGGCGAGGCCGGGGGTCAGCCCGTGATCCGCCTTGAGGCGCGAAACGTGGGCGGCGACCCGTTCGCGGATCGTCGCCGCGAAGGCCTTTCCGTCGATGATGCGGGCGGTCATGCGGGCTCCTTTCAGCCTCCGGCGACGAAGTTCACGCGGTGGGACCAGGTCGCCCCGTCGCTGAGGACGAGGGAGGAGAAGCCCATGATCTGCAGCATGTCGTAGAGCGTGCCCTCGAGATGCAGGTCCTGCTGGCGGAAGAAATCCGTGCCGCGCATGTTCGAGGTGAGCTGCGCGAGAACGGCGCGGGCGCGGAAGAGGGTGCGGAAGACCTCGTCGTCGAGCGCGACGATCATCAGCCGGTCCGAATTCGCGCCCTTCTCGAAGATGACGTAGCGGGGGCTTTCCGGCGCGGCGAGCTGCGCCTTGGTGATCGAGGTCACGAAGTTCACCCGCACCGCCTGCTCTGCGGGCGGCGTGCCGGGGGCGATGACGCGGGTGAAGGTCTCCTCCGTCGTCACCGGGGGGTAGTGATAGCCGGCGTAGCGGTCCTCGATCTCCGCCGCGGCGGGGAGGGCGAGGAGGGCGAGGGCGAGGGCGGCGGCGCGGATCATGCTGGGCTCCTTCGGGTGGCGGGCGCCGCCACGCTAGCGGCGGGGGCGCCCGGCCTCAACCGGGATCAGAAGAGCCCCTCGATCTCCCCGGCGTCGTTGAAGCGGATCGTCTCCGCCGCCGGGCGGCGCGGCAGGCCGGGCATCGTCATGATCTCCCCGCAGATGGCGACGACGAAGCCGGCGCCAGCGGAGAGGCGGACCTCCCTGACCGGGATCGAATGGCCGACGGGGGCGCCGCGGACGGTCGGGTCGGTCGTGAAGGAATATTGCGTCTTGGCCATGCAGACCGGCAGATGGCCGTAGCCCGCCGCCTCCCATTCCTTCAGCTGGGAGAGGACGGAGGCGGGGGCGGCGACCTCCGCGGCGCGGTAGATCTCCTTCGCCACCGTCTCGATCTTGGCGAAGAGCGGCGTCTCGTCCGCATAGAGGGGCCTGTAGGCGGCCTTGCCGCTCTCGGCGATGGCGACGACCTTGTGGGCCAGCGCCTCGATCCCCTTCGAGCCTTCGGCCCAGTGGCGGCAGAGCACGGCCTCGGCGCCGAGGGCGGCGACATGGGCCTTCACCGCCTCGATCTCCGCCTCCGTATCGGTCACGAAATGGTTGATCGCGACGATGGCGGGGACGCCGAATTTCGCCACGTTCTCGATATGGCGGCCGAGATTGGCGCAGCCTTCCTTCACGGCGGCGACGTTCTCGGCCCCGAGCGCCTCCTTCGCGACGCCGCCGTTCATCTTCAGCGCGCGGATCGTGGCCACGATCACCACCGCGTCGGGCGCGAGGCCGGCCTTGCGGCACTTGATGTTCATGAACTTCTCGGCCCCGAGATCGGCGCCGAAGCCGGCCTCCGTCACCACGTAGTCGGCCAGCGCGAGCGCCGTCTTCGTCGCGATGGCGGAATTGCAGCCATGGGCGATGTTGGCGAAGGGGCCGCCATGGACGAAGGCGGGGTTGTTCTCCAGCGTCTGCACGAGGTTGGGCTGCATCGCCTGGGCGAGGAGCACGGCCATCGCACCGTCCGCCTTCAGGTCGCGGGCGTAGACCGGCTTCTTCTCCCGCGTATAGGCGACGATGATGTCGCCGAGGCGCGTCTTGAGGTCCGCGAGGTCGGCGGCGAGGCAGAGGATCGCCATGACCTCGGAGGCCACCGTGATGTCGAACCCGGTCTGACGGGGGAAGCCGTTGGCGACGCCGCCGAGGCTCACGACGATGTCGCGGAGCGCGCGGTCGTTCATGTCCATCACGCGGCGCCAGACGATGCGGCGCTCGTCTATCTCGAGCTCGTTGCCCCAGTAGATGTGGTTGTCGATCATCGCGGAGAGGAGGTTGTGCGCGCTGGTGATCGCGTGGAAATCGCCGGTGAAGTGGAGGTTCATCTCCTCCATCGGCACGACCTGCGCCAAGCCCCCGCCCGCGGCGCCGCCCTTCATGCCGAAATTCGGGCCGAGCGAGGCTTCGCGGATGCAAACCGCGGCCCGCTTGCCGATGGCGTTCAGCCCGTCGCCGAGGCCGACCGTCGTCGTCGTCTTGCCCTCGCCCGCGGGGGTGGGGTTGATCGCGGTGACGAGGACGAGCTTGCCGCGGGGGCGCCCGGCCAGCCCGGCGATGAACTCGGCGGAGATCTTCGCCTTGTCGTGGCCGAAGGGCAGGAGGTGCTCGGCGGGCACGCCGAGCCGGGCGCCGATCTCCTGGATCGGCTTCTTCTTCGCGGCGCGGGCGATCTCGATATCGGTTTTCATGGCGCTCCCCTTTCGGCTTTCGCCTTGGCCTATCGCGGGCGGCGGCGAAAGCAAGGGAGGAAAGCGACGGCGGCGCGCCCGTTCGCGGCGGGAAGGGTTGCAAGAGCGGGCGGCGTCGTTAAGGCTTTCGCCATGGCTGCGCCCGCCCCGCTCCCGCCCGCCCGCCGGGCCTTCGTCCTCCGCTGGGGTGAAGTGGCGCGCGGGCTCGGGCTGACGAAGAGCGGCGGGCAGGTCTGGGCGCTGATTCTCTCCGCGGAGAGCGCGATGAGCGCGGCGGAGATCGCCGAGGCGCTCTCCATCGCGCGCTCCAACGTCTCCGCCGCGCTGAAGGAACTGCGGGGGTTCGGCCTCGTCCGCTCGGCGCCCGCGCCGGGGGAGCGGCAGGAGCGGTTCGCGGCGCCGGACGCGCCGGAAGAGGCGGCGGCCGCGCTCCTCTCCGCCTTCCGCGCGCGGGTCGCGGAGCCGGCGGCGGCGGCGCTTTCCGGCATGGAGGGCGCGCCGCGCCTCGCCGCCTATGCGGGCTACATGGCCGCGCTCGGCCCGGCGCTGGAGGCGGCGCTGGCGCCCGGGGCGGCTCCAGCCGATCCGCCGAAGAAGAAAAAGAAGAAGAAGTAGGCGGGCCGACGGGGGGCGTCTCTTCAGCGCCGCAATCCCGACCGCGAGGCCGGCCACCGGCTCGAGCGGCGCGCGGAGGGGCGCGGCCTCCCTCGGGAGGTCGCTTCGGGGCGGTCGCTCTCCGCGGTTGATGGCGCAAGAGGCTGTTACGGCTGAACTTCTTGAGACGTTGCGATGCGGCCTCCCATGCGGGAGGGAGGCCGCGGCCCGGGCTGGTCGCCCGGGCCAAGGTTCTTGGGGGAGCGCGCCGCCCCCGCCCGGCGGAGCTTACTCCGCCGCCATGCGCCCCGCCGCCTCCCCGACGCCGTAAGCCTCCCGGATCATCTCGGCGAGCATGTCCGTCATCTCCCGCTTCGGCCCTTCGGCGCGATACAGGCCGATGCGGATCGGCGGCAGGTCCGGCAGGGCGCCGCCATGCTGGATGATCTCGAAATGCGGCGGGATCGAACTGGCGATCTGGGTGTGGATCGCGAGGTCGGCGGAGACGGCGGCTTCCACCGAGCGGGTCTGGTCGCTCTCCACCGCCATCACCCAGTCCAGCCCCGCCCCTTCCAGCGCGCGCTGCACGAGGGCGCGGAAGATGCAGGCGCGCTCATAGGCGAGCTTGACCGGCCGCCCCTTCCAGGCCGCGCCGCCATGCGCGCCGACCCAGACGAGATGGCTTTCCGCCAGCACCTCGCCCGGCGCGGCGACATTGGATTCGGTGGTGAGGATCAGGTCCGCCTCGCCGCGGGCGAACTCCTCCTTCAATCGCTTCGTGAAGGAGGAGGTGAGCGAGACCTTCACCCGCGGGAAGGCGCGGGCGAAGCGCTGCATCACCGCGGGGATGTGCGGATAGACGATGTCGTGCGGGACGCCGAGGGTCAGCTCCCCCTCGTAATCCGCATGGGTCATGCGGCCCCAGATCTCGTCGTTCAGCGCCACCATGCGGCGGGCGTAGCCGAGGAGAAGCTCGCCCTCCGCCGTCAGCGCGACGCCCCTGCCCGACCGGTCGAAAAGCCCGGCGCCGAGGGATTCCTCCAGCCGCTTCAGCTGCATCGAGACGGCGGATTGCGTGAGGTTCAGCCGGCCGGCGGCGGCCGTCACCTTCCCCTCGTCGGCGACAGCGACGAAGCTGCGGAGCGCGGTGATGTCGAGATTGCGCGCCATATCATCCTCCGTGATGGACTGCATCAGATCAATTCGTTTCCGGAATGAAGCACGGCGCGCCATATCAATCAAGCCAAATGATGGATTGAAGCGCAAGCATCCGATCTGATGATGGAGATGACGATGAGCATGATGAGCGACCTGATCGGCTATGGCCGGTCCGAGAAGACCCGCGGCGCCGCCGACCCGGCCCGCGCGCACGCCGCGCTCTGGCTTTCGGCGGCGCGGGAGCGGCGGACGCTGGCGGAGCTGCCCGATCACCTCCTCGCCGATATCGGGATCACCCGCGCCGAGGCGGAGGCGGAGACGCGCAGGCCGTTCTGGAGCGTGCGCAAGCGCGGATGACGGGCGAGGCCCGCCCGGTTGCGGGCGGGCCCGATGCCGGGCGGCGGGGTGCGCGCCGCCTCAGAAGATGAAGTCGTCTTCCCCGAAGGCGCCGGCGCTCTGGTTCTCGAACAGGATCGAGCCGCGGGTGTAGGTCACCAGCACGTCGTCGCCCTGCTGCTCGATCCGGAGCTCGTCGAAGCCCGAGACGCCGCGCTTGAACTCGACCTTGTCGGCCCCCTGCTGGAAACGCTGGATCACGTCCGCCCCGTCTCCCGGCTTGAAGCGGAACGTGTCCGGCCCGCCGCCGCCCTTCAGCGTGTCGGCGCCCTTGTTGCCCTCGATCGTGTCGGCCCCGCCGCCGCCGATGATCCGGTCCGCCCCGCCGCCGCCCTTCAGGAAGTCGCCGCCGCCGCCGCCCTTCAGCGTGTCGTTCGCGCCCTGGCCGAATATCCGGTCGGCCTGGCCCCCGCCCTTCAGGCTGTCGTCGCCCCCGCCGCCGCGGAGCACGTCCTCCCCCCGCTGGCCGAGCAGCGTGTCGTCCCCGCCGCGGCCCCTCACCGTATCGTCCCCGGCCAGCGCCGCGATCCGGTCCGGCCCGCCGGTTCCCGAGAGCACGTCGTCGCCCTGCGTCGGCCCGGCGGGCGGCGTCGTGGGCGGCGCCACGGGAGGTGTGCCCGGAGGGGTCACCGGCGGCGTGACCGGGGGGGTCACGGGCGGGGTCACGGGCGGGGTTACGGGAGGCGTGACGGGGGACGGCGTCACCAAGACCGCCAGGCGCGCCGCGTCGGAGACGAGGCCGTCCCCGTCCGTCGCCTCGACGGTGAAGCCGCCGGCTCCGGTTCCGCCTGAATGGGTGAAGAGCACGCGGCCGGCGGCGAGGTCGGCTCCGGTGAAGCTCTCCACCGCCGCGTTCTGCGCCGTGGAGAGGGAGACGAAGCCCCGGCTTTCGCCGGTCACATGGAAGAGAAGGTCCTCGCCCGTCGCCGAGAGGTCCGCCGCGCGCACGGTCGCGCGCCCGCCGGAGGCGACGGAGAGCGACAGGTCCCCGCCGATGACGGGCGCGCCGAAATCGCCGCCGAAGACGACGAAGGCCGCGCCGGCATCCTGATCCAGCGGCGCTCCGCGTGCGAAGCGCGCGCCGATGATGAAATCGTCCCGCCCGTCGCCGTTCACGTCCCCGAGCGCGGCGACGGAATCGCCGCTGGCGTCGCTCGGCATGGCGCCCGTGAGGCGGAACCCGGCGGAGGGCGCGAGCGCGGAGAGCTCGATGGAGGCGGCGAAGCCGCTCCGCGAGCCGAAGACGACATAGGTCTCGCCCTGAGCGCTCGTCCCCGCGAAGCGCGCGCCGACGAGCAGATCGTCGATCCCGTCCCCGTTCACGTCGCCGGCGGCGGAGACGGCGTCGCCCGCATAGTCGAACGCCGCGACGCCCCGCAGCGCAAAACCGTTCGCGCCGTTCAGCGCGGAAAGCTCGACAGGCGCGGTGAAACCTGTCGGCGAGCCGAAAACGACATAAGCCGTACCAGAAGATTCCCCGTTCGGATCGACGAGGCCGCTGCCGACGATAATGTCCGCGATCCCGTCGCCGTTGACATCCCCGGCGGCGGAGACGGCGCGGCCCACATTGTCGCCCCCGCTCGTATTCTCCGGCGTCGCGCCGACGACGCCGTTGATGACGAGGCCGCCATTGGAGCCGGCCGAGAAGACGATGACCTGCCCAGCGGCGCTCCTGCCGGCCGGATCGCCGCCCGAAACGCCGATGGCGAAGCCGGCGGCACCGTCCCCGGTCACGTCGCCGAGGCCGGCGATGGCGGTTCCGAACCGGTCATTCTGCGCCGAATCCTCGAAAGTGATGACCTCCGGCGACGTCGTCAGATCGACGTTGTCACGCATTCCCTCGACGCCGAGCACGACCTGCACATTGGTTCTTGGGCCGCCTGGCTCGCCGAATGGCGCAGTAGAGCTCTTCAGCGCCACGTCGGCGAGCCCGTCTCCGTTGAAGTCGCCTATTCCCTTCGCCGTCGCGCCCGCGAAAGCCTGCGCCGCGCCGTCTATGCGGAAACCCTGCGCGCCTGAAATCTCGCTGGCGGCGATCACGGGCGCGAAACCGGTCGTCTTGCCATAGAGGATATAGACCGAGCCGGAATTCCCGCCCGTATAGTCCGCGAAGGGCGCAGAGATCAGGAGGTCGTCGATCCCGTCCCCGTTCATGTCGCCGACGATGTCGACCTGATAGCCGAGCCCCTCGCCCTCGAAGCCGCGGAGGCGGAAGCCGTTCGTCCCGTCCAGTTCCTCCGCCCCGAGCCGGGCGGCGAAGCCGTTGGCCGAGCCGAACACCACATAGGCCTCGCCGCCGGCCGGCGAGCCTATGCTGGCGTAGCGCGCGCCGACGACGATGTCGTTGATCCCGTCGCCGTTGATGTCCCCCCCGCCGCCGACATCCTTGCCGGCGCGGGAGCCGAACCGCATGGAGCCCGTATCCCCGTCGATCCGGAATCCGTCCGCCCCGTCGAGATCGGCGAGGGAGCGGCCCGGCAGAACGTCGATCCTGCGCTCGAAGCTCGTCAGACCGTCAACCGCGCTCGTCGCCGTCACGGTGAAGGCGCCGCCGTCCCGCGCCGTATCGACGAAGCGGATCTCCCGCGCGTCGATCTCCGCCTGCGTGAAGGTCGTGACGGCGACGCCGGGCGCCCCGGCGCGTTCGAGAAAGCCGCCCGTCACGCCCGTCGCGGTGAAGACGACCTGATCGGCCCGCGCGTCGCCGAGCGTGGCGGAGAGATCCTCCGTCCGGATCGCCACCTTCTGGCCGTGCGCGAGCGCGAGCGCGCCGTCGCCCTCGATGATGCGGAAACGGTCGGAAAATTCGACGAACTCGTCGCCGAAGAAGAACTCCTCGACGTTGAAGACCGTCGTCGTCTCGACGCCGTTCGAGAAGACGAGGCCGCCGGCGATGTTCGAAACGGTGAAAGTCTCGAAATCGTCCCGGAAGACGACCTGATCGACGCCCGCGCCGCCGTCGATGAAGTTGGTTCCCGGGCCGCCTTCGAGCGTGTCGTTCCCCGCGCCGCCGAGCAGCGTGTCGTTTCCGAAGACGCCGAAGAGGCTGTCTTCATTGTCCCCGCCTTCAAGCCGGTCGTCGCCGCCGACGCCGGAGGTCGAATCGTCGCCGACGAGGATGTCGTCCCCGGCGCCGCCGAGGAGCGTATCTCCCCCGTCGAGGCCGAAGATCTCGTCCGCCCCGCCGCGGCCTTCGATCCGGTTGTTGCCAAACGTGGAGCCGGTCAGGCTGTCCGCGTTCTGAGAGCCGATCAGGTTCTCGATCTGCTCCAGGGTGACGAAGAGCGTGCCTAGCGCATCCACCTGGACGCGCTGCTGCTCTCTCTGAAGGCTGACGTTGACCCCGAACGGCGTGTCGAATTGCAGCGTGTCCGTCCCGTAGACCCCCGAGCCCTCGCCGCCGTCGCCCCGCACCGTCACGTCGCCCGAGCCGGTGATGACGAGGAGGTCGTTCCCCGTCTCGCCGTCGAGCAGGATCGCGCCCTCGCCCGAAACCGTATCCGCGCCGGGCCCCATGCTGACGACGTCGCCGGGGCCGACGCCCCGGAACTCGTCGTTTCCGGCGCCGCCGAAGAAGGTCTGGCCGCTGTCGAGGCCGAACTGGAAGTCCGCGCCCGGCGAGCCGAGAAACAACTGCTCGTTCGCGGGGAGCGCGGCGCCGGAGGGGGCGCCGGGAATGGCGGAGAGGTCGAGGGTGATCCCCGCCGCCGCAATGCCGACACCGGCGCCGAAGATGGCCTGGCCATAGGCGCCGTCGGCTCCGGCGCCGTATCCGACACCCGGATTTCCGCCGGTCGCGACGGAGCCCGCCGCGCCTGCGCGAATCGTCGTTGAGCCGCCCCCGGCGACGGTGAGGGCGCCAGTGAAGGAATAGATGCCGATGACCCCGATGCCGCCGTTCCGCCCGTCCGGGGAGCCGTTGTTGTAATTCGTCCCGTCGCCCCCCGCGCCGCCGATCGCCGTCCCGTCCACCGTGAGGTTGCGGATCGCGAGGGCGCCGGTGTTGCGGATGCCCGCCGTCGCGGGCCCGCCGCCATAGTTGCCGTAATTGTCTTCCGGGTCGGTATCGAACCCGTCGCCGCCCCGCGCATAGGCGCCGGTGATGACCGTGTCGATGACGGTCATCGTCGCCCCGCTGCGGTTGTAGATCGTGGCGGCGGCGGTAAAGCTGCTCTGTGCGTAGGGCAGGCCCTCCGTCCGCGTCTCCGCGATCGTGGAGCCCGTGATCGTGAGCGTGCCGCGGTTCTCGATCACCGTACCGACGGTGTTGATCTCGGCGCGCCCGAAACCGTGCGTGAACGTGAGACCGTCGATCGCGGCGGTTCCGGCCTCCCCGACGTACAGGAATTGCGAATCCGCGCTGTCGGCGACGCCGTTGGAGTTCCTGTCGCCGGAGATGGTGATGCGGTCGTCGCCGTCGATGGAGACCGTGTCGGTCGAGACGATGAGCCGGGACTGGAGCGAAATGGTACCGCTCAGGCCGTTGGCGAAGACGATCTCGTCCGCCCCCGCCTGCGCCTCCGCCTGCGCGAGCGCGGCGCGGAGGCTCCCGGCGCCGGAATCGTTCAGGTTCGTGACGGTGATCGTAGCCATGGTAAACGCCCCCTTACTTCGGGGAAGTTATCGGTTAACGCCGGGTTAAACCAGTGCAGGCCTGCACGTCCCGACCGATTTAGATGGTGAATCAAGCGCTTGAATCCCGCATGCCGCGCCCGCGCCGGAGCGATGCGCGGTAAAGTTGCGCCCCCCCCTCATTGTCACGCCTGCGTCAGGGCGCCGCAACGCGGGCGTCATGCGGCGGGCGTAAGAGGCGCGCCTCTGACGGAGGGCGGGCGATGGCCGGCGAGCGGTTGATCTGGAAGGCGGCGAAATCGGCGCGGCGGGCGGAGGCGTTCCTGCCCCGCTTCGCGCTGGCCGCGGCGCGGCTGCGGCGCGCGGCGCGGCGGGCGCGGCCTCAGCCGAAGAGGGCGTAGCGCGCCAGCGGCTCGTAGACCGGGCGCGCATGGCCGAGCGTGGAGCGGAAGAGGACGAACTCTCCGATCCGCGCCGGGCCGATCAGCGCCGCGCCCGTCGCCTCGAGCCAGCGGGCGGCGCGGGCGGCGGACATTTCGCCGGGATGGAGGCGCTTCAGCGTCACATGCGGGCGGTAGCGTTCCGCCGGGCGGGGAAAGCCGGCGTCCCGCCCGGCCTGCTCCACCTTCTCGTGAAGGCGGGCGAGGGCGGGATCGGGCCGGGCGGCGGCGAAGAGGAGGCGGGGCTTCGCGCCGCCGAAGGCGCCGGTTCCGTCGATCCAGAGGTCGAAGGGCGCGGCCTTCACCCGGCCGAGCGCGGCGTGAAGCTCCTCCGCCTCCCGCGCCCCGGCCTCGCCGAAGAAGGCGAGGGTGAGGTGGAGGTTTTCCGGCGTCGTCAGCCGGCCTTCGGGGAGGCCGGCCTGGAGGGCGGCGAGCCGCGCCCGCATCGGCTCCGGCAGGTCGAGCGCGGCGAAGAGGCGCACCGGCTCACTCCTCTCGCCTCACTCCGCCCGCGCCCGTTCCACGAGTTCGAGCGCGATGGGGCCGAACCGGGCGACGAGCGCCTCCACCCCCTCGGCGTTCGGATGGATGCCGTCCGGCTGGAACAATTCGGGCTTGCCGACGAGGCCCTCGAGGAAGAATTCGTCATGGATCGCGCCGTATTCGGCGGCGAGCTCGGGATAGATCGCGTCGAATTCCTCCTTGTAGTCCGCGCCGTAATTGAGCGGGGCGAGCATGCCCGTGAGGAGGACGGGGAGGTTGCGGGCCTTCGCCTCCTCCATGATCGCGGCGAGGTTGGCGCGGCTCGCCGCCGGGTCGATGGCGCGGAGGAGATCGTTGCCGCCAAGCTCCACGATCAGCGCGTCCGGCCCGTCGCCCCCGGCGCCGTCCAGCGCCCAGCCGAGCCGGGCCTTGCCGCCCGCGGTCGTGTCTCCGCTCACGCCCGCATTGACCACCACCGCGTCGGGGGCGCCGTTCTCCCTCAGCCAGGCTTCGAGTCGGGGCGCGAAGCTCTGCTCGGCGGGGAGGCCGTAGCCATGGATCAGGCTGTCCCCCAGAGCCACGATGCGGATTTCGGCGGAGGCTGCGGAGGCGAGGAAGACCGCCGCGAAAGCCGGAATCGCCTTGCGGATCATCGCCGCCAGCCCATATCGCATCGCAACAGACCTCATGCCGGATCGCCCCATGAATGTGTTCTCCCTCCAAGATGTGCATCTGACGCTCGGCGCCAAGGCCGGAAAGGTGGATATCCTCCGCGGGGTCGGGCTTGACGTTGCGGCGGGGCAGTCGGTCGGCATCGTCGGGCCCTCGGGCTCCGGCAAGTCCTCGCTGCTGATGATCATGGGCGGGCTGGAGCGCGCGAGCTCCGGCAAGGTCACGGCGCTCGGGCAGGACCTGACGGCGATGGGCGAGGACGGGCTGGCGCGGTTCCGGCGCGACAACATGGGGGTGGTCTTCCAGTCCTTCCATCTCATCCCGACGATGACGGCGATCGAGAATGTCGCGGCGCCGCTGGAGCTTGCGGGCGCGCGGGACGCGTTCGACCGGGCGCTGGAGGAGCTGAAGGCGCTCGGCCTCGGCCACCGGGCGGACCATTATCCGGCGCAGCTTTCGGGCGGGGAGCAGCAGCGCGTGGCGCTCGCCCGCGCCTCGGCTCCGCGGCCGAAGATCCTTCTCGCGGACGAGCCGACCGGCAATCTCGACAGCGCGACGGGCGCGGTGATCGTGGAGGCGCTCTTCGACCTCCAGAAGCGCCACGGGGCGACGCTGGTGATGGTGACGCATGCGCCCGCGCTCGCGGCGATGTGCGACCGGGTGATCCGGATCGAGGACGGGCGGGCGCGGGAGACGCCGGAAGCCGCGCGGGCCGCGGCGTGAGCCCGGCTCTCGCGCTCCGCTTCGCGCTCCGGGAGATGCGCGGGGGGTTGAAGGGATTCCGCGTCTTCCTCCTCTGCCTCGCTCTCGGCGTGGCGGCGGTGGCCGCCGTCGGATCGGTCAAGACGGCGATCGAGACGGGGCTGGCGGAAAAGGGGCGGGAGATTCTCGGCGGCGACGCGGAGCTGCGGCTCACCTATCGCCGCGCGACGGCGGAGGAGATGGCCGAGGTGCAGGCGGCGGCGCTCCGCGTCTCCGAGATCGTCGATTTCCGCTCCATGGCGGTGGCGGAGAGCCGGATCAGCGGGGAGACGGAGCGCGGGCTCACGCAGGTGAAGGGCGTTGACTCGGCCTATCCGCTCTATGGCGCGGTGGAGCTGGAGCCGGCCATGCCGCTCGACGACGCGCTGGCGATGGAGGGGCGGCCCGGGCTCGTGATGGAGCAGGTGCTGATCGACCGGCTGGGGCTGGAGATCGGGGACGAGGTTCGGCTCGGGGCGCAGGCCTTCGAATTGCGGGCGGCGCTGAAGGCGGAGCCGGACGGGGTTTCGGCGGGGTTCGGGCTCGGGCCGCGGATCATCGTGCGGACGGAGGCGCTGGGCGGCTCCGGGCTCCTTGGCGAGGGGTCGTTCTATGAATCCTCGCTCCGGCTTTCCCTGCCCGAAGGCGCCGATCTCGACGCGCTGAAGGCGGAGTTCGAGGGCGCGGCGGAGGCCGGCGGCTGGCGCTGGCGCGACAGCCGGAACGGCGCGCCGGGCATCCAGCGCTTCGTCGAGCGGCTGGCGGCCTTCCTCGTTCTCGTCGGGCTCGCGGCGCTCGCGGTCGGCGGGGTGGGGATTTCCTCCGCCGTCCGGGCCTATCTGGCGGAGAAGACGGAGACCATCGCGATCCTGAAGACCATCGGCGCGCCCTCGCGCGGGGTGTTCATGGTCTACCTGATCCAGATCGGATTGCTGACGGCGCTGGGCGTCATCCTCGGGCTCCTGATCGGGGCGGGGCTGCCCGCGCTGATCGGGCCGCTCTTCGCGGATGCGCTGCCGGTGCCGGCGCTGTTCCGGCTCTATCCCGGGCCGATCCTCGAAGCCTCGCTCTATGGCGCGCTGACGGCGTTCCTCTTCGCGCTCTGGCCGCTGGCGCGGGTGCGCATGGTGCGGGCGGCGGCGCTGTTCCGGGACATGGCGGCGCCGGAGCGGGGGTTGCCTTCGGCGGGGGACCTGCTCGCGCTCGGCGCGCTCCTCCTCGCGCTTGTCGCGGCGGCGCTGACCTTTTCGGGCGCGCCGCTGCTGGCGGCCTGGTTCATGGGCGGGGTGGCGGCGGCGCTCGCCGTGCTCTGGCTCGTCTCGAAGCTCCTCGGCCGGCTCGCGGCCTCGGCGGCGCGGGGAACGCTGCCGCGCGGGCGGCCGACGCTCCGGCTCGCGCTCGCCTCCATCGGCGGGCCGGGGGGCGAGACGACGGGGGCCGCGCTCTCCCTCGGCCTCGGGCTCACGGTGCTCGCCGCCATCGGGCAGATCGACCACAACATGCGGAGCGTCATCGGCGAGCAATTGCCGCAGGACGCGCCGGCCTATTTCTTCATCGACATCCAGAACGACCAGCTCGGCGGCTTCCTCGACCTCACGCGCGCCGAGCCGGGCGTGGGCGAGATCGCGACGGCGCCGATGCTCCGCGGGGTCATCACCGCGCTCGACGGCGTGCCGGCGGCGGAGGCGCGCGAACAGGTGGACCCCGGCGCGCGCTGGGTGCTGAGCGGGGATCGCGGCGTCTCCTATGCGACGGAGCCGCCGCGCGGCGCGGTCATCACCGAGGGCGAATGGTGGGCGGCGGATTATTCCGGCCCGCCTCTCGTCTCCTTCTCCGCCGAGGAGGGCGCCGAGCTGGGGCTGCGGATCGGGGATACCGTGACGGTGAACGTGCTCGGCCGGGACATCACCGCGACCATCGCGAATTTCCGGGAGATCGACTGGCGGGGCATGGGCATCAACTTCCTGATGATCCTCGACCCGGGGGCCATGGCCGGCGCGCCGCACACGCATATCGCCACGGTCCACGCCGCGGCGGAGGCGGAGGCGCCGCTGCTGCGCGCCGTCGGCCCGGCCTACCCGAACGTCACGGCGATCCGGGTGCGGGACGCGATCGACCGCGTCTCCGACGGGCTCGCCGACCTCGCCTCCGCCTCGCGCTGGGCGGCGGCGGCGGTGCTCGTCACCGGACTCGTCGTCTTGATCGGCGCGGCGGCGGCGGGGGAGCGGGCGCGGGCCTACGAGGCGGCGATCCTGAAGGTCATCGGCGCCTCGCGCGGGCGCATCCTGCGGAGCTTCGCGCTCCGCTCCGCGCTCGTCGGCGCGGCGGCGGGACTGGTGGCCATCGGCTTCGGCGCCGCGGCCTCCTGGGCGGTCATAACCTTCGTGATGGAGGCGGATTTCCGCTTCGACGCGGCCTCGGCGCTCGGCGTCGTCTCCGGCGGGGCCCTGGCGGCGCTGCTGGCCGGGCTCGCCTTCGCCTGGCGCCCCCTCGCGGCGCGGCCCGCCTCCGTATTGAGGGCGCGCGAATGAGGTTGAAATGCGCGCGCGCCGTCACGATATTCCGAGGCGAGGAGAGACCGCCGTTCAAGGCGGCCTTTTCATTGTGAAACAACGGAGAGGACACAGCTGCAATGGCTGACTACCAGACGGCGATACGGCGCGACGGCGCCATAGGGGCGGAGATCGACGCGGGCCTCCGCGCCTATATGAACAAGGTCTACTCGCTCATGGCGGTCGCGATGGCGATCACCGGCGTGGTGGCCTATGTCTTCGGCAACGATCTCTACGCGGTCACCCGCGGCCAGGAGACGATGCTGGTGCCCGCGGGCGTCATCACGGCTCTCTTCGCCTCGCCGCTCAAGTGGCTGGTGATGTTCGCGCCGCTGATCTTCGTCTTCGGCTTCGCGGCGATGGTCAACAAGATGTCCGCCTCCACGGCGCAGACCGTGTTCTGGGCCTTCGCGGCGGTGATGGGCGTCTCCATCTCCTCGATCTTCGCGATCTATACCGGCATGTCGATCGCGCAGACCTTCTTCGTGACGGCGATCGCCTTCCTCGGCCTCAGCATCTACGGCTACACGACCAAGCGGGACCTTTCCGGCATGGGCGCGTTCCTGGTCATGGGCGTGATCGGCCTGATCGTCGCCTCGATCGTGAACATCTTCCTCGCCTCCTCGGCGCTGCAGTTCGCGATCTCGGTCATCGGCGTCCTGATCTTCGCGGGCCTCACCGCCTTCGACACGCAGCGGCTGAAGAACGAGTACGTCCATTACAGCCAGATGGGCCGGGACGGCGCGGCCTATCTGCAGAAGGGCGCGATCATGGGGGCGCTGAGCCTCTATCTCAACTTCCTCAACATGTTCATGTTCCTGCTCTCGTTCCTCGGCCAGAGCCGCGAGTGACCTGAGACCGGACGGAGCTTCGAGGGCCGGGGGGCGACCCCCGGCCCTTTCTCTTTCCCCCTGCGCCGGAGGCGCGCTCCATGTTGATGAACGGCGACGCCGGAGCGGATGAAGCCGAACAGCGGCGCATCGCCGAGGCGCTGGCGCGGGAGGCGCGGCGCCGGGCGCGGCCGACCGCCATCAACCGCAGCTTCGCCATGCTGGGCGCCGCGCTCATCGTCATGGGCGTCGCGCCTTGGCCGGCGGTCTGGTACTGGCTAGGGCTTATCGGCGTCTTCATCGCGGTCGGCTGGGCGCAATACCTGATCGCGACGACACGATGGTTTCGCGACTGGATGGTCTACGCCTTCGTCGCGTTCGACACGGCGCTGCTCGTCTTCACACTGGTCTATCCGAACCCGATCGACCCGGCGGACCTGCCGCCGCAGGCGGCGCTGCGCTTCGGCAATTCCGTCTATCTTTTCATCGTCACGGGCGCGCTGGCGATGACGCTGCGGCCCGCGCTGATCCTCTGGGGCGGGGTCTGCGGCGCGGCGTTCTGGGCGGCGGCGATCTACTGGCTCGCGTCGTTGCCGGGTTCGGTCACCGGCTTTGACGAAGACGCCTCCTTCGCCGAGACCTTCGGGAACCCCACTTTCGTCGACATGGGCATCCAGCTCCAGTTCGCCGCGGTGTTCCTGATCGTCTCGGCGCTTGTCGCGGCCGGCAGCGCGGCGGCGCGGCGGCTCGTGGTGCGGGAGACGGCGGCGGCGCGACGGGCGGCCAACCTTTCGCGCTACCTGCCGGCGGAGGCCGTCTTCGAGCTGGCGGAGCGGGACGCGCCCTTCGGCGCGGAGCGGGAGGCGGCGGCGGCGGTGCTCTTCACCGACATCGTGGGCTTCACGGCGCTCGCGGAGCGGCTCGGCCCGAAGGCGGCGATCGGGCTCCTGCGCAAGGCGCAGGCGCTCGTGGCGACGGCGGTGGCGGAGGAGCGCGGCGTGCTCGACAAGTTCATCGGGGACGGCGCGATGGCGACCTTCGGCGCCTTCCCGACGCTGGAGACGGAGGGCCGCGCGCCGCCCGCCGCGCGCGCCCTGGCCGCTGCGCGGCGGATCGCGGCGGATGCGGAGGCCTGGAGCCGCGCGCGGGAGGCGCGGGGCGAGGCGGCGGCGCGGCTCGTCGTCGGGCTGCATTATGGCCCGGTTCTGCTCGGCGAGGTCGGCGCGGCGCAGCGGATGGAGTTCGCGGTGATCGGCGACACGGTCAACGTCGCCTCCCGGCTCGAACATCTCTGCCGCGCGCTCGACCTTTCGGTCGCGATCAGCGAGGAGGCGATGGCGGCGGCGGGATGGCCGGAGGGGCCGGAACGGGTCGGCCCCGAAGCCTTGCGCGGGCGGGCGGAGCCCGTGATCGTCTGGGGCCTCGCGGTGCCGGCAGGGGGCGGCGGCGCGGCCTGATCCGGCGGGCCGCAGCCGCGGGCCCCGCTTCTCTTTGATCTTCGCCCCGGTTCGGCGCTAGGCTTCGCGCATTGGCGGCGGGGGGACAGATCATGTTGCTGGAGCGGATCGATGCGGGCGCGCTGACGGCGGCGTTGCCGCGCGGGGAGCGGGAGCGGCTGGGCCTTCCGCCGCGGCCGGCCTCCGGCGGGGAGGATTATCTCTTCGTCGTCAACCAGAACTTCCTCGCCTCCTATGTCGGCGTGATCGGCGTCGCGCTCGCGCCGTTGCTCTACCTGATGTCCTTCGCCGGGATCTGCGCCTACGACTCGCTCAGCCACTACTATTTCGCGCCCTTTGCGGGCGATCTCTTCGTCGGGTCGCTCGCCGTCGTCGGCGCGCTCATGCTGGCCTACAAGGGCCGCGCCGCCTGGGAGAGCCGGCTCGCCAATTTCGGGGGCGTCATGGCCTTCGGTGTGGCGGCGACGCCGACGACGGGCGATGGATGCGAGGCGGGGACGCATCCCGCGCGGCTCTTCGCGACGGTGGCGGACGGAGCCCCCGGCCCGGCGGCGGAGAGCGCGTTCCGGCTGTTCGAGGGGGTCGGGCTGCTCCACGGCCTCTTCGCCGGCGCGCTCTTCACCGCGCTGATGATCTACGCCTTCGTCGTCTTTCCGCGGGTGGACGACGCGCGCCACCGGGTCGGCGGCCTGCCCGGCGGCGCGCTGACGCGGGCGAAGCGGATCCGGAACGGGCTTTATTATGCGAGCGGCGCGGCGATGGCGGCGAGCGTGGGGCTCGTCATCCTCGGGCTCGCGACCGGATGGGACGAAAGCGCGGCCTGGCGCAAATGGAACGTCACCTTCTGGGCCGAGGGCGTGGCGCTCGGCGCGTTCGGGGCCTCATGGCTGGTGCGCGGCCATTTCTTCGACAGGGCGCTCGCCGACCGCTGAGGCGCGGCCTTCGCTCAGCGCCGCTCGGCGACCGCCTTCTCGTAGACGGGCCGGAAGGCGGAGGTGCGGAAGGCCTTCTCGTTGATGTAGCGGCGATAGGCGTAGAGGCCGAAGACGCGGATGATCGCCGCCTTCAGCCGGCGCTTCATCGCGCTCTGCCCCCGCCATGAGGCGGTGAAGTGGTGGATCGCGTAGTTGCTGCGGCGGGTGAAGGAGGGCTGCTCGAAGGCGTACATGTCCATCACCCGCACGCCGCCGCCGCGCCATTCCCGCCCGTCGAGCCGGAAGCCCTCCACATGGTCGATGAAGTAGCGGGTGAAGATGTGGTTGTTCGGCAGCGTGTAGTCGATCTGCTCCGGCGTCTCCAGATAGGGCCGGAGGAGGGCGTGGAGGATCGGATGGTCCGCCACGGAGGCGAAGATCGCCGTGCCGAGCATGCATTTCCACATGTAGCCGACGAGGAACTCCGCTTCGAGAAGGTCGTCGAACGGGCGCCGCACCTCCACATCCGTGTCGAAGTAGATCCCGCCCCGGTCCCGCAGGACGAGGAGTCGGATCATGTCCGAGAGATGGGCGAATTGCCGGTCTTCATAGGCCTTGCGGAGGAAGGGGTAGCGGTCCAGATCGAAATTCGCCTCGGACCATTCGACGAATTCGTAATCCTTGAGGGCGCGCCGCTGCGTCTCCTGGCACCATTCCACGAGCGGCGGCTTCGGCTTGCCGCCGAACCAGCAGCTGTGGACGACCTTCGGTATGCGCTGCATCGGCCCGCCCCCGGCTCCCGTTCTTCCGCCGGGGAAGCGCTATCGCAATCCGGCCCGGCGCGCCACCCGTGGGCGGCGCGCGGGAAGAGCCATCGCATCATGCGGATGTTCGCCGGTCTTGCCCCCGGCCCCGACCGGCATCTCTCCGGGGGAGAGATGCAGGGGCCGTCGCCCGGAGGCGAAGGCCGGAGGGCGAGGGGCGGCGGGCGCCGGCTGATCTGACGCGGGTCAGATCAGCCGGGCGTTCTTGGGAGCGGTTCAACAGCTCCGCCGCCCGCGGTTTGCGGCCCCCCGAACCGATCATCCTGTGCGATCAGGAAACCGACGGCTCAGCGGAATTCCGGCAGCTTGTACTCCATCTCCTCCAGCGTCTTGCGCAGGTGGAGCTTGGAGATCTTGCCCGTCGCGGTGTGCGGAAGCTCGGGGAGGAAGACCACGTCGTCGGGCCGCTGCCATTTCGCGAGGCCCTTGGAGGCGAGTTCGATGATCTCCGCCGGGTCCGGCTCCGCGCCGGGGGCCTTCACGCAGACGAGGATCGGCCGCTCGTCCCATTTCGGATGGGCGACGCCGATGGCCGCCGCCTCCGCCACGCCGGGATGGGCGACGGCGGCGTTCTCCATGTCGATGGAGCTGATCCACTCGCCGCCGGACTTGATGACGTCCTTCGAACGGTCGGTGATGCGGACATAGGCGTTGGCGTCGATGGTCGCCACGTCCCCGGTGTCGAACCAGTTGTCGTTCCGCGCCGCGTCCGTCTCCGCCTTCAGATAGCGGCGGACGACGCCGGGGCCGCGGATCCAGAGCTTGCCCTGGGCCGCGCCGTCCCAAGGGAGCTCGGCGCCCGCATCGTCCGTGATGCGGAGATCGACGGTGAAGGGAGGGTGGCCGACCATGCACTGGATGTCGAGCTGCTGCTCCGGCGCGAGGCCGGCGACTTCCGGCTTGAAGGAGGAGGTGGTGCCGAGCGGGGAGGTTTCCGTCATCCCCCAGGCGTGGAAGACGCGGACGCCATAGGTGTTCTGGAAGGCGTCGATCACCGCCCGCGGGCAGGAGGAGCCGCCGATCACGACGCGCTGGAGGGTGGAGAATTTCTTGCCCGTGGCGCGGAGATACTGGAGCATCCCGAGCCAGATCGTCGGCACGGCCGCGGTCAGCGTCACGCCCATTTCCAGCATCTCGTAGATGCCCGCGGGCGTCATGTCCCGCCCCGGCATGACCATGGCGGAGCCGTTCATCGGCGCGGTGTAGGCGAGGGACCAGCCGTTCGCGTGGAAGAGCGGGACGACGGGCATGATGACGTCGCGCGAGGTCGCGTTGAGGCAATCGGGCGCCGAGGCCGCCATGGCGTGCAGCATGTTGGAGCGGTGGGTGTAGACCACGCCCTTCGGGTTGCCGGTGGTGCCGGAGGTGTAGCAGATGCCGCAGGCGTCGCGCTCGTCGCCCATCACCCAGTCGAAATTCCCGTCCTCCGCGCCGATCCACTCCTCGTAGCAAAGCGCGCCGGGCAGGATGTTCTCCGGCATGTGCGCCCGGTCGGTCAGGATGACGAACTGCCTCACGGTCGCCAGATGCGGCGCGACGGCGTTGATCACCACGGCGAGATCGGGATCGACGAGGAACATCCGGTCCTCGGCGTGGTTGATGATGTAGATGAGCTGCTCGGCCGAGAGGCGCGGGTTGAGCGTGTGCAGCACCGCCCCGGCGCCCGAGACGCCATACCAGACCTTGAGATGCCGCGCCGTGTTCCAGGCCATGACGCCGACCGCCTCGCCCGGCTTGATCCCGGAGCGGACGAGGGCCTGCGCCGTCTTCTTCGCGCCCGTGTGGATCTCGGCCCAGTTCGTCGTCTCGATCGGGCCCTCCACGGTGCGGGAGATGATCGGGCGGGCGCCGTGATACTTCGCGGCATGGTCGAGAATATGGGAGACTCGCATCTCCCAGTGCTGCATCAGATCGCGCATGGCGTTCTCCCGTGATTTTCGTTGCGCGGAGATTAGCAGCGAAATCGGCGAAGCAAAGGGCCGCGGCCGCCTTTATCTGGGGCGGCGCGGGCAGGGAGAGTCGGGATGGCGCAGAGCGCGGAGCGGCCGCTCTTCGGCGCGGCGATGATCGTGGCCGGCATGGCGGTGATCGGCTTCATCGACAATTTCGTGCGCGTGGCGGCGGAGGAGATCGGGATCTGGCAGTTCCACGCCATGCGGGCCGCCATCGCCGCGCCGCTCCTCGCGCTCGCGGCGCATCTGCTCGGCGCGCGGCTCCTGCCGATCTCGTGGCGGGGCTCTCTGATCCGGACTGTATTCTGCGTCGGCGCGATGCTGCTCTACTATGCCGCGCTGCCGATGGCGCCGATCGCCATTGTCGGCGCCGGGCTCTACACCTCGCCGCTCTGGGTGCTGCTGATCTCCGCCCTTGTCTTTCGCGCGGCGGTCGGGGCGCGGCAGGTCGTCGCCTCCGCGCTCGGCTTCGCGGGGGTGCTGATACTGCTCCGGCCCTGGGAGGCGGGGCTCGACCTTGCGGCGGCGATACCGGCGATGGCGGGGCTGCTCTGGGCCGGGACGCTGATCACGACGCGGCGGCTCGCCTCGGAGGAATCGCCGTTCTGCCTCGTGCTGCTCCAGTTCGTCGGCTTTTTCCTCGCGGGGGCCGCGGCGCTGGTCTGGCTCGAAGCGGCGCCGGCTTCGGAGGCGATGCGGGCCGCGGCGCCGTTCCTCTTCGCCGGATGGGTCTGGCCGATTTCGGGGACGGTCTGGGCCGTGATCGGCTTTCATGCGGTTTTCGCGGTTGTCGGCGTCCTCCTCATCACGCGAGGATACCAGAGCGCGGATGCGACGAAGACGGCGCTGTTCGACTACAGCTTCCTGATCTTCGCCGGGCTCGCGGGATGGGCGCTCTGGGGCGAGGCGCCTTCGGGCGCGGCGTCCTGGGGGGGCATGGCGCTGATCGTCGGCGCGGGGCTGTTCCTGACGCTCGGCGGGCGCAGGATTGCGGAAGGGGAGAGGGCATGACGAAGGCGGAACGGGGCAAGGCGCTGGTGACGGGCGCCTCTTCCGGGATCGGCGCGGCGACGGCGCTGGCGCTGGCGGCGGACGGATGGCGCGTCCATGTCACGGCGCGGCGGGCGGAGCGGCTCGCGGCGCTGGCGGAGGAGGCGGGCGCCTTCGCCCACGCCATCGACGCGACGGACGAGCCGGCGATGCGGGCGCTGGTGGAGGCGGAGGGGTTCGACCTCATCGTCGCAAATGCCGGGCGCGGCGCGGCGATCACCGGCCTTTCCGGCTTTCCGCCCGACGAGATCGCCTCGATGATCGCGCTCAACGTCACCGCGACGATCCAGCTTGTCGCCGCCGCGCTGCCGGGCATGGCGGCGCGTGGGCGCGGGCATGTCATCACCGTGGGCTCCGTCTCCGGCCTCTATCCGACGGGGACGGCGCTTTACGGCGCGTCGAAGCACGCGATCCGCGGGCTGGTGCGCAACCTGCGGCTGGAAGGGCTGGGGACGGGCGTGCGCTTCACCGACATCCAGCCGGGCCGCGTCTCGACCGAGTTCTATGACGTCGCGATCCCGGATGCGGCGGCGCGGGCGCCGATCAAGGAGACGGGGATCGAGGAGCTGAGCCCCGACGACGTGGCGGAGGCGATCCGCTGGGCGGCGTCGCTGCCGCCGCATGTCAACATCTCCGCGCTGGAGCTGGCGCCGACCGGGCAGGCCTATGGCGGCGCCCGCTTCGCCGGGCGGTGAGGGTGGAGGCGCTCGCCGGGCGGATCGCGGTGATCGGCTGGGGTTCGCTGATCTGGGACCTCGACGACCTTGCGCCAAAGGTGGAGGGGGACTGGATGATGGGCGCGGGGCCGGTCCTGCCCTTCGAGTTTTCCCGCATCTCGCCGAAGCGGAAGATGGGGCTGGTGCTGTGCATCGACCCCGTCCACGGCGCGCCCTGCCGGACGAGCGCGATCCTCTCCCGCAAGGGGGACATCCACGAGGCGGCGGAGGACTTGCGGCTGCGGGAGCGGGCGCCGGCGGCGGAGAAGATCGGGGCCTTCTGCGCGCGGAGCGGCTTCCTCCGCGCGCGGGTTCCCGAGGCGGGCGAGGCGGTGCGGGACTGGGCGGCGCGGACGGGGGCGGCCGGCGCCGTCTGGACCGATCTCGACGCCAATTTCGAGGCGGTGCGGGGCGAGCCCTTTTCCGTGGAGCGCGCGCTCGCCTATCTCGCGGGGCTGACGGGGGAGAGCCGGGCGGAGGCGGAGCGCTATGTGCGCGAGGCGCCGGCGCTGACGGACACGCCGTTTCGGCGCGCACTGGCGGAGGCAGGGACCGGCTGAGCGGGCTTTACGGCTGCGCGGCGGCCCGCCATGAAGGCCGGGGCTGCGAAGGGGGACGACATGGCGCGACTGAAGGAGACGGAGCCCTTCATACACGAGGGCGCGACGGTGACGGCGAGCCGGCTCGGCCGCTTCACCGAGATCGGACAGGGGAGCCGCGTCGCCTTCAGCGAGATCGGGGATTATTCCTATTGCGACCGCCATGCGGACATCGCGAACACGGTGGTCGGCAAGTTCGCCAACATCGCCAGCTTCTGCCGGATCGGGCCGACCGACCATCCGCTGGAGACGGCGGCGCTGCATCATTTCCTCTATCGCAGCGCGGATTACTGGGACGACGAGGCGGACGACGCGGACTTCTTCGCCCGCCGGCGGGCGCGGATCGGGGCGGTGGGGCATGACACCTGGCTCGGCCACGGCGCGGTGATCCGGCCCGAGGTGACTGTCGGGCACGGCGCCGTCGTCGCCTCGCTCTCGGTCGTCACGAAGGATGTGGCGCCTTACGAGATCGTCGGCGGCGTCCCGGCGAAGCCGCTCCGCCGTCGCCAGCCGCCGGAAATCGCGGAGCGGCTGATCGCGCTCGCCTGGTGGGACTGGAGCCATGAGCGGCTGCGCGTGGCGCTGCCGGATTTCCGAGCCATGAAGGCCGAGGCGTTCCTGGAGAAATACGACGGTTAGGATTCGGCGCCTGACGAGGGATACCCAATGGCGGCATTGAACCCGACGCGGACTTGAACGCGAGCCTTCACGAATGCGACCACGGATCCCGCCCGTGACCTGCTTCGATCAGTGCGGCCGGGGCCGTGCGCGCCCGCTCGGTCCGGCATGTCCGCACATCCGCGGCGCGGTTGCGCAGATCGGCCCCGCCCTTCGCCGCGACCGGCTCGGGGATCAGGCCGAAGAACTGGCGGAACGCCGCGCGCGCGAGCGTCTCGTGATAGACGTTCCCGCCTTCGGCGAAGAGCCTCGGCAGCTCCGACCACGGCGCGCACGGATGCCGATGATGCACTTCGTGGAGATTGAAGTTCAGAAACGCGCACCGGAGCGCCCTGGGCAGCCGGAGATTGTAGCCCGCATGGAGGTCGTCGAGTTTGTTGCCGTAATGGTAGGCGTTATCCAGCAGCGACACGATCACGCCGCGCGCGGCGAGCGCCAGGGCTAGCATCCACCAGCAGGAGCCGTAGAACCAGAAGCCGAGCCCGAACAGGATGCAGATGAAGAGCCCGTCCAGCCGCAGGCGGTTTCGGCCGGGCGCTTCGAGCAGCTGCTTTCGCGCCATCGGCGCCATCGTCCGGCCGTCAGGCGCGGCGTCGCCGAAGGCGCGAACGACGAGCGCTTCGAGGATGCGGCCCGGCAGCAGCGCGAAGAGCGCGGCGGCGGCCTCGAACGCATAGAGACCGATGGTGATCAGGAAGTAGTACCACGCGCTTTCCTTCGCGCCGGGGGGCCCGGCCTTTGGCGAGACGTCCGACCGCTGGAGCGGCGTTCGATTGAAGCGGTGGTGCATCAGATGGCCGAAGCGCAGCAGCTGGAATGGCGAGCCGAACACGATGGCCAGCGCGCGACCGCCGAGCCCGTTCGCGGCCCGGTGGGGCAGCAGGTTGCCGTGGATCGCCTCGTGGATCAGAGACCAGTGCGTCGGCGTGGCGATGACGCCGAGAAGCAGGAGCCAGCCGAAATGAGGACTGATCGGCAGGAGGAACACAGGAACGACGACCATCTGCAGAAGGCCGAGGATCGCGATCAACCCGATCAGTCGGAGATTTGCGTTCACCGGGATCATGATCGGCCTCGCAGATTTACAATAAGACGCTCTTTGTCAAATTGACAATCCTCCGCCATTTGTCAACATGAGACCATGAAGGACAGGGACGAACTGATCATCGAAGCGGCCATTCGGCTCTTCACCAGATACGGGGTGAAGCGCACCGGCATGGGCGACGTCGCCTCCGAGGCGGGCGTCTCGCGCCAGACGCTCTACAACGCCTTCCCCAACAAGGACGCGGTCCTGCAAGCCACGATCAAGCTTCTCTCGGATCGAACTGTCGAGAAGATCGAGATCGGCCTCTCGAAGGTCGATCGCCTCGGCGATCAGCTCGACGTCATCTTCGAGCATGCGGTAGTCGATCACTTCGACCTTCTGCACGCCGCACCGAACGCGGAGGACATCATCGCCGGCTTCAACGCGACGAGCCGAACGGAGCTTGATGCGGCGGCGGAGAGGAACATCGCGATCATCGCCCACGTTCTGTCGCCGCATTCGAAAGCCATCGAAAGGGATGGCCAGACCGTGCAGCAATTCGCCGAGTTCGTGCACCAGTCCGCCGCCGCGGCGAAGCACGGCGCACGGACCCGGGAACACCTGCTTACGCTCCTCGCTTCACTTCGGATCGCCGCGCTAAAGGTGACGGGCGCGAGATAGCCGCCGCAAATGGCGAACCGCGCCCGCCGGAGCGTTCGAAGCCGCCGATCAGGAAGATGGCGAAGATGAAAGGCGGGAAGGTCCGCAGACCTGACCTCCCTCGCTCACGGCGGAAACCTGTTTCAGGCGCGGAACGCAAGGGGCGGCCCGCGCCGCCCCCGCCCGCCTCACGCCCAGCCGAGCGCCTTCAGCGAATCGCCGTCATTCCAGATCTTCGTCATGTGGCTGATCCGCCCGCCGGCGAATTCCATCGCATAGACATAGTCGGCGGCGACGCTCCGCCCGGTCGGCGGAACCGGCCCGCCATCGGCGGAATGCGTTCCGTGGAAGACGGCGAAGGCGAGGAGGACGCCGCGCGCCTCGTCCGCCGCGAAGCCCTTCAGCTCATAGCGGCCGTCGGGGAGGGGAACGAGGAGGCCCTTCATCCATTCTGTGTAGCCCTCCAGCGTATGGACCTCCGCCAGCGCGCCCGACTGGCAGGAAAAGCTCGCGTCCGCCGCGCAATACTGCGCGCAGGCGGCCCAGCCGCCGCCCGTCTCGCAGGCGTCGAAGAAGGCCATTCCGGTTTCCGTCATGCTCATCGTCTCGTCTCCTGTCGGATGCGGGCGGGGCCGACCCCCGCGCCGTCATGTCTTGAAGATTGGCATGGCGGGCGCCCGCCGGTATCGTTCAAATGCAGCAGAAGATGCAGGAGGGATGCGCGGGGCAGGCCCTCCGCAGGGCGAGGGGGCGGAATGCAGGACGAGGCGCAAGCGGCTGAACTGCTTTCGAAACGGGAGCTCGAAGTCGCCGCCGCCTATGCCGAGGGGCTGAGCTACAAGGAGATTGCGCGCGATCTCGGCGTCTCGCCCACCACGATCCGCTCCCATCTCCGCACCGTCTACGGCAAGCTCGGCGTCACCTCGAAGATCGCGCTCTCCCAGGCGCTGATCGACCCGAAGGCGGCGAGCGAGGCGGAGCGGGACGCGGCGTCGCTCACCGCCGACCTCGCGCTCGAACTTGACGACGCGATGCGGCGGGAGCGGATGATGGCGCGCGTCCTCCGCCTCGTCAGCCGGCGGGACGCGGACCTCGACGCCGTGATCGACGAAGTGATCGACCAGGCGCTGGACATCTGCGAGGCGGAGTTCGGCGTGCTCTTCGAACATCACGGCGGCCTCCGGTTCAGCGCCATGCGCTCCCGCAACATCGCGCCCGCCTTCGCCTCCTGGCTGGCGGAACGCGGCGAATTCGCCGTCGATCCGGCCACGGGCCTCGGCCGGGTGGCGGAGACGCTCTCCGTGGTCAACATCGCCGACGTGCGGGGCGAGGAGGCTTACAGCGAACGCGCCTCGCTTCGCGTGGCGACGGCCGAGCTTGGCGGCGCGCGCTCCTTCGCCGCGATTCCGATGCTCTCCGGCGACCGGCTGATCGGCGTCTTCACCGTCTACCGGACGCGGGTTCACCCGTTCAACGAGCGGGCTCTGGAGTTGGCGCAGGCCTTCGCCGACCAGGCCGTCATCGCAATCGAGAATGTCCGACAGTTCCGCGCGCTTCAGAACCGGCTCGCCCGCGCAGCCGCCTCGCGCGAGATCCTGGAGGCGATCCGCACCTCCCGCGAGGATGCGGTGCCGGTCTTCGACGTGATCCTGAAACATGCCCGGCAGCTTTGCGACGCGCCCTTCGCGGCGCTGGCGCTCGGGAAGGAAGGTGATGCGCATCAGGTCATGGCGGCGCATCACGGCGCGGTGGAGAGCACGGAAGAAATCTACCGGGAGGGCCGGATTCCGATGGACCCGGTCCGCTCCTTCGCCGCCCGCTCGATCATCGAAAAGCGGGCGATTCACCTGCCGGACATGCGGGATACGGACGAATACCGCGCCGGCTATCCCAACGTCGTGGCGCTTTGCGACAATCAGGGCATCCGCACCAACCTCTTCGTGCCGCTGATCTCGAATGGCGAGGGGATCGGCTGCTTCATCATCTTCCGTCACGAGGTCAGGCCCTATTCGGACGACCAGATTTCGCTGGTCGAGACCTTCGCGGCGCAGGCGGTGATTGCGCTGGAGAACGTGCAGCAGTTCCGCGCGCTCGAGGCCCGAACGGCGGAGGTGCAGGCGCTGAACGCCTCGCTGGAGGAGAAGGTCGCCGCGCAGGTCGGGGAGATCGAGCGGGTGGGGCGGCTGAAGCAGTTCCTTTCCCCCGCCGTCGCCGAGGTTTTCGTCTCGCAGGGGGAGGAGCGGCGGCTCGCCAGCCACCGGGCGCTGATCGCGACGCTCTTCTGCGACATCCGCGGCTTCACCGCCTTCTGCGAGACGGCGGAGCCGGAGGAGACCATCGAGGTCCTGCAGGCCTATCACGAGGAGATGGGGAACCTCATCTCGGCCCATGGCGGCGGCGTGGACAAGCGGATGGCCGACGGGATCATGGTGATCTTCAACGACCCGATCGCCTGCGACGACCCGGCGGGGGATGCGGCGCGCCTCGCCATCGCCATGCGGGAGCGGATGCGCGCGCTCTGCGGCAGGTGGCGGCGGCTCGGCCACCGGCTCGGCTTCGGCGTCGGCATTTCGTTCGGCTATGCGACGGTCGGCATGGTCGGCTCGGCGGGGCGGTTCGACTACACGGCTTCGGGCACATCCGTGAACACGGCGGCGCGGCTCTGCGACATCGCGGGGGATGACGAGATCCTCCTCTCCCCGCGCGCCTTCGCCGCTATCGAGGACGCCTTCGCCGCGGAGAGCCGCGGGGCGGTCGAGATCAAGGGAATCCGCGAGCCGATGGAGATTTTCGCGCTCCGCGCGTGAGCCGCGCTCACCCCGCCGCCACCTCCAGCACCACACGGTCCCCCGCGAACCAGGTGCGGCCGTATTCCACGGGCTCGCCGCCCGGCGTCGCGTTCACGCTGACGGAAAGGAGGAGCGGCGCGCCCTCCGCGAGGCGCAGGTGCCGCGCCTCGAAGGGCCGCGCCCGCTCCGCCGAGAGGCGCGTCGAGACGCGGACATAGTCGGGTATCCCCGCCTGCGCGAGGGCGGCGGTGACGGAGCGGGTCTCCGCCAGCCCTTCCTTCAGGCCGGGGAGGCGCGCGGCGGGGAAGGCCGCGCGGAAATAGCTGAGCGGCGCGCCGTCCGCGAGGCCGATCCCCTCCCACACGTGGACCATCTCGCCGGGCGCGAGGCCGAGCGCCTCCGCCTCCCGCGGGCCGGCGGGCAGGGTTTCGAGGCGGAGGATCTCCTTCGTCGGGCTGCGCCCCGCCTCGGTGAAGCTTTGGTGGAAACGGACGCGGCGGCCGAGCGGATAGGTCGCCGGGCGGAAGGCGACGAAGGCGCCGGAGCCGCGCCGCGTCAGGATCAGGCCCGCCTCCGCCATCGCGGCGAGGGCGCGGCGGGCGGTGTGGCGGTTGACGCCGAAGCGGCGGGCGAGCGCCGCCTCCGTCGGCAGCTTCTCCCCCGGCTGGTAGCGGCCGGAGGCGATCTCCGCCTTCAGGGCCGTCTCGATCTCCCGCCAGAGCGTTTCCGCCATGATGTCATCCGATCTTCATCAGAGTGTCGCGTCTCGGCGCTTGGAATCCTGCGCGGGGTCCTGTATCAGAAGTCTAGTTGTATAGTAGTATAGACAACCTGACAAGGTGTCGAATGACCGGACCCGCAGAACGAGACGCAGAAACTGGCGCCGCCATCGAGCGGCGCCGCGCCTGGCTCTCCCTCCTCGCGAAGGCGCCCGCCGCCTCGCTCGCCCGGCTCTGGGCGGAGGCCGGGCCGGCGCCGGCGCATGAGGTGCTGCGGCGGCCCGAGATCGGCGCGGTAATGGCGCGGGGGCGGGCGGGCGGCTCCGGCGCGGCCTTCAACCTCGGCGAGATCACGGTGACGCGCGCGGCGGTGCGGCTCGAAACCGGCGAGGAGGGGCACGGCTATGTGCAGGGCCGCGACAAGGCGAAGGCGCTGACCGCCGCGCTGATCGACGCGCTGATGCAGACGGGGGCGGCGCCGCGGCTCCGCGCCGCTTTGCTCGACCCGCTCGCGGCGGAGATGGCGGCGGCGGCGGAGGCGCGGGCGCGGAAGGCGGCGGCGACGAAGGTGGAGTTCTTCACCATGGTCAGGGGAGAGTCGGAATGAGCGGCCTTTCGGGCGCCTTCGCAGACCCGGCGCCGGAGGCGGCGCGGGCCTTCCGCGCCGCGCTCCGCGCCGTGGCGCGCCCCGGAACCATCGAGCGCGTGGAGGGCGCGGCGCCGCCCGCGCCGCTCTCCCCCGCCGCCGGGGCGCTTCTGCTGACGCTGGCGGACCCGGAGACGCCGCTGCACCTCGCCGGGGCCTGGGATTGCGAGGCGGTGCGGGGCTGGCTGACCTTTCATTGCGGCGCGCCCTTCGTTCCGGCGGAGCGGGCGATGTTCGCCGTGGGGGACTGGGCTTCGCTGCAACCCCTCGCCCGCTTCGCGGTCGGGACGGCGGAATATCCGGACCGGTCGGCGACGCTGATCGTCGAGATGGCGGCGCTGGAGCCGGCGGGGGCGAGGCTGACCGGGCCGGGGATCGAGCGGGAGGCGCGGCTTTCGCTCCCCGATATCGACGCCTTCCGGGCGAATGCGGCGCTCTTCCCGCTCGGGCTCGATTTCTACCTGTGCGCGGGGGACCGGCTCGCCGCCCTGCCGCGCACGACGCGCGTGAAGGCGGGCTGATGTATGTCGCGGTCAAGGGCGGGGAGGCGGCGATCGAGGCCGCGCATGGCTGGCTCGCCGAGGCGCGGCGGGGGGACCCTGCGGTCCCCGCGCTCTCCCCGGATCAGGTGCGGGAGCAGCTTTCCCTCGCCGTCGCGCGGGTGATGGCGGAGGGGTCGCTCTTCGACGAGGACCTCGCCGCGCTCGCGATCAAGCAGGCGCGGGGCGACCTGATCGAGGCGATCTTCCTCGTCCGCGCCTATCGGACCACCCTGCCCCGCTTCGGCGCGGCGCTTCCCGTGGACACAGCGCGGATGCGCCCGATCCGCCGCGTCTCCGCCACCTTCAAGGACGCGCCGGGCGGACAGGTTCTGGGCCCGACCTTCGACTACACGCACCGGCTGATCGACTTCGCGCTCGCGGCGGAGGGGGAGCCGCCGGTCGCGCGCGAGGCGGCGGCGCGGGCGGAGGCGACGCCGCATATCCTCGACTTTCTGGGGCAGGACGGGCTGATCCAGCAGGAGCCGCCGACGGAGGAGACGCCGCCGGACCTGACGCGCCAGCCGCTGGAGCTTCCCGCCTCCCGCCCGCTCCGGCTGCAGGCGCTGACGCGGGGGGACGAGGGCTTCATGCTCGGCATGGCCTATTCGACGCAGCGCGGCTACGGGCGGAACCATCCGTTCGTCGGGGAGTTGCGGATCGGCATGGTGGCGGTGGAGCTCGACATTCCGGAGCTCGGCTTCGCCATCGAGGTGGCGGAGGCGATGGTGACGGAATGCGAGACGGTGAACCAGTTCGCCGGATCGAAGACGGAGCCGCCGCAATTCACCCGCGGCTACGGCCTCGTTTTCGGCCAGTCGGAGCGCAAGGCGATCTCCATGGCTCTGGTGGACCGGGCGCTGCGCTGGCGGGAACTGGGGGAGGAGAATGTCGGCGCCCCGGCGCAGGACGAGGAATTCGTCCTCTATCACTCGGACAACATCCAGGGGACGGGCTTCGTGGAGCACATCAAGCTGCCCCACTATGTCGACTTCCAGTCCGAACTGGAGCTGATCCGGAAGATCCGGGCGGATGCGATGCGGGAGGCTGCGGAGTGAGCCTAGTCGATCTTCTCCCGCTCCGGCCGGCGCGCGGGCCGGTCATCCTTCGGCAGCGGAATGGGCGCCGGGGCGCGGCGGCCTCCGTCATCGCCGCCGCCGCGGGGGCGGAGCCGGGCCAGGAGCAGGACCGCCGCGGCGGCCATGAGGACGATCAGGACGAGCTTCATTTCAGCCTCCCTTCGGGGAACGGGGATCGGCGATGAACGACTACAACTTCGCATATCTGGACGAGCAGACCAAGCGGATGATCCGTCGCGCCCTGCTGAAGGCGCTGGCGATCCCCGGCTATCAGGTCCCCTTCGCCAGCCGGGAGATGCCGATGCCCTATGGCTGGGGCACCGGCGGCGTGCAGGTTTCCGCCGCCTGCATGACGCCCGAGGACGTCTTCAAGGTGATCGACCAGGGGGCGGACGACACGACCAACGCCGTCTCCATCCGCAAGTTCTTCGAGAAGACGGCGGGCGTCGCCACGACGGAGCGGACGGCGGAGGCGACGGTGATCCAGACCCGCCACCGCATCCCGGAACGGGCGCTGAATGAGGACCAGATCCTCGTCTATCAGGTGCCGATCCCGGAGCCGCTCCGCTTTCTCGAACCCCGCGAGACGGAGACGCGGAAGATGCACGCGCTCGAGGAATACGGGCTGATGCATGTGAAGCTCTATGAGGACATCGCCCGCCACGGCCATATCGCCACCGCCTACGCCTATCCGGTGAAGGTGGAGGGGCGCTATGTGATGGACCCGTCCCCGATCCCGAAATTCGACAATCCGAAGCTCCGCTCCGCCGCGATCCAGCTTTTCGGCGCGGGGCGGGAGCAGCGGATCTACGCCATTCCGCCCTTCACGGACGTGGTTAGCCTCGATTTCGAGGATCACCCGTTCGACCCCTCCGCCGCGCCGCATAACTGCGCGCTCTGCGGGGCGGAGGGCTCCTATCTCGACGAGGTCATCATGGACGATGCGGGCGGGCGGATGTTCGTGTGCTCGGACACCGATTTCTGCCGGGAGCGGCGGGCGGCGGGGCATGTCGGCGCGATGGGCGCGCCCTATGAGGAGGACGCTGCGTGAACGCGATCGTCATTCGCGCCCCGCGGCCCGACGATTCCGGGCCGCTTGCGGCGATCATGAACTTGCCCGGCGTGCGCGCCGGAACGCTTCGAATGCCCTTCGAGACAGAGAGTTTTGCGCGGGAAAGGCTGACCCAGCCCGGGCCGGGCGTTCATACGCTCGTCGCGGAGACCGACGGCGTGGTCGCGGGCTCGGGAACGCTGATCCGACAAGTCGGGCGGCGCTCGCATGTGGGCGAGGTCTTCCTCTTCGTGGCGGATGATCGATGGCGACGGGGCGTCGGGCGCGCGCTTCTGGCGGCGCTTCTCGACATCGCCGACAACTGGATCGGGCTTGCTCGCGTCGAGCTGACCTGCAATGCGGACAATGCCGGCGCGGTCGCGCTCTATGAGGCGTTCGGCTTCGCCCATGAGGGGCGAAGGCGGGCGGACGTGCTCCGCAACGGGGTCCTGATCGACAGCCTCGCCATGGCCCGCCTCCGCAGGCGACCCGATTTCGAAGGGGAGCCGACGGCATGACCCCCCTTCTCTCCGTCCGCGATCTCACGAAGCGCTACGGCCCCCGCATCGGCTGCGCAGGCGTCTCTTTCGATCTCTATCCCGGCGAGGTGATGGGGATCGTCGGGGAATCCGGTTCGGGTAAATCAACCTTGTTGAGTTGCCTCGCCGGCAAGCTCCCGCCCGACGAGGGAGAGGTGATCTTCGACACCCGCGGCGAGGGCCCACGGGACGTTCTGAAAATGTCGGAGCCCGAGCGGCGGATGCTTTCGCGCACGGACTGGGCCTTCGTCCACCAGAACCCGCGGGACGGTTTGCGCATGGGCGTCTCCGCCGGCGGCAATGTCGGCGAGCGGCTGATGGCGGTGGGCGCGCGCCATTACGGCCGCATCCGGGAGGGCGCTGCGGACTGGCTCGGCCGGGTCGAGATCGCGGCGGACCGGATCGACGACCGGCCGACGGCGTTCTCGGGCGGCATGCAGCAGCGGCTCCAGATCGCGCGCAACCTCGTCACCGGCCCGCGCCTCGCCTTCATGGACGAGCCGACCGGCGGGCTCGACGTCTCCGTGCAGGCGCGGCTTCTCGACCTCATTCGCTCTCTCGTGAGGGAGCTTGGCCTTTCCGCGATCATCGTCACGCATGACCTTGCGGTGGTGCGGCTTCTGGCCGACCGTCTGATGGTGATGAAGGACGGGCGGGTGGTGGAGGCCGGGCTCACCGATCAGGTGCTCGACGATCCGCAGCACGGCTACACGCAGCTTCTCGTCTCTTCGGTGCTCCAGGTCTGAGGAAACGGGATGATCACGGGATATGCGCTGAAGGATGGCGGGCTCGCCCGCGAGGAGCCGGAAGGGGCGATCTGGCTCGATTTCTTCGATCCGACCGACGCGGAGCGCGACGCGCTTTCCGCGATGATCGGCTTCCCGGCCCCGACGCGGGTGCAGCAGGCCGAGATCGAGATGTCCTCCCGCCTCTATGTCGAGCGGGGCGCGGCGGTGATGACGGCGCTGATCCCGGCCCATACCAAGACAGATCAGGCGGAGATCGGGCCGGTCACCTTCATCCTTGCGGAAGACCGGCTCTTCACCCTCCGCACGCATACGCCGCGCCCCTTCGAGACCTATCCGGCGGAGGCGGCGCAGCACGCCCATCCCTGCGACAGCGCGCTGGCCATCCTCCTCGGGCTGATCGAGGACACGATCTCCCGCCTCGCCGATCTCGTCGAATATGTCGGGCGGAAGATCGAGTCGCTGACGAAGAGCGTTTTCCGACCGGAGCGCGGCAAGCGGCCCGACCTTCAGGCGCGGCTGCAGAAGATCGGCTGGCGCGATTCCATCGTCACCCATGTGCGGGACAGCCTCGTGACCATCGAGCGGATGCTCGGCTTCCTCCAGCCGGTGCTGGAGCAGCGGGATGCGCCGAAGGCCGCGCTGGCGCTCCTCGCCAGCCATCAGCGGGACGTGCGGACGATTTCGGAGCAGGCCGGGTTCCTGATGCAGAAGACGGCGTTCCTGCTGGACGCCACGCTCGGCCTCATCTCCATCGAGCAGAACGCGATCACCAAGATGTTCTCCATCGTCGCGGTGGTGTTCCTTCCGCCAACCCTCGTCGCCTCCGTCTACGGCATGAATTTCGAGTTCATGCCGGAGCTGGGCGCGCCCTTCGGCTATCCGCTGGCGCTGCTCCTGATGGCGCTTTCGGCGGCGGGGCCGCTCTTCTGGTTCCGGCGGCGGGGGTGGTTCTGATGATGCTCTGCTGGCGGCTGGAGGCGGGGGGGCTCGCGCCGGAGCCGGCGGGGCCGGAGGCCGCGCTCTGGATCGACCTTGTCAATCCGGGGCGGGAGGAATTGGCTCGGCTCTCCGCGCTCATCGGGGCGGAGCCGCCGACGCGGGAGGAGCAGGAGGAGATCGAGCTTTCCTCCCGCCTCTATGTGGAGAACGGCGTGGCGGTGATGACGGCGCTGCTGCCGGCCTACACCCAGACGGAGAAGGCGGAGATCGGGCCGGTGAGCTTCATGCTCACCCCGCAGCGGCTTGTGACCGTCCGCCATCACGACCCGCGGCCGTTCGAGACCTATCCGAAGCGCGCGGGCAAGGCCGCCCTGCCCTGCTCCTCCGCCGCCACGGCGCTGATCGGGCTGATCGAGGAGATCATCGACCGGCTGGCGGACATCACTGAGCTGGCCGGGCGGCGGATCGAGACGCTTTCCCTCAAGACCTTCGAGGCCGAGAAGGCGGCGAACGGCGACCTTCGAGGCGCGCTGAAGGAGATCGGGCGGCTCGACGGGCGCGTGGCGCAACTGCGCGACAGCCTCGTGACGATGGAGCGGCTGCTCGGCTTCCTCGCCCCTGTGCTCGACCACCAGAAGGCGGGGAAGGACGCCAAGACGATCCTCAAGTCGCAGCTCCGCGACGTGCGGACGATCTCGGAACAGGCCGGCTACCTGATGCAGAAGACCGCCTTCCTGCTCGACGCGACGCTCGGCCTCATCAGCGTGGAGCAGAACGGGATCATCAAGATATTCTCCGTCGTCGCGGTCGTCTTCCTGCCGCCGACGCTGGTGGCCTCGATCTACGGCATGAATTTCGAATGGATGCCGGAGCTGGGATGGCGCTGGGGCTACCCCGCCGCGCTCGGGCTCATGGCGCTCTCCGCGGCGGCGCCGCTGATCTACTTCAAGCGCAAGGGATGGTTCTGATGGCGATGATCGAGGTTTCGGGCGTGGCCAAGGCCTTCACGCTGCACAACCAGGGCGGCGCGGTGATCCCCGTGATGCAGGGCGCGGCGCTGAGCGTCTCCGCCGGGGAATGCGTGGCGCTCACGGGCTCTTCCGGAGCCGGGAAGTCGACGCTGATGCGGATGATCTACGGCAATTACCTCGCCGGGGAGGGGCGCATCCTCGTCGGCGGGCTCGACGTGGCGAAGGCTGCGCCGCGGGAGATCATCGCGCTCCGGCGCGCGACGCTCGGCCATGTGAGCCAGTTCCTGCGGGTCGTGCCGCGGGTGCCGACGATCGACGTGGTGATGGAGCCGCTGCTGCGGGTCGGCGCCGGGGCGGAGGAGGCGCGAGCGAAGGCCGAGGCGCTGCTGGCGCGGCTGCGGATTCCCGAGCGGCTCTGGAGCCTTTCGCCCCTCACCTTTTCGGGCGGGGAGCAGCAGCGGGTGAACATCGCCCGCGGCTTCGCGCATGAATACCCTGCGCTCCTGCTCGACGAGCCGACGGCGAGCCTCGACGCGGCGAACCGCGCCACCGTCCTCTCCCTCATCGCGGAGGCGAAGGCGCGGGGCGCGGCGATCCTCGGCATCTTCCATGACGAGGGCGCGCGCGCGGCGGTGTGCGACCGTGAGGTCGATGTCTCCGCCTTCACGCCGCAGGGCATGGCGGCGTGAGCGGGCGGCTCTTCGTCGTCCTCGGCCCTTCCGGCGCGGGGAAGGACACGCTGATCGCCGGCGCCGTCGCCCGGCGGCCGGAGCTTCTCTGGGCGCGCCGGGTCGTCACCCGGCCCGAGGCGGCGGGGGGCGAGCCCTATGAGGGCGTCAGCCGCGAGGAGTTCGAGCGGCGCCGCTCCGCCGGGCTCTTCGCCGTCTGGTGGGAGGCGCACGGGCTGCTCTACGGCGCGCCTGCGACGATCGGGGATGAGATGGAGGCGGGGCGCGACGTGATCCTCAACGGCTCGCGCGGCGCCGTGGGGCAGGCGCGGCTCGTCTTCCCCCATCTGAAGGTGATCTATGTGACCGCGCCGGAGGCGGTGCTCGCCCGGCGGCTCGCGGCGCGGGGGCGGGAGAGCGAGGCGGAGATCGCCCGGCGGCTCGCCCGCGCCGCCTTCCCGCCGCCGAAGGACGCGGTGGTGGTGCAGAATGACGGGAGCGTGGAGGAAGGCGTCTCCCGCCTCCTCGCCGCGCTCACCCCGCCAATGCGAAACGCCGGATGAGATGAAAGCGCCCGTCCGCCCCCTCTCCGCAGAGCGCGATGGCGCCCATCGCCGTTTCCGGCCCGAGGAGCGGCGTGACCACGGGCGCGAGCGCGGCCTCGACCGCCCGCGCCTCGGCCGGCGGCAGGGAGCCGGTCAGCGTCATGTGGAAGCGGAATTCGGGCCCGACATAGGGATAGCCCCAGCGCGCCAGCATCGCCTCCTGCCCGGCGGTGAGCGGCGAGGCGCGGCGGCGCGCGAGTTCGCGCTCGTCGGGCGGCAGGCGGAACCCGTCCAGCGCCTCGACGCAGCGGAAGGCGAGGCGGGAGAGGGCGGGGCTTTCGGCGGCCAGGGTCAGCGCGAGGAAGGAGCCGAGCCGGGAGAGGCGCAGCGGCGGCGCGGCGAAGGGCGCGACGGCGCGGGCGAGCGCGGCCGTCGCCTCCTCGATCTCGGCGAGCCGGGCGCGGGTGCGGAAGGGCGCCTTGAGCGTGCCGTGGAAGCCGTATTTCCGCGGCGTCTCGGTGAGCTCGGAAACGGGGTGCGGCAGGCCCGCGACCTCGGGATGCGCCGCCTCCGCGCCCGCGGCGATGTCCCAGCCGAGCCAGGACGCGCCGAAGGCGGCGAGCGGCCCCGGCGGCGGCGTGTGATAGAGCGCGTAGCGGCGCCAGGGCGTCTCTTTCTCCATCTCCAGGGCTCTCCCTTGCCGCCCGATGGCGGAAAACCGTCACGCTTTTACGACAGAAGGGCGCGCTGTCGCGCCGAAAAGGACCGATGACCATGAAAACGACGCTCGCCAACGCCCGGATCGTGCTGGAGGACGAGGTGATCCTCGGCGCCGTGACGATCGAGGACGGGGTCATCGCCGCCGTGGACCAGGGCGGCGGCGCGCCCGCGGGCGCGGAGGACATGGGCGGGGACTGGCTATGCCCCGGCCTGATCGAGCTCCATACCGACAATCTGGAGCGGCACATGCAGCCGCGGCCCGGGGTGAAATGGCCGGTCGCCGCCGCGGCGCTGGCGCATGATTCCGAGCTCGCTTCCGTCGGCGTCACCACCGTCTTCGACGCGCTGCGGGTCGGCTCCATCGTTTCGGAGGAGAAGGCGCGGTATGACAAGTACGCGCGCCCGCTGGCGAGCGAGATCCTCGCGCTGCGGGCCGCGGGGGCGTTCCGCATCAGCCATTTCCTGCACCTCCGGGCGGAAATCTGCTCCGAGACGCTGCTGGAGGAGCTGGCGGAGTTCGGGCCGGAGGACCGGATCGGGATCGTCTCGCTGATGGACCACACGCCGGGGCAGCGGCAGTTCCGCGACACGTCCAAGATGGCGGAGTATCTGACCGGGAAATACGGGCTTTCGGGCGAATATCTCGACGCCTATTTCGCGCGGCTGAAGGCGCTTTCGGACCGGGTGCGGGAGCGGCACGAGGCGGGCGCGGTGGCGGAGGCGCGGCGGCTCGGCGCGCGGCTCGCCAGCCATGACGACACGACGCGGGAGGATGTCGCCGCCTCGGAGGCGCATGGCTGCAGGCTCGGCGAGTTCCCCACCACGCGGGAGGCGGCGGAGGAGAGCCATGCGCGGGGCATCGCCGTCATCATGGGGGCGCCGAACTATCTCCGCGGCGGCTCCCATTCCGGCAATGTCGCGGCGGCGGAGCTGGCGGAGGCGGGGTTGCTCGACATCCTCTCCTCCGACTACGCGCCCTCCTCCCTCCTCATGGGCGCGGTGCGGATGGGGCGGGAGACGGGCGACCTTGCCCGCGGGATCGCGACGGTGACGGCGGCGCCGGCGAAGGCGGCGGGGCTGGAGGACCGGGGGCGGATCGCCCCGGGGCTCAGGGCCGACCTCGTGCGCTTCGCGATGGCGGGGGACCTGCCGGCGGTGCGGGCGGTGTGGAGCCGGGGCCAGCGCATCTGACTTGATCCACGTCAAATCGGGCCTCCCGGAAAGGTGTAAACCTTTCCTGACAGGGAGGCCCGACATGCGCATCGTACTCGTCCATCCGAACTATCATTCCGGCGGCGCCGAGATCGCCGGGAACTGGCCGCCCGCCTGGGTCGCCTATCTCGCCGGGCATCTCCGGGCGGCGGGGTTCCATGACATCCACTTCATCGACGCGATGACCAACGACCTGCCGGACGAGGCGCTGCGGGCGGAGCTGGCGCGGCTGAAGCCCGACATCGTGGGGACGACGGCGATCACCCCCGCCATCTACAAGGCGGAGCGGGTGCTGGAGATCGCGCAGGAGGTGGCGCCGGACGCGCTGCGGGTGCTGGGCGGCATCCATGCGACCTTCATGTTCAAGCAGGTGCTCTCTGAGGCGCCGTGGATCGACGTGATCGTGCGGGGCGAGGGCGAGGAGATCTTCCAGGAGCTGGTGCGGACCTTCGCCGAAGGGCGCTGGACGGAGAACCGGCGGAAGATCAAGGGGCTCGCCTTCCGCGACGGCGACGAGATCGTCTCCACCCAGGCCGCCTCCACCGTGAAGGACCTCGACGCGATCGACCCGGACTGGTCGCTGCTCGAATGGTCGAAATACATCTACATCCCGCTCGGCGTGCGCGTCGCGATCCCGAACATGGCGCGGGGCTGCCCGTTCACCTGCTCCTTCTGCTCGCAATGGAAGTTCTGGCGCGATTATCGCGTGCGCGACCCGAAGAAGGTGGCGGACGAGATCCAGCGGCTGGTGGAGGAGCAGAATGTCGGCTTCTTCATCCTCGCGGACGAGGAGCCGACGATCAACCGCAAGAAGTTCATCCAGTTCTGCGAGGAGCTGATCGCCCGCGGCCTGCCCGACAAGGTGAAATGGGGGATCAACACCCGCGTCACCGACATCATGCGGGACAGGGAACTGCTGCCGCTCTATCGCCGCGCCGGGCTCGTCCATGTCTCGCTCGGCACGGAGGCGGCGGCGCAGCTGAAGCTCGACCAGTTCAACAAGGAGACGAAGGTCGAGGAGAACAAGGAGGCGATCCGGCTCCTGCGCGAGGCGGACATCTTCGTGGAGGCGCAGTTCATCGTCGGGCTCGACAACGAGACGGCGGAGACGCTGGAGGAGACCTTCCGCATGGCGTGGGACTGGCAGCCCGACCTCGCCAACTGGGCGATGTACACGCCGTGGCCCTTCACCCCGCTCTTCCAGGAGATGCGGGACAAGGTGGAGATCTTCGACTTCGAGAAATACAACTTCGTCACGCCAATCATGAAGCCGGAGGCGATGGACCGGGGTGAATTGCTGAACGGCGTGATGAAGAATTACCGCCGGTTCTATTCGCGGAAGGCTCTGTTCCATTATCCGTGGCGGGGCACGGGGTTCCGCCGGCGCTATCTGCTCGGCTGCCTCAAGGCGTTCCTGAAGGCGGGGTTCGAGCGGAAGTTCTACGATCTCGGCAAGGCCGGATACTGGGGCCCGCAATCGAAAAAGACAGTCAACTTCAACTTCGACCGGACGCGCACCATCGCCCCCGCGCAGATGGAGGACTGGGAGGCGAGCGCGGACCGCGCGGCGCGCGCGAAGGCGAAGCGGGAGGGCGCGGGCGCCTTGAAGGCCTGCGGCGGCGGCGAGTTCCAGATGCCGGCGGAATGAGGCCGTGGCCCGGGACTTCGCCGAGGCGCCGGCGCGGATCGGCCCCAACGCGCTGACGCAGACCGCCGCGGCGCTCGTCGCGCTGCAGGGGCCCGCGGCGGCGGAGGCGGTCTTCGCCCGCGCCGGGCTTCTCCATCGCTGGCGGGAGCCGCCGGGCGAGATGGTTCCGGAGGATGAGCCCGCCCGGCTCTTCGCCGCCGTGGCCGAGGCGCTCGGCGAGGCGGAGGCGCGTATGGTTCTGGCGGACTCGGGGCGGCTGACGGGGGATTACATCCTCGCGAACCGGATTCCCGGCCCGGCGCGGGGGCTCCTGCGGCTGCTGCCCGCGCGGATTGCGGCGCGGATGCTGCTCTCCGCGATCCTGCGGCACGCCTGGACCTTTGCGGGCTCGGGGCGGTGCCGGGCGGAGGGGCTTTCGCTGGTGATCGAGGGCAACCCGCTGAGAAGCCCCGGCGGCGTCTGGCACGAGGCGGTGCTTTCGCGGCTCTTCGCGCGGCTCGCCTCGCGCAGGGCGACCGTCTCCCGCATCTCCGCGGCGCCGGAGCGGTTCGCTATCTCGCTCGGGTGAGTGCGCGCGGAGCGTGTAGCCTTGCACTCCCCTTCGCGTGCGCCCCGCATCATCTTCCCCTCATCGGCGCGCCGCAGGGGCCGCCGCGGAGACGGAGCGGAACGATGGCGAACTTCATGGCTGAACTGATCGGGCGCCCGGCGCTGAACGCGCTGGAGCGGGATGGCGCCCTCGGCGCGGGCTTCGCCGTCTCCCGCGCCGATCCGCGGTGGCGGCGGCTGACGGAGGCGCTGGCGGAAGCGGGCGGGCGGCGCGATTAGGCGCGGCCCGCGACCTCATCCCAGAGGCGCATGGCCGTGCGGCGGAGGATGAGCCCCTCCTCCCAGCGGTCGGACAGCTCCCTCCCCTCCCCGTCCGTCATGGCGTATTCGGGGGGGCCGAGCTCGCAGAGGAAGACCGGCGCGCCGACGGGGTTGCGCGCCGCCCAGCTCTCGAAGCCCTTGCGCCAGAAGCCTTCGAAGAGATCGACCCATTTCCGGTGCTGCGGGAAGCCGATCTGAAGCTGGATCTGCTGGCGGGAGGCGACGCGGCCCTGGAAGCTGTCGGAGCGTTCGAGCACGCGGCGGATCAGCTCCGCGTTCTCCGGCGATAGCGGCAGGCGCATCTCCCGCCCGACGACGTAGTGGGAAAGGTCGGCGCCCATGCGCATCTCGGGCACGGCGTCGAGCAATTGCGCGGTGTAGAAGAGATCTGTGGTGATGCAGTCCCGATGCGCCTCGAAATGGAGGGGCATCTCGGCTTCCTCGCCCATCTCGATCCAGCGGCGGATGATGGGGATTCCGCCCTCGACCGAGAGCGGGAAGACGCGGCCGATCACATCGACGAAGGGGGAGCCGAAATCCTTCGCCATGGCGATGGTCTCGCGCAGAGAGGCCACGGTTCCCGGGAAGGCGACGATGAGCGGCGTGAGGCCCAGGCGTTCGAGATGGGGGCGGACGGCGTGGGCCGTCGCGACATCGGCGGCGCCGAGGTCGATGGCGAGGCCGTCATAGCCGGCCTCGGCCACCATCTCGCAGGCGGCTTCGAGCGGGAGCTTCACCCCGTCCCGCCCGTGGGGCTGCATGGCCCAGAGCGACTGGAAGACCTTGAGCGGCGGTCGGTCAGTCATAGGCCACGCGGTCGAGCCGGCCGTCCGGGCGGCGGGTGATCCAGACCTCGTTCATCGGGTAATCCGCCTCCGTCTTTCCGCCGGAGAGCTTCCGGATCAGCTCGGCCTGGAATTCGAGATAGCCCATGCGGTGCACCTCATGGCCGATGGTGCCCTCGATCTCGTCGTTCAGGTCCTTCAGCGACCAGAAGGGGACGGAGGGGAAGGTGTGGTGCGCGGTGTGATACTGCATGTTCCAGCACATCCAGCGCATCAGGGCGTTCGTATCGGTCGAGCGCGTGTTCTCGAGGATGTTCGGCTCATGGCTGAGGCCGAGATGCTCGATCGTGTTCTGGAGCTGGTGGACGGGCTTCATCGCGAGCATCGGGGCGAGCCAGAGGATCACGGCGGCCCAGGAGCCCGTCGCGAGCGAGACGAGCGCGACGAGGATATAGCCGGCGAGGTGCAGCCGCCCCTCCCGCACCACGAGCGCCGTCTTCTCCCGCGGGATGTAGGGTTCCGTCACGATCCCGGCGGAGAAGCGCAGCACGCGGCGGACGCGGCTGATCCAGTAGCCGGGGCCGAGCACCCACCAGAGATAGGAGCCGAGCGTGTAGGGCTCGCGGACCAGTTCCCCGTCCCGCTCCCAGTTCTGGGTGTGCTGGTGATGGGCGGAATGCTGGATCTGGTCGAAATCGCGGGGGTAGATCATCAGGAAGCCGATGAGCCGCCCGAGCCATTCGTTCATCCATTTCGTCTCGAACACCGTGCCGTGGCTCAGCTCGTGCTGGCCGGCGTAGAGGAAGTTCAGCAGAACGCCGTGGGCGATGAAGGCGGGAACGGCCCACCATGTGCCCCATGTCTGCCAGAGCAGGGCGCCGGTGAGGAGGATCGCGCCGAAATGCGAGCCGGCCTGGAGCGCGCCGCGGAGATTCGAGCGCTGGTAGAGCGCGCGGAGCCGCGCGGGCTCGATCAGCTTGCGGCGCGAGAATTCCGCCTCCATCGGGGCCTCCTGTTCGTCATGGTCGGTGAGCGGCGAGAATGGCGTGACAGGAGCGGCGCAACAAGCGAAGGTTTTGCGCCCGGAGATGACAGGAATTCACCTATGCCCGCCCGCCTCCCCCCGCTCCGCGCCGCAGAGGCGCTCGAAGCCGTCGACCGGCTCGGCTCTCTCGCCGCAGCGGCGGAGGCGCTTTCGCTGACGCGCTCCGCTGTCTCCCACGCGATCCGGCGGCTGGAGGCCGATCTCGGCTTTCCGCTGACGGAGCCGGACGGGCGCGGCGTGCGGATGACGGCGCGGGGGCGGCTCTATGCGGCGGAGGCGCGGCGGGCGCTGGCGATCCTCCGGCGGGCCGCGGCGGAGGAGGCGCCGCTTTCGGGCGAGCTGCGGCTCGCCTGCCCGCCCGGCTTCGGCGCGCTCTGGCTCGCGGAGCGGCTCTGCGGGTTCCGCGCGCTCCATCCGGAGATCGCGCTGCAGGTCTCCGCCTCGCGCCGGCTCGGGCGGATGAGCGATGCGGGGGCGGATGTGGAGATCGGCTTCGGCGAGGCGGCGGAGATGCCGCCGGAGGCGCGGCTCCTCAAGCGCGTCTCGCTCTTCCCCATCTGCGCGCCCTCGCTCCTGAACGCGGAGCCGGGGCTCCGCCGCGCCTCGGACCTCGCGCGGCTCACGCTGCTCCACCTCGTCACGCCGGTGGACTGGGAGCGCTGGCTCCAGGCTTCGGGGGCGGAAGGGGCGGACCCGCGGGGCGGGGTCGTCTTCTCCGACATGCCGATGGTGCAGGCGGCGGCGGAGGCGGGACAGGGCGTCGCGCTCGGCGATTCGCTGACCGCGGCCTCGGCGCTCGCCTCGGGGCGGCTGGTGCGGCCCTTCGCGCTCTCCATCCCCTGCCGGTGGAGCTATTTCATCCGCGTCGGAGAGGGGGAGGCGGCGGCGGCCCTTGCGGGCTGGATCGCCGCCGCGCTGCCGAGATAGGGGGGCCGGGGCGGCGCGCGCCCCGGCCCGGTTTCTTACGCCATCGACCAGCGCTCGACGTTCTTGTGGCCGTCGAGCTCCCAGTTGTTGGCGAGCTGCTCGGGCAGGGCGATCTTCGTCGAGGCCGCGTGCGTGTAGGCCATGAAGATCGGGATCAGCGCGCCGCCGTCCTCGGAGCAGATGATCTGCATCTCGACATACATGTCGCGGCGCTTCTTCTCGTCGAGTTCGGAGCGGGCCTGGATGAGAAGCTCGTTGAACCGCGGATTGGCCCATTTCGTCTCGTTCCAGTCCGCGCCGGCCTGATAGACCTGGCTGAACATCCAGTCCTCGGTCGGCCGGCCGCCCCAGTAGCCGCCGCACCAGGGCTTCTTGAGCCAGACATTGTCCCAGTAGCTGTCTTCCGCCTCACGGACGACCTCGATCTCGATCCCGGCGGGCTTCGCCGCCTCGGCGTAGAGCGAGCCCGCGTCGATCGCGCCCTCGAAGGCGGTGTCGGCGAGGCTGAGCTGGACCTTCAGGCTGTCGAGGCCCGCCTTCTTCAGGTGGAACTTCGCCTTGTCCGGGTCATAGGGCCGCTGCGGCAGCTCTTCCGGCGTCGCGCGGTAGGCGTTTGCCGGGCCGATCGGGCTGTCGTTGCCGACCTCGCCCTGGCCGCGGAGGATCTTGCTGACGAGCTCCTCCCGGTTGATGGCGTATTTGAGGGCGAGCCGGACGTCGAGATTGTCGAAGGGCGCCGTGTCGACATGCATCGGCAGGACGGCGTGCTTGTTGCCGGTGATCGGGAAGATCTGGATGTTCGGGTCCCGGCCCATCAGCCCGACCGTCTTCAGGTCGAGGTTGGAATAGGCGTGGAGGCTCCCGGTGATGAGGGCGTTGGCGCGGGCGCCGGCGTCGGGGATGAAGAGGTTCTCCGCGCTGTCGAAATGCGCGCGGCCTTCCTTCCAGTAGTTCTCGTTCCGGATGACGCGGGTGTTCACGCCCGGCTCGAAGCTTTCGAGCTTGTAGGAGCCGGTGCCGGTTCCCGACTGCCAGTCCATCGTCCCGTCAGCATTCGCGGGGCAGATGACGAGGTGATAGTCGGAGACGATGAAGGGCCAGTCGGCGTTGCCGGCCTCCAGGTCGAAGACGACGTTGTCGCCGTCGGCCTTCACCTCCACGATCTGCTTCACGAGGCCGGAGGCGGCGGATTTCGAATCCGGGCCGCGATGATGGTTGAAGGAGGCGACGACGTCTTCCGGCGTCAGCGACTTGCCGTTGTGGAAGGTGACGCCGGAGCGGATCTTGAAGACCCAGCGCTTGCCGCCGTCGAGGCCCTCCCATTCCGTCGCAAGCTCGCCGATCAGCGAGCCGTCCGGCGCGATCTCGGTCAGGTTGTTGCGGAGCTGGCCGAAGCTCACGTTGATCATGTAGCTGTCGAGCGTCTGCGCCGGGTCCAGCACGTCCTTCGTGCCGCCGCCGGTGAGCGCCTGGATGAAGTGCCCGCCCTTGTTCGGCGCAGCCTTCGCCGCCTTGGCGAACATGAAGTCCGCCGCGGCGACGGTGACGCCGGCGGCGCCCGCGATCTGGATGAATTCGCGGCGGGACATGCGGCCCGAGGCCGCCTCCTTCCGCATCCAGCCGAGGCCTATGGATTTCAGGTCGATCATGTCTCGTCTCTCCTTGTTGGTCTTGCGTCGTCTGCGCGGGCCGTTCTCGGCCCGTCGGTCATTGCCCCGCGCCTTCCATGCGGCGGGAGGCGAGGGCGCCTTCCAGCCAGCCGGGGGTCGTCTCAGGCACGGATTTGAGCAGAAGATCGGTATAGTCGTCAAAGGGCGGCGCGAGGGCCGTCTCCAGCGGCCCGGCGCGCACGACGCGGCCCTTGAACATCACGGCGACCTCGTCCGCGATGGCGCGGACGGTCGCGATGTCATGCGTGATGAAGAGGTAGGAGAGCCCCTCCTCCCGCTGGAGCCCGACGAGGAGGCGGAGGATTCCCTCGGCCACCAGCGGGTCGAGCGCGGAGGTCGGCTCGTCGCAGATGATGAGCTTCGGCTTCGCGGCGAGGGCGCGGGCGATGCAGACGCGCTGCTTCTGCCCGCCAGAAAGCTCAGTCGGCAGGCGGTTCGCCAGCGCGCGGGGGAGCTCGATCTGGTCGAGAAGCTGGTGGACGCGCCGCTCGCGCTCGGCGCCCTTCGTTCCGAAATAGAAGGTGAGCGGGCGGCCGATGATCTCCTCGACCGTCTGGCGCGGGTTCATCGCCACGTCCGGCATCTGGTAGATGAGCTGGAGATCGCGGAGCTGATCCTTCGTCCGGTCCTTGAGCTTCGGCGGCAGGGCGGCGCCGGCGAAGCGGACGGCGCCGGAAGCAGGCGGCAGGAGGCCGGTGACGACGCGCGCCATGGTGGACTTGCCGGAGCCCGACTCGCCGACGATGGCGAGGGTCTTGCCGGTCTCCAGCGCGAGCGTCACGTCATGCAGCACCGTCACCGCGCCGCCATAGGCCGCCGTCACGCCCTCCACCGAAAGGAGCGGCGCGGGCGCGGCGGGCGGCGCCTCCTCCTTCCGGAAGGCGCGGAGGGAGACGAGCGCCTGCGTGTAGGGCTTCTTCGGGCGGGAGATGATTTCCTCGGTGGTTCCCCATTCCACCGTCTCGCCATGGCGGAGCACCATGATCTCGTGCGCGATCTGGCTCACGACGGCGAGGTCGTGCGTGATGTAGATCGCCGCGGCGCCCTCATCCTCGATCGCCTCCTTGATCGCGGCGAGGACGTCGAGCTGCGTCGTCACGTCGAGCGCGGTGGTCGGCTCGTCGAAGACGACGAGATCGGGCCGGGGGGCGAGGGCCATCGCCGTCATCGCCCGCTGGAGCTGGCCGCCCGAGACCTGGTGCGGATAGCGGCGGCCGATCGTCTCCGGCTCCGGCAGCTTCAGCTTGCGGAAGAGCTCGACCGCCCGCTTCTCCGCTTCCGCCCGGCTCATGACGCCGTGGATGAGCGCGACCTCCACGATCTGGTCCATCAGCCGCCATGCGGGGTTGAAGGCGGCGGCGGCGGATTGCGCGACATAGGAGACGCGGTTGCCGCGCATCCGGTCGAGCTGGCGTTCGTTGAGGGTGCGGAGGTTCACCCCGTCGAACCAGATCTCCCCGCCGGTGAAGCGGCAGCCGCCGCGCACATAGCCCATGCCGGCGATGCCGATGGTGGACTTGCCCGCCCCGGATTCCCCGATGAGGCCGAGCACCCTGCCCCGTTTCACATTCAGCGAGACGCCCTTGACGATGGGGGACCAGACATCCTCGCTTTCCCCCTCGATCCGGAGGTCGCGGATGTCCAGCAGCGTGGCGTCGCCGCGTTTCGGGGGCGGATTACTGGCCATCGCGGAGCCCGCTCGTCTCGTTCAGGAACCAGTCCACCACGAAGTTCACCCCGATGGTGAGGAGCGCGATGGCGGCCGCGGGCAGGAGCGGCGTGATGTCGCCGAAGGTGATGAGCGTCGCATTCTCCCGCACCATGGAGCCCCAGTCCGCCATCGGCGGCTGGATGCCGACGCCGAGGAAGCTGAGCGCGGCGATGGTGAGGAAGACGAAGCAGAAGCGGAGGCCGAATTCGGCGACGAGCGGGGGCATGACGTTCGGCAGGATCTCCTTCCGCATGATCCAGGCCAGCCCCTCCCCGCGAAGCCGCGCCGCCTCGACATATTCCATCACGGCGACGTTCATCGCGACCGCGCGGGCGAGGCGGAAGACGCGCGTCGCGTCCAGCACGGCGATGATGAGGACGAGGTTGAGGAGCGAGGAGCCGAAGGTGGAGAGCAGCATCAGCGCGAAGATGAGGGAGGGAATCGCCATCAGCACGTCCACCGCCCGGTTCAGCACGATCTCGAACCAGCCCTTGCCGACGACGGCGGCGAGGATGCCCAGCGTCCCGCCGATGAAGAAGGCGAGAAGCGTGGTGACGAGGGCGATGCCCACGGTGTTCCGCGCGCCGTAGATGAGGCGGGAGAGCATGTCCCGCCCGATCTGGTCCGTCCCCAGCCAGTGCATCGAGCCCGTCGCCTCGAAGTTCAGCCAGTACGGGAGCGAAAGCGGGCCGAGATCGGCCCAGACGAGCCGCGGCTCGAAGGCCCAGACCTCATAGGGAATGTCGAAGGTCTGGCTCTCGCCATGCGGGGCGATGGCGGGGGCGAAGATCGCGAGGACGGCGTAGAAGACAATCACAGCAAAACCGAACCACGCGGTGAAGGGCGCCTTGCCGAGACGGCGCCAGGCCGTCCGCTTCGGCGGGACGGCGGCGACAGCCGCGGCGGCGGATGCGGGCGCGTCGGTCATCGCGGGTGCAGGATTCGCGGGTTCGTCGCGATGGCGATCACGTCCGCCGCGAGGTTGAGGAAGATGTAGGTCGCCGCGAAGATGAGCGCGCAGCCCTGCACCACCGGAATGTCCCGCGTCTGCACCGAGTCGACCATCAGCTGCCCGACGCCGGGATAGACGAACACCGCCTCCACCACCACGACGCCGACGATGAGATAGGCGAGGTTGAAGGCGATGATGTTGACGATGGGCGCCCAGGCGTTCGGCAGCACATGCTTCAGGATCACGCGGCGGCGGGAGACGCCCTTGAGCCGCGCCATCTCCACATAGGGGCTGGCGAGGAGCGAGATGATCGAGGCCCGCGTCATCCGCAGCATGTGCGCGATGATGACGAGCGCGAGCGTCATCGCGGGCAGCAGCGTCTTCACCAGCCGTTCGTCCAGCGGCGTCTCCGGCCCGACATTGGCGAGGCTCGGCAAGAGCCGGAGATTGACCGCGAAGATCAGCATCAGGATGTAGGCGACGAAGAATTCCGGGAAGGAGATGGTGGAGAGCGAGGTCGCGTTCACCGTCCGGTCGAACCAGCTGTTGCGGTAGAGCGCGGCGGCGACGCCGAGCGCGAGCGCGAGCGGGACGGCGATGACGGCCGTGATGGCGGCGAGGAAGAGCGTGTTGCCGAGGCGCGGGCCGATCACCTCGGCCACGGAGCGGCTGTAGCCGGCGCCGCTGGCGAAACTGTCCCCGAGATCGCCCTGCGCGACGCGGCCGATCCATTCGAGATAGCGTTCGACCGGCGGACGGTCGAGCCCGAGCTCGCGCTGGAAGGCGGCGACCGTCTCCGGCGTCGCCGACTGGCCGAGGATCGACTTGGCGAAATCGCCGGGCAGGAGCGTGACGGAGGAGAAGATCACGATGGAGACGAGGAAGATCGTCACCACGCTCAGCGCAAGGCGCTGAAAGATCACGCCGAGAATCAGCTTCATAGGCCCCCGCCTGAGACAACGCGCCCGCAACGGCGCGCCGGATATGTCAGCGTTAACCCCCGCTCCTGACATGGCAAGGGAAAACCGCGCGATCCCGCGTGACGGCGGTTTCGCCCAAGGCTAGGCTCCGCCCGAATCGAGGGGAGAGCCCATGCCGCTGACCATGAACAGAGAGGTCGTCATCACCTGCGCCGTCACCGGCTCGGGCGGGACGCAGGACCGGAGCCCGCATGTGCCCCGCTCCCCCGCCGAGATCGCGGCGAGCGCGATCGACGCGGCGAAGGCGGGGGCGGCCATCGTCCATTGCCATGTGCGCGACCCGGAGACGGGGAAGCCTTCGCGGAAGCTCGAATATTACCGCGAAGTGACGCAGCGCATCCGCGAGGCGGAGGTGGATGTGGTGCTGAACCTCACCGCCGGCATGGGCGGGGACCTCGTGCTCGGCCCGCCGGAGCGGCCCATGCCCCCGGTCGAGGGCGCGACGGACATGGCCGGCGCCGCCGCCCGCGTCGAGCATGTGAAGCAGTGCCGGCCCGAGATCGCGACGCTCGATTGCGGCACGATGAACTTCGCCGAGGCGGATTACGTCATGGTCAACACGCCGGGCATGCTCCGCGCGATGGGCCGGATGATGACCGCGCTCGGCGTGAAGCCGGAGATCGAGGCCTTCGACACCGGGCATCTCTGGTTCGCCAAGCAGCTCGTGGAGGAAGGCGTGCTGGAGGCGCCCGCGCTCGTCCAGCTCTGCATGGGCGTGCCCTGGGGGGCGCCGGACGACCTCAACACCTTCATGGCGATGGTGAACAACGTGCCGGCGGAGTGGGCCTGGTCCGCCTTCTCGCTCGGGCGCAACCAGATGCCCTATGTCGCCGCGGCGGTGCTGGCGGGGGGGAACGTGCGCGTCGGGCTCGAGGACAATCTCTGGCTGGAGAAGGGGCGGCTCGCCACCAATGCGCAGCTCGTCGAAAAGGCGGCGACGATCATCGAGACCATGGGCGCGCGGGTGCTGACGGCGGAAGAGGCGCGGGCGAAGTTCGGGCTCGTGAAGCGCGCGCCGGAGGCGATGTGATGCGCGGCGTCGCGGGGATCGTCGGCGGCGGGGTGATCGGCGGCGCCTGGGCGGCGCGGTTCTCGCTGATGGGCTGGGACGTGCGGCTCTACGATCCGGACCCGGAGGCGGAGCGGAAGATGGCGGCGGTGCTGGCCAACGCCCGCCACGCGCTGCCGATGCTCTATGACTTCGCGCTGCCGGCGCCAGGGGCGATCACGCATGTCGCGACGGTTGCGGAGGCGGTTTCGGGCGCGGACTGGATCCAGGAGAGCGCGCCGGAGCGCCTGGACCTGAAGCTGAAGCTCCTCAGGGAGATCGAGGCGGCGGCGGGGGCGGAGACGCCCATCGGCTCCTCCACCTCCGGCTTCAAGCCTTCGGAACTCCAGGAGGGCGCAGCGCGGCCGGGGCGCATCCTCGTCGCGCATCCGTTCAACCCGGTCTACCTCCTTCCCGTCGTCGAGCTGGTGGGCGGGGACGAGGCGACGCGCGACCGGGCGGAGGCGGTTCTCACCGGAATCGGGATGCGCCCGCTCCGCATCCGGAAGGAGATCGACGCCCATGTGGCCGACCGCTTCCTTGAGGCCGTCTGGCGCGAGGCGCTCTGGCTCGTGAAGGACGGAATCGCGACGACGCAGGAGATCGACGACGTCATCCGCTACGGCTTCGGCCTCCGCTGGGCGCAGATGGGGCTGTTCGAGACCTATCGGATCGCGGGCGGCGAGGCGGGGATGCGCCATTTCCTCGCGCAGTTCGGCCCTGCGCTGAAATGGCCCTGGACGAAGCTGATGGACGTGCCGGAGCTGACGGACGAGCTGGCGGGTATGATCGCCGACCAGTCCGACGCGCAATCGGGCCACATGTCGATCCGGGAGCTGGAGCGGCTCCGCGACGAGAACCTCGTCGCCATCCTCCGCGCGCTGAAGGGACGCGGGGCGGCGGCGGGCGCGCTCCTCTCAGCGCATGAGGCGACGCTCCGCCCCGCGGCCGCGGACGGGCCGCCGATGGAGACGGCGCGGCGGATCGTTCCCGTCGACTGGACGGATTATAACGGCCACATGAACGAGAGCCGCTATGGCCAGGTCTATTCCGACGCCGGGGACGCGGTGATGGCCCATGTCGGCGCGGACGCCGCCTATATCGCCTCCGGCCTCAGCTATTTCACGGTGGAGACGCAGGTGAAGTTCCTCGCCGAGACGAAGGCGGGCGAGGCGATCCGGGTCACGAGCCGGGTGCTTGAGGGCGCGGGGAAGAAGCTCCGGCTCTTCCACGAGATGCGGCGTGAGGCGGACGATGCGCTCCTCTCCACATGCGACCAGATGCTGATCCATGTGAGCCTTGAGACGCGCCGTTCCTGCCCGCCTGCGCCGGAGGTGCTGGCGCGGGTCGAGGCGCTGTCGGCGAGCCATGGAGCGGGGCGATGAACTTCGGATTGACCGACGAGCAGGAGATGATCGTCTCCACCGTCCGCCGCTTCGTGGAGGAGGAGATCTATCCGCACGAGGCGGAGGTGGAGCGGACGGGCGCGGTGCCCCCGGCGCTCGCGGAGCGGATCAAGGCGAAGACCAAGGAACTCGGCTTCTACGCCTGCAACTTCCCCGAGAGCGTGGGAGGGGCCGGCCTTTCCCATCTCGAATTCGCGCTGGTGGAGCGGGAGCTGGGGCGGGGCTCGATGGCGCTCAACCATTTCTTCGGGCGGCCGCAGAACATCCTGATGGCCTGCCGGGGCGAGCAGATCGAGCGCTATCTCCTCCCCGCCGTGCGGGGCGAGCGGATGGACGCGCTCGCCATGACGGAGCCGGGCGCGGGCTCCGACATCCGCTCGATGAAGACCACCGCGCGGCGCGACGGCGGCGACTGGGTGGCGAACGGCACCAAGCATTTCATCTCCGGCGCCGACCATGCCGATTTCGTCATCGTCTTCATGGCGACGGGGGAGGACCAGACCGAGAAGGGCCCGAAGAAGCGGATCACCGCCTTCCTCGTGGACCGGGGGACGCCCGGCTTCACCATCCGGCCCGGCTATCGCTCGGTGAGCCATCGCGGCTACGCCAACATGGTGCTGGAATTCGACGATTGCCGCCTGCCGGACTCACAGGTTCTGGGGGAGGTCGACAGCGGCTTCGCGGTGATGAACGAATGGCTCTACGCCACGCGCATCACCGTCGCCACGATGGCGGTCGGCCGGGCGCGGCGCTGCTTCGACATGGGGCTCGCCCATGCGGCGGAGCGCAAGCAGTTCGGGCAGGAGATCGGCAAGTTCCAGGGCGTCGCTTTCCAGCTCGCGGACATGGCGACGGAGATCGACGCGGCGGACTGGCTGACCCTCTCCGCCGCCTGGCGGCTCGACAAGGGCCTGCCGGCGAACCGGGAGATCGCCTCCGCCAAGCTCTACGCCTCCGAGATGCTGGCGCGGGTGACGGACGCGACCTTGCAGATCTTCGGCGGCATGGGCCTGATGGACGACCTCCCCATCGAACGCTTCTGGCGCGACGCGCGGGTGGAGCGCATCTGGGACGGGACGAGCGAGATCCAGCGGCATATCATCGGGCGGGAGCTTCTCCGCCCGCTCGGCGCCTGAGCTCATGCTCGCGCCGCGGGACCTTTCCCGCCTGCTGCGCCCGCGCTCGGTCGCCGTCATGGGCGGCGGCTGGGCGGCGAATGTCGTCGAACAATGCCTCAAGATGGGCTTCGCGGGGGAGGTCTGGCCCGTGCATCCCTCGAAGGCGGCGGTGGGCGGGGTGCGGGCGTATCCCTCCCTCGCCGCGCTGCCAGGCGCGCCGGACGCGACCTTCATCGGGGTGAACCGGCACGCCACCGTCGATGTCGTCGCGGAACTCTCCGCGATGGGCGCGGGCGGCGCCGTCTGCTTCGCTTCGGGCTGGGCGGAGACGGGGGAGCGGGATTTGCAGGCGCGGCTGGTGGAGGCGGCCGGCGCCATGCCGATCCTCGGGCCGAACTGCTATGGCCTCGTCAACTATCTCGACGGCGCGGCGATCTGGCCGGACCAGCATGGCGGGCGGCGGGAGGCGCGGGGCGTCGCCATCGTCTCGCAAAGCTCCAACATCGCGATCAACCTGACGATGCAGGCCCGCGGCCTGCCGCTCGCCTATATCCTCTGCCTCGGCAATGCGGCGCAGACGGGGCTGGCGGAGGTGGCGGGGGCGTTGCTGGCGGACGAGCGGGTGACGGCGCTCGGCCTCTATCTCGAAGGCGTGGGGGACGCGCCGGCGCTCGCGGCGCTGGCGGAGGCGGCGCGGGCCGCGGGGAAGGGGATCGTCGCCGTGAAGAGCGGCAAGTCGGCGGCCGGGGCGGCGGCGGCGGCGACGCACACGGCCTCCCTCGCCGGGGGCGGCGCGGCCTCCTCCGCCTTTCTCGCGCAGGCGGGGATCGGGGAGGTTCCGGGGCTTTCGGACCTGCTGGAGGCGCTGAAGATCCTTCATGTCCACGGGCCGCTTTCGGGGCGGCGGTTGTCGATCACAGCCTGTTCGGGCGGGGAGGCGGGGCTGTCGGCGGACCTTTCCGCCGGGCTGCCCTTCGAGTTCCCGGCGCCGGCGGGCGAGGCCGCGGCGCGGCTCTCCGCCGTGCTCGGGCCGCTGGTGACGCTCGCGAACCCGCTCGACTACCAGACCTTCATCTGGGGCGACGAGGGGAAGATTGCGGAGGTCTTCTCTGCGATGATGGCGGGCGCGGACGCCGGCTTCTTCGTCATCGATCCGCCGCGGGAGGATCGCTGCGACCCGGCGAGCTTCGTGCCCGCGCTCCGCGCGATCGAGACGGCGGGGCGGGTGAGCGGCAAGCCGGCCTTCCCGGTCGCCTCGCTCGCCGAGAATTTCGGGGAGGAACGGGCGCGGGACTGGATCGCGCGGGGCGTCGCGCCGCTGATGGGGCTCGAAAGCGCGCTCCTCGGGCTCCGCGGGGCGACGGCGCCGGCGGGGCGCGCCGGCTGGCGGCCCTGGGCGGCGCGGGCGGAGCGGCCGGCGCGGCTCCTGCCCGAGGACGAGGCGAAGGCTCTGCTGGCGGCGGCGGGCGTGAGCGTGCCGCTTTATGTGGCGGCGCCGACGCTCCCCGCGCTCCGCATGGCCGCCGCCGCGCTCCGCCCGCCGCTGGCGCTGAAGGGGCTCGGCTTTCTCCACAAGACGGAGGCGGGGGCGGTGCGGCTCGGCCTTTCCACGCTCGCGCGCGAGGGGGAGATGCCGGGCGCATCGGGCTATCTGGCGGAGGAGATGGTGGCGGGCGCGGTGGCGGAGCTGCTGGTCGGGCTCCGGCGCGACCCGGTCTATGGCGGGACGCTGACCATCGGCTTCGGCGGGCGGGAGGCGGAATTGCTGGAGGATGTGGAGACGCTGATCCTCCCCGTCACGGGCGGGGAGATCGAGGCCGCGCTCCGCCGCCGCAGGCTCTTTCCGCTGCTCGACGGCTTTCGCGGGCGGGCGCGGGGCGACGTGGCGGCGGCGGTCTCCGCGGCCTTGTCCATGCAGAAGATCATGGAGCGGGATGCGCGGATCGTGGAGATTGAGGTCAACCCGCTGATGGTTCTGCCCCAGGGCGCCGTGGCGGTCGATGCGGTGATCCGGGAGGCGGAGACGTGAAGCGGAGAACGGTCGGCGCCCTCGTCTATCCGGATTTCGAGTTGCTGGACCTTTACGGCCCGCTCGAGATGTTCGGCATGTTCCCGGACGAGTTCGCACTCCGCATCGTGGCGGACGGGGCGAATTCCGTTCCCTCCGCGCAGGGGCCGCGGACGACGGTGGACGACCTGATCGGGGTCGAGCGCTATGACATCCTCCTCGTCCCCGGCGGGCGGGGGACGCGGCGGGACGTGAAGAATGCGCGGCTCCTCGCCTGGCTGCGGGAGGCGGCGGAGGGCGCGGAGATCGTCGCCTCCGTCTGCACCGGCTCCGCGCTGCTCGCCCGCGCCGGGCTCCTGGACGGGCGCGGGGCGACGACGAACAAGCTCGCCTTCGACTGGGTGGCGAAGCAGGGCCCGAAGGTCGACTGGCGGGGCCGGGCGCGCTGGGTGGAGGACGGCAAGTTCTGGACCGCCTCCGGCGTCTCCGCCGGGACGGACATGGCGCTGGCGCTGATCGGCCGGCTGCTCGGCCCGGAAAAGGCGCGGCAGGCGGCGGACTGGGCGGAATACACGCCCAACGAGGACCCGGCGAACGACCCGTTCGCGAAGGAGGATACATGACGACAGGCCCGATCCGGACGCGCCGCGAGGGCGCGGTGCTCGAAGTCACGCTCGACCGGCCGAAGGCGAACGCCATCGACCTCGTCACGAGCCGGATCATGGGGGAGACCTTCCGCGACTTTCGGGACGACGACACGCTTCGCGTCGCGATCCTGCGGGCGGAGGGGGAGAAGTTCTTCTGCCCCGGCTGGGACCTGAAGGCGGCGGCGGCGGGCGATCCGGTGGACGGGGATTACGGCGTCGGCGGCTTCGGCGGGCTGCAGGAATTGCCGCATCTCAACAAGCCGGTGATCTGCGCCGTCAACGGCATCTGCTGCGGCGGGGGGCTGGAGCTGGCGCTTTCCTGCGACCTCATCCTCGCCTCCTCGAACGCCACCTTCGCGCTGCCGGAAATCCGCTCGGGCACCATCGCGGACGCGGCCTCGCTGAAACTGCCGAAGCGCATCCCCTATCACGTCGCCATGGACCTCCTGCTGACGGGCCGCTGGTTCGACGCGGAGGAGGCGCTGCGCTGGGGCATCCTCAAGGAGATCACGGCGCCGGAGGAGCTGATGGCGAAGGCGTGGAGCCTCGCGCGGCTGCTGGAGAGCGGGCCGCCGCTCGTTTACGCCGCGATCAAGGAGGTGGTGCGGGAGGCGGAGGCGATGCGCTTCCAGGACGCGCTCAACCGCATCACGCGGCGGCAGTTCGCGACGGTGGACCGGCTCTACGGCTCGGAGGACAATCTGGAGGGCGCGAAGGCCTTCGCGGAGGGGCGCGACCCGGTCTGGAAGGGGCGCTAGGGGGCGGATTCGGGCCATAACCATGGTTATCGGCCTCGGGGCCTTGATTTCTATGGAATTTTTCCGTGATCGATTGTTTCAGTGGCCGTAGCCGCGTTCCGCTCGCGTCGGGGCAGGCCCCGGCCCGAACGGCGCGCGGAGGGCCGCGGGCTCCCTCGGGGGGCCGCCTCGGAATGACTGGTCCGCGCGGTTTATGGCGTCAGGAACCCCAAAGGTTGCCCGTCTTGCGCCGTTGCGATGCGGCCTCCCTGGCGGGAGGGAGGCCGCGGCCCGGGCTGGTCGCCCGGGCCAAGGGGCGTGGGGCGCGGCTCCCCTACCCTACCCCGCCGCCAGCCGCCCGACGCCCTCCACGATCCGCGCGAAGGCGGCGCCCGCCCTCGGGGACATATGCCGCGCGCGGAGCCAGCCGTGGACGAGGCCGCGGTCGAGCCGCCAGTCCGCGGCGCCCCCGGCGGCTCGGATGCGGTCCCGATATTCGCGCCCGTCATCGGCCAGCGGGTCGCATTCGGCGCTGAAGATGAGGGTCGGCGGGAGGCCGGAGAAATCTTCGTCATGCAGCGCGGCCGCCGTCGGGTCCCGCTCGGGGGCCTCGCCGGCGAAGCGGATGCGGCCGTAGAAAAGCACGTCCGCCCGGGTGAGCATCGGCGCCTCGGCGTGCTCGATGTAGCTGCCGCGGTCGGCATCGCCGCCGAGGCCGGGATAGATCAGGACCTGACCGGCGACGCGCGCGTCGCTCCCGCGCAGCGCATGGGCGACGGAGGCGGCGAGGGCGGCGCCCGCGCTGTCCCCCGCCAAAATCAGCGGCGCGCCGAAGGCCGCGAAGGCCGCGCGCACGGCGGCGAGCGCATCGAGATAGGCGGCGGGGTGCGGATGTTCGGGCGCGAGCCGGTAGTCGGCGCTGACGACGCGGAGGCCGGTTCCGGCGCAGATCTCGGCGCAGACGTCGTCATGGCTTTCGAGCCCGCCGACGACGAAGCCCCCGCCATGGAGATAGAGAACCGCGCCCCCGCCCGGCCCGCTCTCATAGATGCGGGCGGGAACGCCGCCGATCGGCCAGTCCTCCACCCGGACGCCGGAGGGGCGCGGCGCGCGGAAGGCCGCCGCCATACGGTCATAGACGGCGCGCTGCCCGGCGATGTCGAGGCTCGCCGCGTCGGGCGGGTAGTGCCGCGCCGTCTCCCGGATGAAGGCCTTGATCCCTTCGTCGAGCAGCGCGTCGTAATCGGGCATGGCTCAGCGCCTTTCGGTCTCGCGGATGCGGCGGGCGCCGAGCCAGCCGACGAGGATGCTCGGCGCGTTGGTGTTCCCGGCGATCAGGTTCGGGAAGACCGAGGCGTCGCAGATGCGGAGCCCTTCGAGCCCGCGCACCCGAAGGTCCGGGTCCACCACGGAGCTTTCCGGGTCCGTCCCCATCCGCAGCGTCGCGCAGGGATGATAGACGGTGCCGGATCGTTCGCGGATGTCGGCGATCAGCGCCTCGTCGCTTTCGACGGCGGGGCCGGGGCGCAGTTCCTCCGCGATCACGGCGCGCATCGGCGCGGTGGCGGCGAGGCGGCGGAGGAAGCGGGCGCCCGCCAGCATCTCCTCCATGTCCCGCCCGTCCGCGAAGGCGCCGGCGCGGATGCGGGGCGGCGCGAAGGGGTCGGGGCCCGCCAGCCCGATCTCCCCCCGGCTCCACGGCCGCGCGTTGGAAAGGCCGAGGCTCATGCCGGAGAACGGGTCCGGCGTCAGCAGCGGGCGCTTTCCGGGGCGGGGGACGAGGGTGGAGAAGGCCTGGAAATAGAGCTGCATGTTCGGTCGCGGCCGCTCCGGCGACGTGCGGAAGAAGCCGCCGCCGTGGTTGACGGACTTCGCGAGCGGCCCGGTTCCGAAAAGGAGCCAGCGGAGGCCGGCGCGGAGCTTGCCGAGAAGCGGGCGCAGCTCGTCATTATAGGTCGGCGCGTTCGCGCGGTAGGTGTGGTTGAGCCCGAGATGGTCCGCCATGTTGCGCCCGACATGGGGATGGTCGAGGAGCGGCGCCACGCCGTTCGCGGCGAGGTCCGCGGCGGGGCCGACCCCGGACAGCATCAGGAGCTGCGGGGAGTTCACCGCCCCGCCGGCGAGGATCACCTCCCGCGCCGCCCGCGCCTCCCCCTCCCGCCCGTTCCGGCGGAAGGCGATTCCCGTGGCCCGCCGCCCCTCGAAGAGGATGCGCGTCGCCTGCGCCCCGGTCCAGACGGTCACGTTCCGCCGCCGCATGGCGGGGCGGAGGAAGGCGCGGGCGGCGGAGTTCCGCCGCGCGCCGCGGATCGTCATCTGGTAGGTCCCGGCGCCCTCCTGGCGAGCGCCGTTGAAATCCGGGTTATGGGGCAGCCCCGCCGCCGCCGCCCCGGCGACGAAGGCGTCGCAGAGCGGGTGCAGGTCCCGCCGGTTGGCGGAGATGAAGAGCGGCCCGCCGGCGCCGCGCCATTCGTCGCCGCCGGCCTCGTTGTCCTCGATCTCGCGATAGGCTTCCCGCGCCGCCTCCCAGCCCCAGTGCGGGCCGGCGGCGGCGCCCCAATCCTCGTAATCCTCCCGCCCGCCCCGCGCCCAGACCATCGCGTTGATGGAGCTGGAGCCGCCGAGAAGCTTCCCCCGCGGCCAGTAATCGGGGCGCCCGCCGAGGCCGGGGTCGGGCTCCGTCAGGTAGGCCCAGTTCACCGCAGGGTCGAAGAAGAGCTTGCCGTAGCCGAGCGGCATGTGGACGAAGAAGCGCCGGTCGCTCCCCCCCGCCTCGATGACGAGGACGGAGCGCGCGCCGTCCGCCGAGAGCCGCTCGGCCAGGACGCAGCCTGCGGAGCCCGCGCCGACGATCACATAGTCGAAAACCGGCGAGGCCATGATCTCAGGCGCCGCCCTTCGAAGCGTCATGCGGTCGCCGTGCGCCCCGCTCCGTCGTCGCCTTCACGAAGGCGACGAACTCGCACGACAAGGTTTCGAGCGCGACGATGCGGGGCATGGGCAGGGTCCGGCGGGAGAGACTCCTCGCGTTCCTAGCCGCTTCCGCAGCGCCGCGCCACGGGGAGTTTCGGGGCCGTTTACCTGGCCGGCGCGGCCATCTCCGTCAGGTTCGGGGCGCCTGCGCCCGGCAGATCCTCCCCGCCCCCGATCGCCGCAAGCGCGAAGAGCGCTGCGGCGAAGAGGGCGAGGAGGGCGCCGAGGCGGCGGCGGTCTTCCGAAGGCCCGGCCGCGGCGTCGCGCCGCCCGGCGGCGCGGCTTTCGATGGTTCCGTATCGCATGGTGCGTCTCCAGGATCCTGCGGCCCGGGGGGGCCGCCTGCTCATGGAGATGGGCGCCGGAGATCAATTCCGGAAACGAATGTATTTCATCGCTTCCATCACTCTACGTGATGATCGGACGCCGCCCTCACACCCGCCAGCCCACCGCCTCCGGCTCATGCGCGCCGAGACCTTCGGCGAGCGCCCGCGCCATCTCGCGGAAGCGCGCGGCCTCCGGCCCCTCCGGCTTCGCGGCGACGATGGGCGTCCCCCCGTCCGAGGTCACGCGGAGGTCGAGCGTCAGCGGCACGCGGCCGAGGAAGGGCGCGCCGATCCGCTCCGCTTCCGCCTCCGCGCCGCCATGGCCGAAGATCTGCGTCTCGTGCCCGCAATTCGGGCAGCAGAAGGTCGCCATGTTCTCGATCACGCCGAGGATCGGGATCTTGATCTTGTCGAACATGTCGATCGCCTTCCGCGCGTCGATCAGCGCCACGTCCTGCGGGGTGGAGACGACGACGGCGCCGGAGAGCTTCGTCTTCTGGCTCAGCGTCAGCTGCACGTCGCCGGTGCCGGGCGGGAGATCGACGATCAGGAAGTCGAGCGGGGCCCAGTTCACCTGATAGAGCATCTGCGTCACCGCGCTCATCAGCATCGGGCCGCGCCAGATCACGCTCTCCCGCTCGCCCGTCAGGAAGCCCATGGACATGCATTTGACGCCGAAGCCGCGCATCGGCTCGATGTTCTGCCCGTCCGGCGAGGAGGGGCGGCCCGCGATGCCGAGGAGGCGCGGCTGGGAGGGGCCGTAGACGTCCGCATCCAGCAGCCCGACGCGCCAGCCCTCCATCGCGAGCGCGACGGCGAGATTGGCGGAGACGGTGGACTTGCCGACGCCGCCCTTGCCCGAACCGACGGCGACGATGCGGGCGACGCCGGGCACGACACCGCCCTGCGGCGGCGCCGGCGGCGGGCGGAGCGGCTTGTCGCCGGGTTTCGCGCGCGTGCCGAGATCGGGCGGCGCGCCTTTCGGAGCCGTAGGCGTATCGGAATGCGCGGTGAGCGCGGCGATGACGGACGTGACGCCGGGAACCGCCTTCGCCGCCGCCTCCGCCGCCTGCCGCAGCGGCTCCAGCGCGGCGCCCCGCGCCGGGTCCACCTCCAGCGCGAAGCGCACCGCCCCGCCCTCGACCGTGAGGCCGACGACCATGCCGGAGGTCACGATGTCCCGCCCGTGGCCACCCGAATCCGTTACAGCGGAAAGCGCCTTCAGCACGTCCTCGCGTCTCGCGTCCGCCATGTCGCCTCCCGAAAGCGTTCATATTCGGATGCTAGATAGCCTCAGGGGCTCCGCTTCGCCACCGGCCTGTTCGGCGCGTGACGAAGCGCGCACGAAACCGGGCCGCGGCGGCGCAAAATCGGTTGCCCCGCTGGCGCGGCCTTGCGACAAACGGGGCGCAACCGGGGGGAAGAGACGGATGCCGCAGCCTTTGCTGACGGTTGAGGGACTGACCATCGCGTTCGGCGCGGGCCGCTCCGCCGTGCGCGTGGTCGACGACGTCTCCTTCGCCGTGCGGCGGGGGGAGACGCTGGCGCTCGTCGGCGAATCGGGCTCGGGCAAGACGCTGACGGGCAAGGCCCTGCTCGGCATCCTGCCGAAGGGCGCGGCGATCATCGCCGGCCGCGCGATCCTGGCGGATGACGGCGGGGAGACGGACCTCCTCGCCCTCGACCCGGCCGCGCTCCGCAAGGTGCGGGGCAAGCGCGTCTCGATGATCTTCCAGGAGCCGATGAGCTCCCTCTCCTCGCTCCACACGATCGGGGATCAGGTGGGCGAGGCCGTGCGCCTCCACACCGACCTTCGCGGCGCGGCGGTCAAGGCGCGCTGCATCGAAACCTTCGCCGCCGTGGGCTTCCCGGACCCGGAGCGGGCCTTCCGCGCCTATCCGTTCGAGCTTTCGGGCGGGCTCCGCCAGCGCGCGATGATCGCGATGGCGATGGTCTGCCGCCCGGCGCTGATGATCGCGGACGAGCCGACGACCGCGCTCGACGTGACGACGCAGGCGACCGTGCTGGACCTCATCAAGACGCTCCAGCGCGAGACCGGCATGTCCGTCGTCATGGTCACGCACGATCTCGGCGTGGTCGCCAACATGGCCGACAGCGTCGTCGTCCTCCGCAAGGGCAAGGTTGTGGAGAGCGGCCCGGCCCGCGCCGTGCTGAAGACGCCCGGCCACGGCTACACGAGGAAGCTGATCGCCGCCGCGCCGGAAATCCCCGAAAATCTGGAGCCGCGGCACGCCCCGTCCGAGGATTTCATCCTCCGCGCGCGGCATCTCTCCAAGACCTATCCGGGCAAGGCGCAGGGCCTCGGCCGCGTCTCCCCGCCGGTGAAGGCGGTGCAGGACGTGCGGATCGACCTCCGGCGGGGGGAGACGCTGGCCATCGTCGGCGAATCCGGCTCCGGCAAGTCCACCGTCGCCAAGCTGATGCTTCAGGCGGAGCGGCCGGACCCCGGCGCCTCCGTCCTCTTCCGCGGCGCGGACGGCGCGGAGGTGGACGTGGCGGCGCTCAGGGGGGAGGAGCTCCGGGATTTCCGCCGCAAGGTGCAGATCGTCTTTCAGGACCCGTTCTCCTCCCTCTCCCCCCGCATGTGCGTGCGGGACATCCTGACGGAGCCGCTTCGCGTCCACGGCGTCGGCACGGGGCGGGAGCAGCGGGAGCGGGCGGCGGACCTGATGGAGCGCGTCGGCCTTTCCGCCGACCATCTCCAGCGCTTCCCGCACGCCTTTTCCGGCGGGCAGCGGCAGCGCATCTCCATCGCCCGCGCCCTCGCCCTCGGGCCGGAGCTGATCGTCTGCGACGAGCCGACCTCCGCGCTCGACGTGTCCGTGCAGGCGCAGGTCCTCGCCCTTTTCAAGGAGATACGGGACGAGTTCGGCCTCTCCTACCTCTTCATCAGCCATGACCTCGCGGTGGTGGCGGACCTTGCGGACCGCGTCGCCGTCATGCGCCGGGGCCGGGTGATCGAGGAGGGGCCGGTGAAGGCGCTCTTCACCAATCCGGTCCATCCCTACACGCAGGCGCTGATGGCCGCCTCGCCCGAGCCGGACATGGACCGCCCGCTCGACCTCGCCGCCGTGGCGCGCGGGGCCGGCGAGCCCGACAGCTGGCCCGAGCCCTTCGGCTATCGGGACGATGCGGCGCCGGACCTGATCGAGGTGAATGCGGGCCACTACGTCAGGAGAGCAGCATGAGACCCATCCTCCCCGCCCTCTTCGCGCTCTGCCTCTGCGCCGCCCCGGCTTCCGCCCTCACGATGCAGGAGACGCCCTCCCTCGCCCCGCTCGTCGCCGAAGGCGCGCTGCCGCCGGTCACGGAACGGGCGCCGGAGGAGCCGCTGGTCGTCGACCTCGCCGCCCGCGGCCGCACGATCGGCGCGCATGGCGGGCAGATCCGCACCCTGATCGGGCGGGCGCGGGACGTGCGCTACGCCGTCGTCTACGGTTACGCCCGGCTCGTCGGCTATGACGAGGATTTCCGGCTCGCCGCCGACCTCCTGAAGGCGGTCGAGGTGGAGGAGGGGCGTGTCTTCACCCTCCGCCTCCGCAAGGGCCACAAATGGTCAGACGGGTCGCCCTTCACGGCGGAGGATTTCCGCTACTGGTGGCAGGACGTGGCGAACCACCCCGAGCTTTCGCCCGCCGGCCCGCCGGAGCTTTTCCTCGTGAACGGCGTGGAGCCGGTGTTCGAGGTGCTGGACGAGACGACGGTGCGCTACACCTGGCAGGCGCCGAACCCGCGCTTCCTCCCCGCCCTCGCCGCCGCGCGGCCGCCCTTCATCTATCGCCCCTCCGCCTTCATGAAGGCCTATCACGCCCGCTACGCCGACCCGGCCGCGCTGGAGGAGGCGGTGGACGACGCCGGGGTGAGGAACTGGGCGCAGCTCCACAACCGGCTCGACAATCTCTACGATTTCGACAATCCGGACCTGCCGACGCTCCAGCCGTGGGTGAACGTGACGCCGAAGAACAACAGCCGCTATGTGCTGGAGCGGAATCCCTATTACCACCGCTTCGACCCGGAGGGCCGCCAGCTCCCCTATGTCGACACGATCGAGATGACGGTCGCCGCAGGCGGGCTGATCCCGGCCAAGGCGAACCGCGGCGAGGTCGATCTCCAGGCCCGCGGCCTCGCCTTCGGCGACGCGCCGGTGCTGAAAAAGGGGGAGAAGGGGGGCGGATACGTCACCCGGCTCTGGACGAACGGCGCCGCCTCCGACGTCGCGCTCTACCCGAACCAGACGGTGAACGACCCGGTCTGGCGCGCGCTGATGCGGGACGTGCGCTTCCGCCGGGCGCTCTCCCTCTCGATCAACCGGATCGCGATCAACAAGTCGCTCTATTTCGGCATGGCCAAGCCCTCCGCCGTCGCCGCCCTGCCGGCGAGCCCGTTCTATGACGAGGAGCACGCGATGGCCTATGCGAAGCTGAACCGGGACGAGGCGCGCGCCCTGCTCGACGAGGTGGGGCTCGACAAGGTCGATTCCGAAGGCTGGCGCCTCCTGCCGGACGGCAGGCGCGCCGAGATCGTGGTGGAGACGGCGGGCGAGCGGCAGGAGGAGATGGACGCGCTCGAACTCGTGCAGGAGATGTGGAAGGAGGTCGGCCTCAAGATGATCTTCCGCCCGCTGGACCGGGACATCCTGCGCAACAAGGCCTTCGCCGGGGAAAGCATGATGCCGGTCTGGTTCGGATGGGACAACGGCGTGCCGACGCCGGACGCCGTGCCCTCCGCGCTTGCGCCGGTGGACCAGACGAACTTCGCCTGGCCGGCCTGGGGCCAGCACTACCAGACCAAGGGCGCCGCGGGCGAGAAGCCGGCGACACCGGAGGCGCAGGCCCTCCTCGCCCTGTTCGAGCGCTGGTCCATCGCTTCTTCCGAGAGCGAGAAGGCCGCGATCTGGGAAGAGATGCTGGAGATCCACGCCGAGCAGATCATGGCCATCGGCCTCGTCTCCGGCGCGCCGCAGCCCATCGTCATCTCGAAGCGGCTGAGGAACTTCCCCGAGAACGGGATCTACGCCTGGGAGCCGGCGGCGCATATCGGCGCCTACCGGATCGACGAACTCTATTTCGCCGAATGATGCGCGGGACAGCGATCAAGGCCGGAGGGCGCACCTGATGCTCGCCTACATCCTGCGCCGCTGCGTCACGATGGCGGGGACCCTCGCCGTCATCTCCGTCCTCATCTTCGCGATCATCAACCTGCCGGAAGGCAACTACCTCACCAACCAGATCCGGGAGCTGATGGCGACCGGGGAGCAGGGCTCCATCGCGAAGGCGCAGTTCCTCCTCGCGCAGTATTCGCTCGACCGGCCGGTCTGGGAACAATACCTCGTCTGGGTCGGGCTCTGGCCGGGGCCGGACGGGTTCTCCGGCATGTTGCAGGGGAATTTCGGCTATTCCTTCGAGCTTGACCGGCAGGTCTATGACGTGGTGGCCGAGGCGATGTGGTTCACCATCGGGCTCAACCTCGTCGTCGTGCTCTTCGTCTATCTGACGGCGCTGCCGCTCGGCGCGCTCGCCGCCGTGCGCGCCAACACCTGGATCGACTATCTCGCCGCGCTGATCGGCTATATCGGCCTCGCGACGCCCAACTTCCTCCTCGCGCTCGTGCTCATGTATTACGGCAACAAGGCGGTCGGGCTGCCGATCGGCGGCGGCATGGCGAGGGAGTTCATCGACCAGCCGATGAGCCTGGAGAAGTTCGGCTCTATCATGCTCCACATGGTCGCCCCCGTCGTCGTCATCGGCACGGCCGGCATGGCGGGCATGATGCGCCGGCTCCGCGCCAACCTGCTGGACGAGCTCGGGAAACCTTACGTCACCACCGCGGCGGCGAAGGGCGTCTCCCCGACCCGCGCGGTCATCAAGTATCCGCTCCGCATGGCGCTCAACCCCTTCATCGCGGATATCGGCAACCTGCTGCCGCAGCTCATCTCCGGCTCCGTCCTCGTCTCCGTGGTGATGAGCCTGCCGACCATCGGCCCCGTGCTCCTTTCCGCGCTGCGTAGCCAGGACATCTTCCTCTCGGGCTTCATCCTCCTCTTCGTCTCGGCGCTGACGCTGGTGGGGATGCTGATCTCCGACATCCTTCTCGCGGTGGTGGACCCGCGCATCAGGCTCTCGGGCAAGGCGGGGGGCGCGCGATGACGAAGATCGACCCGGACCGGCATTTCATCGCCAAGGACGATTACGACGAGGCGGCGGACCTTCAGGCGCTGGACCGCGCCGATCTCGACGCGCCGACCTGGGTGCTGATCTGGCGGCGGTTCCTCAGGCACAAGCTTGGCGTCGTCTCCGGCGTCTATCTCCTCGTCATCTATCTCGCGCTGCCCTTCGTGGACGTGCTCTCGCCCTATCATTATGCGGAGCGGAACGAGAACCACATCTACGCCCCGCCGCAGCCCGTGCGGCTCTGGTCCGAGGCCTACGGCTTCGGCCTCCACACCTTCGTGACGGAGGAGAAGTTCGACGTGGAGACCTTCCAGATGGGCTCCATCGTGGACTGGTCGCAGCCGCTGAAAATCCCGCTCTTCCAGAGCTGCGGGAGCACCTATCGCCTCCTCGGCCTCATCGAGACGAGCTTCCGCTTCATCTGCCCGCCGGAGGGCGGAACGCTCTTCATACTCGGGACGGACAGGCTGGGGCGGGACGTGCACAGCCGGATCATGCACGGCGCGCAGCTTTCGCTCACCGTGGGGCTCATCGGCGTCGCCGTCTCCTTCGCCATCGGGCTCGTCCTCGGCGGCATGGCGGGCTATTTCGGCGGCTGGGTGGACAGCCTGACGATGCGGGCCATCGAGATCATCCGCTCGCTGCCGGAACTGCCGATCTGGCTGGCGCTCGCCGCGGCGATTCCGGCGAACTGGGGGCCCGTCTCCGTCTTCTTCCTTATATCCATCATCCTCGGGCTGCTGGACTGGCCGGGCCTTGCGCGCGCCGTCCGCTCGAAATTCCTGGCGCTGAGGGAGGAGGATTATGTGAAGGCGGCGGAGCTGATGGGGGCGCGGCCCACGCGGATCATCGGCGCGCACATGATGCCGAACTTCATGTCCCACCTCGTCGCCTCGGCGACGCTCTCGATCCCCGCCATGATCCTCGGGGAGACGGCGCTCTCCTTCCTCGGGCTCGGCCTCCGCCCGCCCGCCGTCAGCTGGGGGCTGATGCTGAACGACGCGCTCGACCTCACGGTGGTGGAGATCTATCCATGGCTCCTGATGCCGCTCGTGCCGGTCATCATGGTGGTGCTGGCCTTCAGCTTCCTCGGCGACGGGCTCAGGGACGCGCTCGACCCCTACAGTTGAGCGCTGACTGGCCCGGGCCGGTTAGTTCCCCGCGCTCTCCATTCGCCGCCGCTCCAGAGCCTCCTCCAGCCAGCCGCGCCGCATCTCGGGCACGGAGGCGAGGAGGAGGTCAGTGTAATCGTCGAAGGGCGGGGAGAGGACGGCGGATTTCTGGCCGTAGCGCTGCACCCGGCCGCGATACATGACCGCGATCCGGTCCGCGATGGCGCGCACCGTCGCGATGTCATGCGTGATGAAGAGATAGGCGACGCCCTCCTCCGCCTGGAGCCGGAGGAGGAGCTTCAGCACGCCGTCCGCCACCAGCGGGTCAAGCGCGGAGGTCACCTCGTCGCAGATGATGAGCCGGGGCTTCGCGGCGAGGGCGCGGGCGATGCAGACGCGCTGCTTCTGCCCGCCGGAAAGCTCGGCCGGATAGCGGTCGATGAAGCCGGAGCCCATCTCGATCTGCTCCAGCAGCTCTTGCACCCGCCGCCGCCGCGCCTCGCCCCTCAGCCCGAAATAGAAGGAGAGCGGGCGGCCGATGATCGTGCCGACCGTCTGGCGCGGGTTCATCGCCGTGTCGGCCATCTGGTAGATCATCTGGATCTCGCGGAGATCGTCCCGGCTCCTTCCCGCGAGGGCGGGGGAAAGGCGGCGGCCGGCGAAGTCGATCTCCCCCTCTCGCGCGGGGAGGAGGCCGGTGATGACGCGGGCGAGGGTGGACTTGCCCGAGCCGCTCTCCCCCACCACCGCCAGCGTCTGCCCGGCGGGGAGGTCGACGCTCACGTCGCTCAGCACGTCGAACCCCGTGCCGCGATAGCGGGCCGTGACGCCGCGGACGGAGAGGACGGGCTCCGCCCCTTCCGGCTTCTCCTCATGCTCGATGGAGCGGACGGAGACGAGGGCGCGGGTGTATTCCTCCCACGGGGCGGTGATGATCTGCTGCGTCTCCCCGTATTCCACCGCCTCGCCGCCGCGGAGGACGAGGATATGGTCCGCCACCTGCGCGACCACGGCGAGGTCATGCGTGATGTAGAGGGCGGCGACGCCGGTATCCCGGATCGCCTCCTTGATCGCGGCGAGAACCTCGATCTGCGTCGTCACGTCGAGCGCGGTCGTCGGTTCGTCAAAGATCACGAGGTCGGGCTCGGGGCAGAGCGCCATCGCGGTCATCACGCGCTGGAGCTGCCCGCCCGAGACCTGGTGCGGATAGCGGCGCCCGATGGTTTCGGGCTCCGGCAGGCCGAGCTTGCCGAAGAGGCGGACGGCGCGCGCCTCCGCCTCCTTTCGGGAGGCGACGCCGTGGGCGAGCGCGGCCTCCACCACCTGCTCCATCAGGCGCTTCGCCGGGTTGAAGGCGGCGGCGGCGGACTGGGCGACATAGGTCGCCTCCTTCCCCCTGAGCGCGCGGAGGCCGGAGGCAGGCTCCTTCATCAGGTCCCGCCCATTGAGCCGCACGGCGCCGCCCGTCAGCCGCACGCCGGAGCGGCCATAGGCCATGGAGGCGAGGCCGATCGTGGACTTGCCGGCGCCCGATTCCCCGATCAGGCCCAGCACCTTGCCCCGCTCCAGCGTGAGCGAGACGCCCTTGACGAGCACGACCTCGCGCGGGGGCTCGCCGGGCGGATAGGCGGTCGCCTCGATCCGGAGGTTCTCGATTTCGAGAAGGCGGTCAGCCACCGCGCCCCCCTTTCAGGCTCGACGTGCGGTTCAGGATCCAGTCCGCCACGAGGTTGACGGAGATCGCCAGCGTCGCGATGGCGAAGGCGGGGACGAGCGCGGCGGGCACGCCCCAGACGATCCCCTCCCGGTTCTCCTTCACGATCCCGCCCCAATCGGCCAGCGGCGGCTGCACGCCGAGGCCGAGGAAGGAGAGCGTGGAGATGAAGAGCACCATGAAGATGAAGCGCAGGCCCATCTCCGCGATGAGGGGGGAGAGGGCGTTCGGCAGGATTTCCCGGAAGATGATCCAGCCGGTGCGCTCCCCCCGCAGCTTCGCCGCCTCGACGAAGTCCATCACCGTCACGTCCACCGCCACGGCGCGGGCGAGGCGGAAGACGCGGGTGGAATCGAGGAGGCCCATGACGAGGATCAGCACCGGCACGGTGACGGGGGTGACCGAGAGGACGGCGAGCGCGAAGATCAGCGAGGGGATCGACATGATGAGGTCGACGAAGCGGGAGAGCAGCTGGTCGACGAACCCGCCCCTCACCGCCGCGACGAAGCCGAGCACGGAGCCGAGGGTGAAGGAAAGGAGCGTCGCCGCCGTCGCGACGAAGATCGTCGTCTGCCCGCCCCAGATCATGCGGCTGAGAAGGTCGCGCCCGATGCTGTCCGTCCCCAGCGGATGGGCGGCGGACCAGGGCTCCCACCTGTCCCCCACCACTTCCGCCATGCCGTAGGGGGCGATGAGCCCGGCGAAGATCGCGCCGAGGAAATAGACCGCGGTGAAGACGAGGCCGATCAGCGCGGCGGGGGGAATCCGCCTCATTTCGGATGCCTCAGCCGCGGATTGGAGACGATGGAGACGATGTCCGCCACGAGGTTGAGGCCGATATAGACGGCGGCGAAGATGAGCCCGCAGGCCTGCACCACCGGGACGTCGCGCTTCGAGACATGGTCGACGAGATATTGCCCCATGCCGGGATAGACGAAGACGACCTCCACCACCACGACGCCGACGACGAGATAAGCGAGGTTCAGCATCACCACGTTCACCACCGGCGCCACCGCGTTCGGGAAGGCGTGGCGGGCGACGACGGCGAAGGGCCGGAGCCCTTTCAACTCCGCCGTCTCGACATAGGCGGATTCCATGACGTTGAGGATCGCCGCCCGCGTCATCCGCATCATGTGGCCGAGGACGACGAGGACGAGCACGAGCGCGGGGAGGGAGACGGCGTAGAGCCGCTCCCCGAGGCTCATCCCCTCATGCACGGCGGCGAGCGAGGGGAAGATGCGGAAATTCACCGAGAGGAAGAAGATCGCGATGTAGCCGAGCAGGAATTCGGGGATCGAGACGGTGGCGAGGGTGAAGGTGGAGATCACCTTGTCCGGCCACCGGTCCCGGTAGCGCGCTGCGAGGAGGCCTAGCCCTATGGCGAGGGGCACTGCGATCACGGCGGCCGTCGCGGCCAGGAAGAGCGTGTTGCCGAGGCGCCGCCCCAAGGCCTCCGCGATGTCCTGCCCGTTCGTCAGCGCCGTGCCGAGATCGCCCTGCAGGACGCCGCCCAGCCAGTCGAGATAGCGGGTCAGCGGCGGGTCGTTCAGCCCCAGCTCCGCGCGGAGATTGGCGAGCGCCACCGGCGTCGCCGATTGCCCGAGGATGCTCTGCGCCACGTCGCCCGGCAGGATCATCGTGCCGGCGAAGAGGAGGACGGAGGCCGCCCAGAGGAGGAGGACGCCCAGCACGACGCGCCGGGCGACCAGGATCAGGACAGGATGCACAAGGCGGCCCTCAGGCCATCCAGGTGTACCAGGAGGCCCGGCCCGTCATCATCTCGCCGTTCGGATCGTCATACCAGCCGGCGATGGCGTCCGCATGCGCGTCAACGAAGTCGTTGAACATCGGGCAGATGAGGCCGCCCTCCTCGTGCAGGATCTTCGCCAGCTCGTGGTAGAGTTCCGTGCGGCGGGCGAGGTCCGTCTCCGCCCGCGCCGCGACGATGAGGGCGTCGAAGGCCTCGTTGCGGAACTTGGTGTCGTTCCAGTCCGCCGTCGAGAGATAGGCGGTGGTGTACATCTGGTCCTGCACCGGGCGGCCGCCCCAGTAGCTGGCGCAGAAGGGCTTCACGTTCCAGACGTCGGACCAGTAGCCGTCATCCGGCACGCGCGTGACCTTGAGCGGGATGCCCGCCGCCTCGCAGGATTGCTGGAAGAGCGAGGCCGCGTCCACCGCGCCGGGGAAGGCGGTGTCCGCCACCAGAAGCTCGATGGGCGAGCCGTCATGGCCGGAGGCGGCGTAATGCGCCTTCGCCTTCTCGATGTCCTGCTCCCGCTGCGGCAGCGGGGTGAAGAGCGGATAGGCGGCGTTGATCGGGATGTCGTTGCCGACGGTGCCGAAGCCGTCGAGGATCTTGTCCACCAGCTCCTGCCGGTTGATCGCCCATTTGAGCGCGAGGCGCAGATCCCGGTTGTCGAAGGGGGCCTTGTCCACATGCATGATGAAGACGTAGTGGCCGCGCCCGGCGACGCTGGTCACGTTCACGCCCGGCGCGCGGGACATGAGCTGCGCGATCTTCGGATCGACGCGGTTGATCATGTGGACCTGGCCGGCCTGGAGCGCGGAGGTGCGGGCCGTGCCGTCATTGATGACGAGGATCTCCACGGCGTCGTAGAAGCCGCGCTCCTTGTCCCAGTCGTCCTGGTTCTTCTCGAAGGCGTAGCGGACGCCGGCCTCGGCGGAGACGAGCTTGTAGGGGCCGGTGCCGATGGCGGCGTTCGGATCGTCGAAGCCGCCGTTCGGCTGGATCACGAGGTGATAGTCGCCGAGGAGATAGGGAAGGTCGGCGCTGCCGGATTTCAGCGTCACGACCACGTCGCGCCCGTTCTGCTCGATCCCGGCGATGCCCTGGAGGATGCCGAGGGCGCCCGACTTCGAGTTCTCGTCGGAATGGCGCTTGAAGGTCGCGACCACGTCCGCCGCCGTCATCTCGCTCCCGTCATGGAAGCGCACGCCCTCGCGGATCGTGAAGGTCCAGACGGTGCCGTCCGCGTTCGGCGAGAAGCTCTCCGCGATGCGGGGGACAAGCTCGCCGGTCGGCGAGACCTCGACGATCGCGTCGCCCCACTGGCTGATCACCGAATAGGGCACCGGGCTGTCGGAGAGGCCCGGGTCCAGCGTGTCCGTCGTCTCGCCGCCGCCGAGGCCCATCTTGAGCACGCCGCCGCGCTTCGGCGTCGCGGCGCGGAGGCTGGCGGGGGCGAGCGAGACGCCGAGCGCGGCGGAGATGCCGGCCGCGCCGGCGCCGCCGAGCAGCGTGCGGCGGGTCAGCCCCGCGCGGTCGAGGCTCGCCAGAAGGCGGGACAGGTCGTCATTCATTCGCGTTCTCCCGTTGTCGGAGGCCCGCCGGCGCGGGCTCTGTGATTGCGGTTCAGGCCGTCGGAGCGATGCTCCGGCGCGGAGGCGCGCTGACGCGCGCCGCCTGCTCCGTAGACCGACTTTGCGACAGAAGCGCAACAGGGTGAAGCGAAATGCGGCGCCCCGGCTTCCGATCGCGACGCGAGGCTCAGGCCGCCGCGCGCATCGGCTCCGCCCCGAACGCCTCCCACTGCAATCCGGGCCGGTAGCGCGCGGAGACGCGGCCGCCCTCCATCAGCAGGAGATGCATCCAGCCGTTGTCGAAGAGCGCGCGGACGCCGGGATGGCGGGAGAGAATGTCCGCCACCGCCTCGCGCGGGGCCTCGACAAGCACGGAGAGCCGGAGCGGCTCATGCACGGGCCTCTCCCCGTCATGCACCGCCTGGAGGGGCAGCCCGGCGCGGAGCGCGCCGCCGTTCCCCTCCACCACGCCGAAGCCGCCGACGACGTTGTGGAGCAGCTTGTCGCCCGAGCCGAAAACCTCGGGCGCGACGGTGGAGCCGTAATATTGCAGGCTGATCCAGCTCGCCACCACGACCGGCGCGGTGAGGATGAGCTCCAGCGTGCCGAAGCCCTCGTCCCCCTTCCAGTCGTAGCAATGGAGGAAGGCGCGGCCGCCGAGATCGGCCCCCACCGACGCCGACCGCGGGGCGGCGATGAAGGCGGCGCAGCCGGCGAGGCCCCATTCGGGGCGAAGCTCCGCCCAGTTGAAGGCCCGCGCGGCGACCGTCTCCGCCTTCGCGCCGGGGATGCGGAGCGCCCGCTCCGCCCGCGTCGCGGCGCCGGCGGCCTTCAGCGCGGCGCGGGCGCGGGCGATGTCCTCCGCATGGCCGGGCGCGGGCGCATCCTGATAGAGGGTCGCCTCGTCCGTCGTCGTGTCGTGGAGCCCGGCGAGGAAGTGGGCGTCCTCCGGCAGGGAGACGCCGTGCGCGGCGAGGCCGGCGCGCGTCTCCGGGTCGTTCAGCAGCGCGGCGAGGAGGCGGGCGGAGACCTCGCCCGTCCTGCCGCCGCAGGCGCCGCACTGATAGGCGCTCTCATGCGGGTTGTTCGCCGCATGGGCGCCGTGGCCCATGAGGATGACGAGCCGCGCATGGCCGGAGGCGAGGCCCATCGCCTTCAGCGCGGCGGCGCCCGTCTCCGCCTTCTGCGCGGGGCTGAGCGGCGGGTCGAAGCGCGGGGCCGGGGAGGGGGCCGTGGCGGAGGCGAGGGAGAGACCGTCCTTCGCCAGCTTCCAGGCATAGGCGGGCCCCGCCGCCTCGACAAAGGCGAAGGAGGAGACGGCGGCCTGCCGGAACCGGCCCCAGGCCCGCTTCGCGCGCGCGGCGATGCGCTCCGCCTCCTCCGCCGCCGGGGCGGCGTGGCCTGTCGCATTCAGCGCCGGGTTGAGGAGGACGGGCAGATGCGCCTCCGCCTCGTCCGAGCCGTGCGGCCGGTGCGCGGCGGGGAGGCCGAAGAAGCCGGCGAAGCCTTTCGTCGCGATCCCCGCATCCTCGGCCTCCAGCGCCCGGCGGAAGACCTCCGAGCGGACGTCGATGCAGAAGACGGCCTGAATGGCGGGCCGCGCCTCCGCCGGGGCGGGACCGGCGCCGAGCGAGGCGGCGAGCCGCCGCTGCCAGCCGCGCTCCGCCGCTTCGAGCAGGATCGCGTCCAGCGCCTCTTCGGCCCCCGCCTCGACCGGCGCGGCGTGGAGGGCGACGATCTCCGACCACTCCGCGGCGACGCCGGGCGCATGGGCGAGCAGCGCCTTCTCGAAGGTCAGGCGGATGGCGAGAAGGTCGATCAGGGTTCCGTCCGTCCCCCCCTCCATCTCCGCCCGCCAGAGCAGCCAGCGCGCGTGCTGCGGCCAGCCGCCGAGATCGAGCAGGAGGCGGTGGAACGCCGTCTCCGCCGCCGGGGCGGAGAGGCCGAGCGCCTCCGCCGCGGCGAGGATCGCGCGCGCCGCATGATCCGGCGACGCGGCGACATGGGCGCAGAAGCCGGCGAGGCCGGCGATCTCCGGCGTCAGGTCGCTCGACGCCCAGGCGCGCCAGGAGGCCCAGGCCGAGAGTTCGGGCGCCGGGGACCAGAGCGCCTGCCCCCGGTCGAACCGGCCCGCGGCCCAGAGGCCGAAGCACCGGGCGATGATTGCGGGCCAGTCCACGCCCGTCGCCTTCGCCGCGAGATCGGCGACGGTCGGCAGCGCGCAGCGCTCGGGCGCCGGCTCCGCCATCCGCGCCTTCAGGTCGGCCAGGCTCGCGGGTTTCAGCGGCGAGGGCGAGGCGGCGAGGGCGGCCTCGAGGTCTTCGTCCGTCACCCGCCCCTCGGCCAGCGCGGCGGCGAGGCCGGCGCGGGGCGGCGTGAGGCTCATCCCGGCGACGCGGGCGAGGCGCGCGGCGGCGGCGGCGAAGGGTTCCTCCGCCTGGCCGAGGAACGGGTTGACGGCGACCGTCGCGTCGAGCGGGAAGGCGGGGGGGATGGCCCGCGCCGCGGCTTCGGCGGCTTCGAGAAGCCCCTGCGACGAGAGGGCGGCGAAGGTTTCGGCGTTGTCGAACATCTGTCTCTCCATGGCCTGGGCGGGGATCAGCGGGGCTTCACGGCGTCGAAGCCGCCGATCAGCCGGTCGAGGACGGCGTTGAGGTAGAACCCGTTGGCGACATGGACGCGCAGGCCCGCAGCCGCCGGGTGATGCGCCCAGCGCGGGAAGAGCGACTGCGCGACCGCCACCAGCCCGAACGAGGCGAGGGCGAGGACGATCAGCGCCCATTCGAGCGCGCCGGGAACGGGCGGCTCAGGCAGGTGCGGCCCCCAGAGCGCGCCGGAGACGGCGTGGAACCCGAAATAGGCGAGCGCGGCGGCGAGCGAGGCCTGCGCCGTCTTCCGCGCGAGGGCGCGCGGCGCGGCGGCGGCGAGGCCCTGGGCGACGAGATAGGCGACGCCGAAGATCAGGATCGCGCCGAGCGCCAGCGCCTGCGCCGATTTCGGGCCGATCAGGAGCCAGAAGGCGGAGGCGACGGCGGCGTAGAGCGCCAGCGCCAGCGCAAAGGCGCGCGCCACGTCCCGCAGGCCCGGGGCCGCGACCGGGCCGGGCCGCCGCGTCTCCGTCGCCGCCTTCACCGCGCCGCCGGCGGAGAGGAAGGCGTGCGCCTTGTAGAGCGAATGGGCGACGACATGGAGCAGCGCCAGCGCCCAGAGGCCGAGCCCGCACTGGAGGAGGAGAAAGCCCATCTGGCTCACGGTGGACCAGGCGAACGCCGTCTTCGCCGCGCTCTGCGTCAGCATCACGGTCGCGCCGAAAAGGGCGGTGAAGCCGCCGATCATGGCGAGCGCGGCCATCGCGCCGGGGCTCGCCTGCACGAGGTCCGCGAGGCGGATGAGGAGGAAGCCGCCCGCGTTCACGACGCCGGCATGGAGAAGGGCGGAGACGGGCGTGGGCGCCTCCATCACCTCGGTCAGCCAGCCGTGAAGGGGGAAGGAGGCCGTCTTCAGCGCGGCGGCGAGCGCGAGGAGGGCGACGGCGATCTTCGCCGCGAGGGGCAGGCCGCCCGAAGCGGCTTCGGCCAGAAGGGCGATGTCGGCCGTCCCCCAGGCGGACCAGAGGAACGCGGCGGCGACGATCAGCGCCGCGTCGCCCGCGCCCCAGACAAGGGCGAATTTCGCGGCCGCGCGCCGCGCCTCGGCCCGCTCCGGAAACCAGAGGAGGAGCCGCCGCATCGCCGCGCCGACCGCGACGAAAGCGGCGACGAGAACGGCGAGCGAGCCGGCCTGCACGAGGAGGAGGACGGCGGCGAGCGTCGCGAGGATCAGGCCGTGAAAGGCCCCCTCCCGCTCCGCCCCGTCGAGATAGGTGCGGGAATAGCGCGTGACGATCCAGCCGATGAAGGCGACGAGGAGCGCCATCGTCGCGCTGACGGCGTCGAGCCGGAAGGCGATGAGCAGCGCGCCCGAGCCGAAGCCGAAGGTCGCCGGGCCGGAGAGGGCGAGCTGCGCCGCGCCCGCGGCGGCGAGGACGAGCGCGGCGAGGGCCGCGCCCTCGGCCAGCATCGGCAGCCGCCCGGGGCGACGGCCCGGCTGCGCGGCGGCGAGGCCGGCTCCGGCGAGAAGGATGAGCGGGGCGAGAAGCGAGAGGGGGATGAGGGACGTCACGGCTGGCCTCCTGTCGGGTTCGGATGGACGGGGAGGTAGCGCTTGAAAGACTTCCAGAAAAATACATATTTTCAGGGTAAACATTCTGTTTGATGGAACAATGGCCGAGATCAACCTGCATCACCTCCGCCTCTTCCGCGCCGTCGCGACCGACGGAACGCTCACCGGCGCGGCGCGGCGGCTCAACCTGTCGCAATCGGCCGTCTCCACGCAGATCAGGGCGCTGGAGGCGGCGCTCGGCCATGCGCTGTTCGAGCGGCGGGGGCGCGGGCTCGCGATCACCGAGGCGGGGCGGATCGCGCTCGACCATGCGGAGGCGGTGTTCCGCGCGGCGGAGGACCTGACGGCGACGCTGAAGGAGACGGGCCGGGCGCGGCGGGCGCTCCGCGTCGGCGCGCTCGCTACGCTTTCGCGCAACTTCCAGATCGGGTTCCTGCGCCCGCTCGTGGGGCGGGCGGATGTGGAGGTCGTGCTCCGCTCGGGCCTGCAGGAGGAACTCCTGCGCGGACTCGACTCGCTGGCGCTCGACCTCGTGCTGACGAACATGCCGCCGGCGCAGGACGCGGCGAGCCCCTGGCTCGTCCAGCGGCTGGCGGAGCAGCCCGTCTCGCTGATCGGCGCGCCGGGGCGGATCGGGGCCGGGCGGACGCTGCGGGACTTGCTGGAGACGGAGCCGCTGATCCTCCCCGCGCGGGGCGCCGCGATCCGCGCCGGGTTCGACGCGCTGGCGGAGCGGCTCGGCGTCTCGCCCGCCATCGCCGCGGAGGCGGACGACATGGCGATGCTGCGGCTTCTGGCGCGGGAGGATGCGGGGCTCGCCGTGATCCCGCCGATCGTGGTGCGGGACGAGCTTGAGTCGGGCGCGCTGCGGGAGGCGGCGCGGCTCGACGGGATCACGGAGAGCTTCCTCGCCGTGACGCGGGAGCGGCGGTTCCCCAACCCGCTCCTCGCGGAGCTGTTCCGCGCCTGACCGGGCTCAGACCTTCGGCGGGAGCGAGGCGGCGAAGCCGAAGGCGAGGTCGACGAGGCGTTCGAGCGTCTCCGGCGCCTCCGCGAGGGCCGGCTCCGCGATGCGGACGAAGCCGGCCATGCGCCGGCCCGAGGGCGTTGCGGCCTCGACCCCCGGCAGGGCGAGCGCCGCGGCCTCGTTCGGCTTGCCGACCCGCGCCATCGCGCCGCGCTTCGTCGCGCCGGCGACCATGTTGCCGTCGACCATGAAGAAGACGCCGCCGAACATCTTCTTCTCGGCAATGCCGGGGAGGCCGCCGATCCGCTCCGCGATGATCGAATAGGCTGTTTCGGAATGCGCCATGAGAGATTTCTTTCTTGCGCCGCCCGAGCGCGGCTCCCCGCCCCGCGACCTTCTAGCAGAGGCGCCCGCGCTTGTCCGCGCACGGGCGCGCCGCTAGATCAGGCCGGGAAAGGGATGGCCATGAAAAAGCGCGCGATCTTCGAGGAGGCGGGGGCGGCCCCGGCCATGGCGGCGCCGGCGCCGGGCGCGGCGGCGGCGAAGAAGACGGGGGCGCGCGCGGCGATCCGCGTCTGGCTCCTGATCCTCGCCGCGCTCGTCGTCGTCATGGTCGTCGTCGGCGGGCTGACGCGGCTGACCGACAGCGGGCTCTCGATCACGGAATGGAACGTCATCATCGGCGCCATTCCCCCGCTTTCCGAGGCGGACTGGATCATCGCCTTCGAGGAATACAAGACGACGGACGAATGGCGGCTCCAGAATTCCTGGATGACGCTGGAGGATTTCAAGCCGATCTTCTGGTGGGAATGGGGCCACCGCTTCATGGGGCGGATGATCGGCCTGATCTGGTTCATTCCGCTCGTCATCTTCGCCGCGCTCGGCATGATCCCCCGCGGCTGGGGGCTGCCGCTGGTCGGCGTCGGCCTCCTCGGCGGGCTTCAGGGCGCGGTCGGCTGGTGGATGGTCTGGTCCGGCCTTTCGGTGCGGGTGGACGTGGCGCCCTATCGGCTCATGGTCCATCTCGGCATCGCGTTCCTGATCTTCGCCGCGCTCGTCTGGCTCATCGCGAAGATCGGGCGGGAGGAATGGGCGCTCCTCCAGGCGCGGCGGGCGCGGGCGCCGGGATTGCGGTTCTGGGGCGGGGCGGCGTTCGTGACGCTCTTTCTCCAAATCCTCCTCGGCGCGCTCGTGGCGGGGACGGACGGCTGGGCGGGCTGGCATGACTGGCCGTTCATGGACGGCTATTTCATCGCGCCCGAAGCCTTCTCCATGACGCCGCATGTGGAGAACCATTTCGAGAATCCGGCGATGACGCAGTTCCAGCATCGCTGGTTCGCGATCGTGCCGCTGACCCTCGCTCTCATCTTCCTGATCAAGGCCCGCCGCTCCGGCCACCGGAAGAGCAAGACCTGGGCGACCGCGCTCTTCCACGCGATGTGGGTGCAGGCGGGAATCGGGATCGTGACGCTGATGCTCGCGGCGCCGGGTCACATGATCTGGCTCGCGCTGCTTCATCAGCTCTGGGGCCTTATGCTCGTCGCGCTCGCCGTCCGGGCGCTCTTCGAGGTCTCCTATCCCGCGGCGCAGTCCGTCCGCGGCTGACGCCGCGGGAGCCGCTCCGCCCCCCTCGCCTTTCCTCGCGCCGCGCGTTACATCCCGGCGCGACGAGAGGAGTTCGCATGACGGACGCAGGCTTCACCGGCGCCATCTCCCCCACCTCCGAGATCATCGAGGAGGCGCGGAACGGGCGCATGTTCATCCTCGTGGACGAGGAAGACCGGGAGAATGAGGGCGACCTCGTGATCCCCGGCCAGATGGCCACGCCCGACGCGATCAACTTCATGGCGACGCACGGGCGCGGGCTCATCTGCCTCGCCATGACGGGGGAGCGGCTGGACAGGCTGGGGCTCAACCTCATGAGCGCCTCCAACCAGTCCCGCCACGAAACGGCGTTCACCGTCTCCATCGAGGCGCGGGAGGGGGTGACGACGGGCATTTCCGCCCATGACCGGGCGCGCACCGTCGCCGTCGCCATCGACCCGGCCTCGGGGTCGGCGGACATCGCGACGCCCGGCCATGTCTTCCCGCTCCGCGCCCGCGCGGGCGGCGTGCTGGTGCGCGCCGGCCATACCGAGGCGGCGGTGGACATCGCGCGCATCGCCGGGCTCAACCCTTCCGGCGTGATCTGCGAGATCATGAACGACGACGGGACGATGGCGCGGCTGCCCGACCTCGTCGCCTTCGCGCAGCGCCACGGGCTGAAGATCGGGACGATTTCGGACCTGATCGCCTGGCGGCGGCGGCACGACAACCTCGTGCGCGAGGTCGCCTCCGCGACCATCGAATCGGAGATCGGCGGCGCCTGGGCGCTCCGCGTCTTCCGCGACACGGCGAGCGGGACGGAGCATCTGGCGCTCGTGAAGGGGGAGATCGGGCCCGAATCGAACAGCGGTCCGACGCTGGTGCGGATGCATCAGCTCGACCCGCTGGAGGACGTTCTGGCGCTCGCGGGCGGGCACTGGCGGCATGCGCCCTCGGCCATGCGCGCCATCGCGGAGGAGGGGCGCGGCGCGCTCGTGCTGCTGCGCGACATGTCGCCCGATCTCGTCTCCCGCCGGCTCAAGGAGGGCGCGCATGACGCGCCGAAGCGGCTCCGGCAATATGGCGTCGGCGCGCAGATTCTCGCGGCGCTCGGCGTCACGGAGATGACGCTGCTGACCAATTCGCCGAAGCCCGACGTCGTCGGCCTCGACGCCTACGGGCTCCGCATCACCGGCGCGCGCCCGATCCCCGACTGGGAGGACTGAGAGATGGCGGAACCGCACGGCCCCGGCCTCGCCCTGCCCCGCTTCGAGGACGGGCCGACGCTCCTCCTCGTCGCCGCGCCGTTCTATCGCGGGATCGCGGACATGCTGATCGCCGGCGCCCGCGCCGCGGCGGAGGCGGCGGGCGCTTCCCATGAGCTGATCGAGGTTCCGGGCGCGCTGGAGATCCCGACCGCGATCCGGCTGGCGGAGGGGCGCTACGACGCCTTCGTCGCGCTCGGCTGCGTGATCCGGGGGGAGACGACGCATTACGAGACGGTGTGCAACGACAGCTCCCGCGCGCTCGCCCTCCTCGGGATCGACCGGGCGCTCTGCATCGGCAACGGCATCCTGACCGTCGAGAATCAGGCGCAGGCCGAGGTGCGGGCGGACCCGGCGGGCATGAACAAGGGCGGCGGCGCGGCGGAGGCGGCGCTGCACCTCCTCGCGCTCAAGCGCCGCTTCGCGGCCCCGCGCGGCGGGCGGCCGGGCGAGTTCATGTTGGCGGGCGATCCGCTGGTCGGCGGCGTATGAGCCCGCGCGAGGTCCAGGCGCCGAAGGGCGCCGAGGCGCGGCTGATGCGCTCCGCCTCCCGCCTCGCGGCGGTGCAGGCGCTCTATCAGATGGAGCTGAGCGGACAGCCGCTGAAGACGGTGCGCGACCAGTTCGAGGCGCACCGGATCGGCGCGGAGCTGGACGGGGAGCAGTATCGGGACGCGGACATCCCGCTTTTCCGCCGCCTCCTCTCCCACGCCGTCGACCGGCAGGCGGAGATCGACCAGCTGACGGACCGGGTGCTGGTGGACAAATGGCCGCTCGGCCGGGTGGACGCGACGCTCCGCGCCCTCTTCCGCGCGGCGGGGGGCGAGCTTTACGGCGAGCCGAAGACGCCGCCGAAGGTCGTCATCACCGAATATGTGGACGTGGCGCGCGCCTTCTTCGCGGAGGGCAAGGAGCCCGGCCTCGCCAACGCCGTGCTCGACGCGATGGCGCGGGAGATACGGCCAGAGGCGTTCGGGTAGGGCGGGGGTGAAGGGGATGGAATATCTGACAGCTTTGCGGACATTGCTGCCACTACTCAACGTCAGCGCAGGTCGCGGCTCGCATCAAATTCTTCCGGCTCGTGTAGAATTATCCTTTTCTCCTTGAGGAAGGATTTATAGCCCTCAATCGTCTTTTCACATAGAACCTTATAGAACATGCACAGTTCCGCGATTTGCGAGTGAGTAAGCCTAATTTGATGTCCTGCCGGGATTGCCAAATCGCGTGGCGTGAAACGAAGGCTTATCTCTACCGGACCATCGCCGGGCAGTGTATCGGTATCGAACGGCGCATGATCGACCACTCTTTCTTCGCCATCTCGACTTGCCACCATATCGAAGGCGAGCCATCGAATGATCAGGGTATCCCGGGCGACATTGTTGCAGTCAAACTGCGGCCGCACTACTCCTGCGTGATGACTAAGAGCGTTGCGAGCTAGACTTAGAGAATTGAGTTCGTCATAGTGATCAGCGACTTTCAACTTAACAGCCACTGCACGTTGTTTTGCGGCAACATTGGTCATCCGAGCGAATTTTGGATCGAACCGGTGATTAGATCGAACTTGCGAGCCGTGCAACTCGCCAACCTCGAGTGCGAACCACAGTTTATCCAGAAACACCCCATAGAACAAATCAAGCTCCCGGAGGCAGCAGCCAACTAACCAAGCCCGATATTCCTCCCGTGCAGCGTCTCGAGATTCGGTGGTGATTTCTTCAGGCCAAAATCTATAGACTATACTGGCCGCTATGTTGAAATCGCCGCCATCCCTCTGATCCAAATCATCAAGCCCAAAGCGCATAAATGCACTTGCGCGACGGATTGCCAGATTGACCACCTCTTGCATCGCATCTACGTCAATATTAATCTTGGCATTCTTTGGCGCTTTGCTGATCACACTCGCGGACCCTGTCTGTTGTTCGCCAATAGGATGCCATAGGTGGGATGTTCAGCCAACCTTGGTCTGCGCGGAGCCAAAGGAATGGCTTTCTCTGGGCTCGAAGCCGCCATTCGCATCAGCGCTTCCTCGAAAACCTATCGTCGCGACGATTGACGCCGGAGGGCCCACGGTGCGCCGGCTTCGAGCGTTGAGAGAGGTCCCCCGATTTGCTATATTAGCCTTGCGCCAGATGGGCGCGACCTGATGGAGGACGTCGTTCTGCATGAACGGACCTATGCGGGCTCGATGACGAGCCCGAGCCCCCTGCCGCCCGCGGCCCTCGCCCCGGAAGCGGCGCTTCTCTCCCGCATCCTCACCCGGCTGGATGAAGACAAGGCCGAGGACATCGTGACGATCGACCTGCGCGGGAAATCCGCCATGGCCGATCACATGGTCGTCGCCTCGGGCCGCTCCTCCCGCCAGGTCTCCGCGCTGACGGAGAAGCTGATGGAGATGATCAAGGCCGAGTTCGGCCGCGCCCCCCGCGTCGAAGGCAAGAACGCCGGAGACTGGGTGCTGCTCGACGCCGGCGACGTGATCGTCCACATCTTCCGGCCCGAGGTGCGCGAGTTCTACCAGCTCGAAAAGATGTGGGCGCCGGAGCAGGACGCCGCCCGCCCGAAGCCCGGCCACGCCTGACGGAACGCGCCGGTGCGGGTCTCCGTGCTCGCCATCGGCCGCGCGCGCGCCGGGCCGGAAGCGGCGCTGACGGCGGACTGGCTCGCGCGGTTCGACGCGACGGGGCGCGCGCTCGGCCTCGGCCCTTCGCGGCTCGTCGAGATCGAGGACCGGAAGCGGCGGGGCGAGAGCGCGCTGCTTGAGGAGGCGATCCCGGAGGGCGCCTTCGCGGTGGCGCTCGACGAGCGGGGGCGGGTGATGACCAGCCCGGATTTCGCCGCCCTCCTCGCCGCCGAACGCGATTCAGGGCGGCGGGAGATGGCGTTCCTGATCGGCGGGGCGGACGGGCATTCGGAGGCGCTCCGCGGGCGTGCGGACCGGCTGCTGAGCTTCGGCCCGATGGTCTGGCCCCACATGCTGGCGCGGGCGATGCTGGCCGAGCAGCTCTATCGCGCCGCGTCGATCCTCGCGGGCGGGCCCTATCACCGGGTCTGAGCGAAGGCTCAGAAGAGGAAATCCGCCTCCGAAAGCGCCGCGGCGGAGACGCCGAGCAGGATGACGGTCGAGCCGGCGCCGTCCGAGACCACGGCGCCGTCCGCCCCGTCGCTGATCGAGAGGTCGGCGAGGGACGCGACGCCGGCATTGCCGGACCAGTCCAAGAGGTCCTGCCCCGGCGCGAAATCCCGCACCCGGTCCCGCCCCGCCCCCTCGCCGAAGACAAACGTGTCCGCGCCGGGGCCGCCGGCGAGAATGTCCCGCCCGGAGCCGCCGATGAGCGTGTCGGCGCCGGCGCCGCCGACAAGTCGATCCTGCCCGCCGCCGCCCCTCAGGAAGTCGTCGCCCCCGCCGCCGCGCGCGACATCCGCGCCGCGGGCGCCGCCGAGCGTATCGTCGCCCGCGAGCCCGGCCAGAGTGTCGTCCCCCGCGCCGCCGCGCAGCGCATCCTGCCCGCCGCCGCCCTTCAGCGTATCGTCGCCGGCGCGGCCGCGCAGCAGATCGTCGCCCGCCATGCCCTTCACAAGCTCGCCGCCGGCGGCGCCGACCATCTCGTTGCTCCGGGCATCGCCCATCATGCGGAGGCCCTCCGGCCCGCTTTCCACGAAGAGGTCGCCGTCGGCGCCGACGCCGATCTCGACCGGAGCGTCGTCCTGCGGGCCGTAGATGATCTGCGCGCCCTCGATATCGTCCGCCACCGGCTCGAAGATGTCGTTGATGCGCGGGTTCATCAGCGCGCGCACGCCGCTGATGTGTTCGAGCCCGATGGAATGCCCGATCTCGTGAGTCACGACGCCGAGGAGCTGGGTCGGATCGCTGAAGAACTGCCGCTCGTCCGAGTCGACGAGAATGTCCCCCGCGAGCGGGTTGTTCTGGTCGAACGGGAAGAAGGCCTGCGCCAGCGTATCGCCGAAGACGCCGTCGATCTCCCCGAAGGCGATACGGATATCGGCGCCGCTCCCCTGGCCGACCGGCGAGCCGTCATCCCGGATCTGGACGAATTCGATGTCCGCGATCTCGGTCCAGGCGTCGAAGCTGGCTCGCAGGACCGACGTGACGTCATAGGAGGCGAGCGCTTCCGGCGCTGTCGTGAAATCGGAGCGGGACGTGCCGTAGGCCGTCGAGACGCCGCTCCTGCCGCCGGCGACGATGCTCCAGGTCACGACGCCGCCCGGCGTCCCGTTGAATTGCGAAGCGCCCCATTTGGCGCCGAAGAGAACCGGCATCGAACGCTCCCGTCTTGGCGGCCCGCAAGATCGCGGCGCGCCCTCCGCAGGTCAAGCCGGAGGGGCGCCACCGATGCGTGTATGATTACAATTACAACAGATGCGTTAACGCCTAGGTTGTTGAACAGACGCCCCGGAGCGGGGCCTCGGGAGACAGCAATGACCTTGAAACGCCTCTGGCGGCCCGCCCTCGCGGCCGCGCTCCTGAGTGCTGGCCAGGCTTCGGCCGCCAGCCTCACCTTCACCCTCGGCGACGAGGATTGCTTCGGCCTCGGCGGGCCCTGCGCCGACGGGAGCGACTTCGTCTCCGTCGCGCCAACAGACCGGAGCGGGCCAGGCGACCCGGCGGGGACGGACGTGTTCGGGCCGAACGGGACGCTGAACTTCAGCTTCCTCGTCGATCTCGGCGGCGAGGTCGCGACTTCGGCGACGGTCTCGGCCCGCACGGTAGGGCTCGATCTGGTCGATCTCGGCGGCTTCGGCGACGCGTTCATCGGCGCGCGGTTCCTCTTCAACGGCGTCGATATCGGGACGTTCTCCACCGGCTCGCCGCTGGAGATCGCCACGGCGAGCTTCGCCGTCGCCCCCGGCGCGCTCATGGACCTAGCGATCAACATGCTGACGATCGTCCCCGAGGAGGCGTTCGAGCAGTTCCAGGTCTTCGAGGATTTCGCCGTGGACTTCGCCCGCCTCTCCATCGAGACGCAGGCGGGGCCGACGGCGGCCGTGCCGCTCCCCGGCGCGCTCTGGCTCCTGCTCGGCGGCCTCGGCGCGCTGGGCGCCCTCCGCCGCAAGGCGGCCTGACCCACCCCTGAAAGGACTGAAAATGCGTATGACGCTCATCGCGGCCGCGGCCGCGCTCGCTCCCCTCATGGCCTCCGCCCCGGCGGCGGAGGCGCAGGAGAAATATATCGGGGAAGTCTTCCTCGCCGGCTTCAACTTCTGCCCGCGCGGCTCGATGGCGGCCGCGGGGCAGCTGATGGACATCGCCTCCAACAGCGCGCTCTTCTCGCTCTACGGCACGATCTATGGCGGCGACGGGAGGACGACCTTCGCCCTGCCCGACCTCCGCGGCCGCGCGCCGGTCGCCTCCGGGCAGGGGCCGGGGCTTTCCAACCTTCCCATCGGCGCGAGGGGCGGGCGGGAGACGACGACGCTGAACGTCGCCAACCTGCCGCCCCACGATCACGCCGTCACTGCGACGCTGCACGGGACGACGACGCCGGCCTCGACCCCGAACCCGACCGGCGCGCTGCCGGCGCTCACGACCTCGGGCTCGGCCTATGCGCAGGTTCCGGCGGGCGGCGCGACCGTGGCGATGGAGGCGTCCGCCATCACCGCCTCAACAGCGAACACGGGCGGCGGACAGAGCTTCGAGACGCGCTCGCCCTATCTGGCGATGACATGGTGCGTCGCCACCTTCGGCATCTTCCCCTCGCGGAGCTGAAGCGCCTATTCGAGCAGGCCGAGGGCGCGGAAGCTCGCGTCCTCGGCCCTGCCGATCACGATATGGTCATGGATCGTGACGCCCACCGCGCCGCAGGCGGCGTCGATCTTCATCGTCATGGAAATGTCCTGCGGGCTCGGCGACGGATCGCCCGAGGGATGGTTGTGGACGAGGATGATGGCGGAGGCGTTGAGCTCCAGCGCCCGCTTCGCCACCTCGCGCGGATAGACCGGGACATGGTCGACCGTCCCCGACCCCTGCGCCTCGTCAGCGATGAGGACATTCTTGCGGTCAAGATAGAGGATGCGGAACTGCTCCGTCTCCCGATAGGCCATCACGGTCTTGCAATAGCTCATCAGCGCCTCCCACGAGCCGATGACCTCCCGCTTGATGACCTTTGCGCGGGCCATGCGATGGCCGAAGGCCTGCACCAGGCGAAGCTGGAGAATCACCTTGTCCGTCACCCCGTCGACCTCGAGCAGGCGCTGCTCCGGCGCGGCGACGACGCCGTTGAGGTCGCCGAAGAGCGCGATGAGGCGCTTGGCGAGCGGTTTCACGTCCCGCCGTTCGATGGCGTTGAAGAGGAGGAGTTCGAGAAGCTCGTATTCCGGCAGGCTCTCCTGCCCGTTTTCGAGGAAGCGCTTCCTCAGCCGCTCCCGATGCCCCCAGTAGTGCGGCGCGGGGTTGGAGCGCCAGCCGGGCGCGCCGCCGGGGATCGACTCATCGGGCCGGGGTTCCGCCGCTGCGGGCGCCGCCGCGGCCGGCGGCGGGGGCGAATCGTAGCTCTCGATGGGCGCAAAGCTGCTTTCGAGTTCGTCGAGCCGCCTCAGCGCAGCCTCCGAAAACCCACGGTCTTTCGACTCGCCGCCCATCACACAATCCTTTCCGCCCGACCGTCAGAATCGGGCGGAAAGGTTAATCTAGGGTTGACGATTTCAACTAAGACGAGCGTCCGGAGGTGGCGCTCGCCCGGTCAGTTGATCCGGCGGACCAGCCCGCGCTCGACGGCCAGCTCCCGCATCTTGCGCTGCAGCTTCTCGAAGGCGCGGACCTCGATCTGGCGGATGCGCTCCCGGCTCACGCCGTATTCGGAGGAAAGGTCCTCCAGCGTCACCGGGTTGTCCTTCAGCCGCCGCTCGGTGAGGATGTGCCGCTCGCGCTCGTTGAGCGCGGCCATCGCCTCGATCAGGAGTTCGCGCCGGCCCTCCATCTCGTCCTGCTCGGCGTATTCGGCGGCATGGTCGCCCTCGTCGGTCAGCCAGTCCTGCCACTCGGCCGCGCCTTCGCCCTCGGAGCCGCCGAGCGGGGCGTTGAGCGAGGCGTCGCCGCCGCCGGACATGCGGCGGTTCATGGAGACGACCTCCTCCTCCGTCACATTGAGCTGCGTCGCGATCTTCTCGACATGCTCCGGGCGAAGGTCCCCCTCCTCCAGCGCGCCGATCTTGTTCTTCGCCTTGCGGAGATTGAAGAAGAGCTTCTTCTGCCCCGCCGTCGTGCCCATCTTCACGAGCGACCACGAGCGCAGGATGTATTCCTGGATCGAGGCGCGGATCCACCACATCGCATAGGTGGCGAGGCGGAAGCCCTTCTCCGGGTCGAAGCGCTTCACGGCCTGCATCAGCCCGACATTGGCCTCGGAGACGACTTCCGCCGTCGGCAGGCCGTAGCCGCGATAGCCCATGGCGATCTTCGCCGCGAGGCGGAGATGGGAGGTGACGAGGCGGTGCGCGGACTCCTTGTCCTCATGGTCCACCCAGGCCTTCGCCAGCATGTATTCCTCTTCCGGCTCCAGCATCGGGAATTTCCGGATCTCGGTCAGGTACCGGCTGAGGCCGGCCTCCGGGCTCGGGGCGGGCAGGTTGGCGTAAGTCGACATCTTCCCTCCTCTCGGCGGTCGAAACCGCGAAGTCTGGACTTGGGGGGCGGCCCCCCCCGTTTCAAGCTGAACTGTTTTCCCTCACGGTTCGTTCATTTCTACGAAACAGGCGCGAAAATCCGGCGGCGGCTCCGAAGTGAAATCGAGGCTTTCGCCCGTGACAGGGTGGCGGAAGCCGAGCCGCGCGGCGTGGAGCATCTGCCGGCCCGGCCTTGCGCCTCCGCCGCCGGCGTTCCCGTAGACCGGATCGCCGAGCAGCGGATGGCCGAGATGGGTGAGGTGGACGCGGATCTGATGCGTCCGCCCGGTCTCCAGCCGGCAGCGCAGGAGCGCGGCGCGGGCGAAGGCCTGCTCGACGCGAAAGCGGGTGACGGCGCGGCGCCCCTCGCCCCTCGTCACCGCCATCTTCTTCCGGTCCGCCCGGTGGCGGCCGATCAGGCTCTCGAACCGGAACCAGGGCGGATCGAGCGTCAGGCCGGGCTGGCCCATGAGGCGCGGGTCCGCCCGGTCGGGCGCGCCGCGGCAGAGCGCGAGATACTCCCGGTCGAGGTCATGGGCGGCGAAGAGGCGGGCGAGGCCCTGATGCGCGACATCCGACTTCGCGGCGACGAGGAGGCCCGACGTGTCCTTGTCGATCCGGTGGACGATGCCGGGGCGCCGCACGCCGCCGACGCCCGAAAGGCTCTCCCCGCAATGATGGAGAAGGGCGTTGACGAGCGTGCCCCGCTCAGCCCCCGGCGCGGGATGGACGACCATGCCGGCGGGCTTGTCCACCACGATCAGGTCCGCATCCTCGTGAACGACGACGAGCGGGATCGCCTCCGGCTCCGGCTCGGCCGCCTCGGGTTCGGGCGGCAGCAGGAGATAGTCCGCCCCCGGCGTGACTTTCGCGCGGGGGTCGCTGACCGTCTCGCCGCCGAGCGAGAGCGCGCCGGCCCGGATCAGCGCGGCGAGGCGGGAGCGGCTGAGCCCTTCGGGCAGAACCTCCGCCAGCGCCCGGTCGAGCCGGAGGCCGGCCGAATCCGGCGGGGCCCGGAGGAGCAGGGGCTCCGGCGCGTCTTCCTGATGATCCATGACGCAAGGCCCCCCTATCGCGGCCAGCAGAACCGCGCCTTCCGCTAAAGGCCCTTGGCTATATCAGCGGGAACCTCGCCGCGCTCGATGCGCTCCCAGTACTCCGCAGGAATGAACTTGCCGATGGCCCGCAACTCATCCGCCATCAGGCGGCGGCGCCGGTCAATTGGGATCGACTTCATCTTGTCGGAAAGAAAGTTGTCCTGTCCGGTCCAGATGGCGTAAGCGTCCATCAGGCCGTCAGCCTTCCGGCCAAAGACCTTCTTGTCCGCAAAGTCGCCTTTCGCCGGATCGACCCAGATGCCCTGGATCGTCTCCTGGGGAACGCCGAGCCTCGTTCTGAGCACGCCCGGGCTCTCGATCCTGCCGGCGGTGCGCTTCGTCACATGGGCCGGATTGTCGGTATAGGTGATGAGCGAGCCGGGAATGGCCGCCTCGGACAGCGTGCGCAGGTCGCTTCCGCGAACGCCGAACTGATCGCTCGCATAGTGCCGGTCCACATTGAAGCTGCGCCCGCGGTTCTCCTTTCGGCCCGCCTCGGCCTCCAGCCCCGCATTCTTCGATATCTCCCTGAACGCCGCGTTCGAGATGAGGAACGACCGTATCAGCGGCTTGTAGCTTGCATCCTGAACCTTGTACTTCTCGTACCACTTGATCGCGCGAAGCGGCTGGCCGGCGTTGACCCAGAGAATGGGGTTGGCCTGCGTCCCCGTGTAGATCTTCACCCGCCCGGCGACCTGCTGAATGTCCTTGTAGTCGCTCGTCCCGTCCTTGTTGACCTTGGCTTCCGAGGCGACAGTGACGTAGATGCGCACTGCGGGCCCGCCTCCCCCCTTCGATCCCCCGGCGAATTCCTGCTCGACGAAACCGCGGTAGATCGCCCGGTTGTGCTTCGGGTCGTCGCCCTTGCGGCCCTTGATCCGGGACGGCGCGACATATCCGAAACGGGCATGGCCGAGCACGGGCTGCGAGCCCTTCGGGGCGCCCTTGACGCCGAAATTGACCATCGACGGCTTGGTCTTGAGCGTCTTGTCATGACCGAGCGCGTCGAAGTCCTCCGCGATGATCTGCGCGATCCTCGCCTGCGTGGCCCATGGCCCGACGACGTTGCGGATATAGCGGTCGAGGTCGAGAAATTTTCGCCGTCTCTCCGCTGCTTCGTGCATGCGCCTGTCGCGCCGGTCCATGATGACCTGACGGCTCTTGTACTTGTTGGGCTGGTCTCGGGGCGCATGCCGGAACGGCTGTATCGAATTCGCCGGAGCCGCAGCGGCGGGCGAAGCCTGCATGGCCTGCAATGCGCGGACCGGAGGCTCGGCTTCGACGCGCCGGGCCATGCGCTCGGCCTCAGCTTCCAGTGCGGGATCCTGCACCACGCACAGGCCGGAGGCGGCGGCGCGCACCCTGCCCTGTCTCTGCTGCACCACATGGGCCAGTTCATGCCCGATGAGCCGCCGCCCCTCCGCCGTCTCGGGGCGGTAGCTGCCCGGAGTGAAATAGAGGTCCGCTCCCGCGGCGAAGGCGACGGCTCCGATCGACCCGGCCTGCGGGCCGACGTGAACCCTCACGGCGGAGAAATCGGCTCCGAAAACGCCTTCCATCCGCGCGCGCAACGCCGCCGGCAGAGGCGCGCCCGGACCGACCTTGCGCAAGACCGCCGGGTCGACCGCGAACGCTCCGTCACTCGCCTGTCCGGCCCGAGCGTGTTGCGGGCGGGAGACAAAGCGACCCTGTATGGCAATCGCCACGATGCATCTCCACTATGGCGCAACCCGCCGATATTCTAGCACGCAGGCGCAACCTGCGCGAGTGCGTCCTCCGCCTCCCTTGACTTGGCGCGTCCGGCATCCGAGGCCTTGAGCCCTGCGACGGAGGAGGCGAAGCCGCTCATGCCCTCACCGCTTTCGCCTCCCGGTGCGGAGGGCCCTGAACTGGCGGAGCCGCCGGGCTTCCGGCGGCTTCGCCTCATGGTCACGGTGCTGACCGCGACGCTCACCATCGGCATGATGGTCATCGCGGCGACGCTTGTCATCCGCATCCTGATGGAAGAGGGGCCGCGCCCGCTTTCCGCGCCGGTCGCCGCCGAGGTGGCGGCGCCGGAGGGCGAGGCGATCATCGCCGTCGGCGCGGGCCCCGGCGCGCTCTCGCTCCTCACGCGGGACGAGGCGGGCGTGGAGCGGCTCCGGACCTATCACCCGGAGACGGGCGCGGAGATCGGCGTGACGCTGATCCGGCGGTCGCCGGGCGGGTGAGGCCGCCCGGCGCAGTCAGGTTCAGAAGATGAAGTCCGAAGCGTCCAGATCGTCGAGGTCGAAGCGCTGGAGGCGGATCGTGTCGCCGCCGCCAAGATCGATCTCGACATGGGAGCGGACCTGCTCGGCGGAGATGTCGTCGAACCCGGCGAGCCCGAAGGCGGAGATGTCCATCACGTCCACGCCGTCCTGGAAGCCGCCGACCCGTTCCGCCGCGCCGTCCACGGTGAAGATCAGCGTGTCGGCCCCGGCGCCGCCCTTGTAGCGGTCCGCGCCCTCGCCGCCGTCGAGCGTATCGTCGCCCGAGCCGCCGGCGAGGCGGTCATCCCCCGCATCGCCGTTGAGGACGTCGTTCCCCGACCCGCCCTTCGCGCGGTCGTTTCCTTCGCCGCCGCTCACGGTGTCGTCGCCGGAATTGCCGACCGCCCGGTCATCGCCGTCGCCGCCGAAGATCCCGTCATTTCCGCTCTCGCCCTTGAGCCGGTCGTTCCCGCTTTCGCCGAAGAGGTCGTCGTCGCCTTCGCCGCCGCGCGCGCGGTCATTCCCCTCGCCGCCGAAGAGCGTATCGGCGCCCGCGCCGCCGCGAAGATCGTCCCGGTCGTCGCCGCCGAAGAGCGCGTCGTCGCCGTCCTCGCCGCGCAGACGGTCCCGCCCGGCGCCGCCGTCGAGCGTGTCGTCGTCATCGGAGCCGTCCAGACGGTCCCGGCGGTCCGAGCCGCTGCGATCATGTCCCGGCTTCCCGCCGCCGTCACGGTCGTCGTCACGGTCGTTTCCGCCGCGGTCATCCTCCTTGCTGTCGTCGTCGTCGCGGTCGTCATCGTCGTCGCTGTCGTCGTCATCGTCGCGGTCGTCGTCATCGTCTTCACGGTCATCGTCGTCACGGTCGTCATCGTCGTGATCGTCGTCATCCCGGTCGTCGTCGTCATCCCGGTCGTCCACGCCGCCGTCGAAGGAGAGGCCCGCCTGCGCCGCGGCGGCCTCAAGCCTCGCAAAATCCTCCGCCGTCGCTTCGCGGTCGACGATGGTGCGTCCGGCCTCGTCCTTCCGCTTGTAGCGGTCTCCGTCGATCTCCTCCTCGGCACCGCCGCGATACTCGACCTCGATCTCGTCGCGCTCGACCTCGACCTCCCGCACAGGCGCGGAGATCGGGCCGAGCGACGCTTCGAACTCCGCCGCCGTGGCGAGGAAGCGCGCGCGGTCCTCCTCCGTGGCGTCGCGGGTCTCCACGATGAGGCCCGCCGCGTCGACAAGCGTATAGACGCCCTTGCGGATCGTCTCCCGGCTCCCGTCTTCGGAGACGAGCGCGAGCGAGTCGCCGAAGACGTCAACCCTGATGATGGCCATCGATTCCGTCCTTTCACATCACAGGCGCAGAGCGCCGTACGCAGGGGAAACGCGCGGCTCCCGCAGTTATTCCCGCGGCTGTCGATATTTTTGTCCTGTTAACAATTCCCTTAAGGCGCCCAGCGGACCTCCGCCGCGCGCGCCGCGCGAAGGACGGCGGAGACGGGCGCCGCGAGCGGGTCCTCCGTCTCCGTCGCCAGCGCCAGCGCCTCGCGCTTCGCCTCGCCGCGAATGAGGAGGACGAGCCGGCCCGCCCCGGCGAGGGGCGGCAGCGTGAGCGTCAACCGCGGCTCGGGCGCGCCCGGCGCGCGGATCGCCATGACCGGGGGCGCATCGGCGGCGAGCGCGGCGGGAAGCGCCCCGGCGCCGGGGAAGAGGGAGGCGCAATGCATGTCCTCCCCCATCCCGATCACCGCGAGATCGAGCGGGAGGAGCGGGGCGAGCTCGGCGGAGAGACGCGGCGCCGCCGCCTCCGGCCCCTCACCCGCGCGCCAGAAGGGGAGGATGCGGGCGCCCGGCATCGCGCGGCGGATCATCCCCTCGTTCGAGCGGTCGTCCTCCGGGGGGACCCAGCGCTCGTCCCCCGGCAAGATCGTGACGCGCGCCCAGTCGAGCGGCGCCGCCGCGAGGGCGGCGAGGAAGGCGGCGGGCGTGGAGCCGCCGGGAGCGGCGAAGAGCGCGCGGCCCCGCGCGACGATGGCGGCGCGGAGCGTCTCCGCCGCCTCCCGCGCCAGCGCCGCGGCGAGCGCCGCGCCGCTCTCATGCGCGTGGAACGGGATCATGCGATCTCGCGCCAGCGCCGGCCGTCCCGATGCAGGAGGATGTGGCTCTCCATCGGCCCCTCCCCGCCCGGCTGATAGGGGCAGGGCGCGGCGCGGCCCTTCTCGAAGGCGGCGATGACCGGGTCGATCCAGGCCCAGGCGGCCTCCACCTCGTCCCCCCGCATGAAGAGCGTCTGGTCGCCGCGAATCACGTCCATCAGCAGCCGCTCATAGGCGTCCGGCATCCGGAAGCCGGCGCCCACCGTCGCGCCGAAGGACATGTCGAGCGGGGCGGAGACGATGCGCATGCCGCCCGGCCCCGGCTCCTTGATGTTGAGCCGGAGCTCGATCCCCTCGTTCGGCTGGAGCGTGATGACGAGGACATTGCCGCGAAGCGCCCCCGCCGCATCCCCGAAGATCGAATGCGGCGCGTCGCGGAAGCGGATGGCGATCTCCGTGTGCCGCGCCTTCAGCCGCTTGCCGGAGCGGATGTAGAAGGGGGTGCCGGCCCAGCGCCAGTTGTCCACCCCGATCTTGATGGCGATGAAGCATTCGGTGGCGCTTTCCGGGTCCCCCGCCTCCTCGCGGTAGGAGGGGCCCTCCGGCCCGGCGGAATACTGGCCGCGGACGATTTCCGTATCCACCGCCGCGCCGTCGATCGGGCGGAGCGCCTTAAGCACCTTCAGCTTCTCGTCCCGCACCGCGTCCGGGTCGAAATGCGAGGGGGGCTCCATCGCCGTGAGGCAGAGGAGCTGCAGGAGATGGTTCTGCACCATGTCGCGGATCGCGCCGTTCTTGTCATAGTACCCGCCGCGGGCGCCGACGCCGACCGTCTCCGCCGCCGTGATCTGCACATGGTCGATGTGATGGGCGTTCCAGAGCGGCTCGAAGAGCGCGTTGGCGAAGCGGAGCGCCATCAGGTTCTGCACCGTCTCCTTCCCGAGATAATGGTCGATGCGGTAGATCTGATGCTCGTCGAAGGTCGCGGCCAGCTGGTCGTTCAGCGCGCGGGCGCTGGCGAGGTCGCGCCCGAGAGGCTTCTCCACCACCACGCGGGTGAGCGGGGTGACGAGCCGGGCCTTGCCGAGGCGGGAGCAGATCGAGCCGAAGATCTGCGGCGCGACCGAGAGGTAGAAGGCGCGGGGCCGCCCCTCCCGCCCCTTCAGCTTGCGGCCGAGCGCGGGCCAGCCCCCCTCCCCCTCCGCGTCGATCTGCTGATAGTCCAGCATTTCGAGGAAGGCCGCGACCTTCTCCTCCGGCCGGTGTTCCGGCGCGATGAATTCCTCCAGCGCCTCGCGCGCGAAGCGGCGGAAGCCCGCCCGGTCCAGCGCGGCGCGGGCGGCGCCGATGATGAGCGCGCCCGCCGGCGCCTGCCCCGCAGCGAAGCGGTGGAAGAGGCCGGGCAGCAGCTTGCGGCGGGAAAGGTCCCCCGTCCCTCCGAAGACGACGAGGTCAAATTCCTCGACCGGGACGACGATCGCCGCCATGCTGCGCTCCCTCGCTTCGCGGCCGATGCTGCGGCCGCGAGAGAAGGCTAATGCGGGCGGGCGGGCGGCGCCAGCATCCTTCAGCGGCGGAGGATCATGTCCTTCGCGGCGATCAGCGCGCCGAAGGTGATGAGAAGGCAGGCGAGCGCGAGCGTCCACGTCGCCGTCGCCCGCCCCGCCCCGACGAGGACGAGCGTGGAGAGGAGCGGCGCGGCGTAGGCGGCGGCGCCGAGCGTCTGGATGTCCCCCTGCTTCACCCCCCGGTCCCAGAGGTAGAAGGCGAGGCCGACCGGCCCCGCGCCGAGCCCGATGACGGCGAGCCACTCCCCGGCGCCGGCGGGCCAGACCGTCTCCTCCAACGCGAGATGCGCGAGGAGGGAGAGCGCGGCGGTGACGAGGCAGAACCCCGCCACCGCATCCGTCGGCGCCGTCGCGAAGCGGCGGGAGAGGACGGAATAGCCGGACCAGACGAAGGCCGCCGCGAAGGCGAGCCCGTAGCCCGCGGCGTATTCCGCCCGGAACGCCACCGCGCCGCCCCCGGTCACGATCAGCGCGGCGCCCGCGAAGCCGAGAAGCGCGCCGAGGAGATGATGCGCCCGGAGCCGCCCGCCCGGCCCGAGCGCGGCGAAGAGGACGATGAGGAGCGGCCAGAGATAGGCGATGAGGCTCGCCTCGACGGGCGGCGCCGCGCGGAGCGCCGAGAAATAGAGGAAATGATAGCCGAAGAGCCCCCCGACGCCGACCGCCCAGACGGCGAGCGGCTGCCGCAGCGCCCGCGCCGCGCCGGGGCGGAAGAGCCAGCTCACCGCCCCGATGGCGCCGCCGATGGCGAAGCAGAGGGCGTTGAGGAGGAGCGGCGGCACGGCGCCGGAAGCGGCCGTCATCAGCGCGAGCGTCGCCCAGAGGAGGACGGCGCCGAAGCCGACGAGGGTGGCCGCGCCGCGGCTCATCCGAGGCTCCGCGAAACCATCCGTGCCGCCATGATCGCCCCCTGCCGCACCACACCACGGCGCCTAGCAGAGCGCGCGCGGCGGCGGAAGGGCTCAGTCGTCCCGTTCGCGACGGATGACCGCAAAGTCGCCCGGGGAGAGCCGCAACTCCCAGACGCCGCCGTCCCCATGGCGCGCCTCGTCGACGTTCCAGTTTCCCTCGCGATCGACCTCGATCTCCTCCCACGAGACATAGCCCTGCTCGGTGAGCGCGGAGACGATCGCGGCCCAGTCGGCGGCGGGCGCGCCGCGCCCGGCATGGGCGGGGGCCGCGAAGACGGCGAAGAGAGCGGCGACGAGAACGGGTTTCATGCGATTGGCCTTCCTGTCATTCCCCGGCTTGCGGCGCAGCATCGCCGCTTCCGCTAGATAGGCGCCGCCGCCTCCGATGGAACCGGCGGGCGCGCAGGCTGAACAGGGCCGACGAACGAAAAGGGGCGGCGCAGCCATCGCCGCGCCGCCCCCTGACAGACCGCCGAGGTCAGTTCTTCGCCTTGTCCACCAGCTTGCCGGCGGCGATCCAGGGCATCATGGCGCGGAGCTTCTCGCCCACTTCCTCGATCTGGTGCGCGTCGTTGTTCCGGCGCGTCGCCTTGAACATCGGCAGGCCGGCCTTGTATTCGCGCATCCACTCGGAGACGAAGCGGCCGTCCTGAATGTCCTTCAGAACCTGCTTCATCCGCGCCTTCGTCTCCTCCCGCGGCAGGATCTGCGGGCCGGAATGGTATTCGCCGAATTCCGCGGTGTTGGAGATCGAGTAGTTCATGTTGGCGATGCCGCCCTCATAGATGAGGTCGACGATCAGCTTCACCTCGTGGAGGCATTCGAAATAGGCCATTTCCGGCGCATAGCCGGCCTCGACCAGCGTCTCGAAACCCATGCGGATCAGCTCGACGAGGCCGCCGCAGAGCACGGCCTGCTCGCCGAAGAGGTCGGTCTCGCACTCTTCCTTGAAATCCGTCTCGATGATGCCGGAGCGGCCGCCGCCGATGGCGGAGCAGTAGGAGAGCCCGATCTCCAGCGCCTTGCCGGAGGGGTTCTGGTCCACCGCCACGAGGCAGGGGACGCCGCCGCCCTTCACGAATTCGCCGCGCACCGTGTGGCCCGGGCCCTTCGGCGCCATCATGATGACGTCCACGTCCGGGCGCGCCTCGATCAGCTTGAAGTGGATGTTGAGGCCATGCGCGAAGGCGATCGCGGCGCCGGGCTTCATGTTGTCGTGGATGTACTTCGAATAGGTCTCGGCCTGGAGCTCGTCCGGCATCGTCATCATGATGACGTCGGCCCAGGCGGCCGCCTCGGCGATGCCCATGACCTTCAGGCCCTCGGCCTCGGCCTTCGCGGCGGAGGGCGAGCCCGGGCGGAGCGCGGCGGCGACGTTCTTCACGCCGGAATCGCGCATGTTCAGCGCATGGGCGTGGCCCTGGGAGCCGTAGCCGACGACGGCGACGTTCCGGTCCTTGATGAGGTTGATGTCGCAGTCACGATCATAATAGACGCGCATGTCCGTCCCTTTTCTGCCGTTTCGCGCGTCTTCGCCGCGCCTTGATGGATCGCGCCCGTGACTAGTTGAGAGGATCGCGCCTGTCCAGCGGCGCCGGGATGTGCGGAAGCGGGCCAAATTCGGCCCGGAAGCCGCAGCAGAACGGCGCCTGCGCGATCACGGCTTGATCGACTCGCGCAAAAGGCGAGCCTCCCTGAAATCGGCTTCCGCATGACAGAATCGCGCTGTTTACCCTTTCCCGTTCCGATTCAGTCTATAAGCGGGTGCGGAGCCACGATCTCTCCGCCAGCATAGGTTGCCCCTTGTTTCGCTCCCTTCTCCTCGCCGCGTTCCTCGCGCCCTCGCTCGCCGCCCCCGCGGCCGCAGAGGACGAGTGCAGGTTCTATACCTACCGCGCCGTGGTGACCGAGGTGCTGGACGGTGACACGGTGCGCGCCAATGTCGATCTCGGCTTTCGCATCTGGGTGAATGACGAGACGTTCCGCCTCTACGGGATCAACGCGCCCGAGACGCGGCTCGGCGGAGCCAACCGGACGACCGAAGCGGAGAAGGCGCGCGGCCTCGCCGCGAAGGCCGCGCTCGCCGAACTGGTGGAAGGGCGACGGATCACGATCTGCACGATCCGGGACCGGCAGGAGAAATACGGCCGCTACCTCGCGCGGCTCTTCCTCGACGATCTCGACGTGAACGAATGGCTCGTCCGCGAAGGCCACGCCGAGCGCTACATGGACGAGCGCGCCTCGCTCAATTGATCACGATCTTCGACGGGAAGAGCCGCCGCAGCGCCACGTAGAAGACGGGCGTGAGCAGGAGGCCGAAGAACGTCACCCCCAGCATGCCGGAGAAGACCGTGGTGCCGAGCGCCTGCCGCAACTCGGCGCCCGGCCCCGTGGCGATGGCCAGCGGCACAACGCCGAGAATGAAGGCGAAGGAGGTCATCAGGATCGGCCGGAGCCGGAGCCGCGCCGCCTCCACCGCCGCCTCGGCGGGGCTCATCCCGCGCTCCCCTTCCGCCTGCCGGGCGAACTCGACGATGAGAATCGCGTTCTTCGCCGAGAGGCCGACAAGGACGATGAGGCCGACCTGCGTCAGCACATTGTTGTCCATTCCCCGGAAGGAGACGCCGATCAGCGCCCCGAGCATGGCGAGCGGCACGATGAGAACGATGGCGAGGGGCAGCACCCAGCTTTCATAGAGCGCCGCGAGGAAGAGGAAGGCGAAGACGATGGAGAGCGCGAAGACATAGAGCGCCGTGTCGCCCTGCTGACGCTCCTGGAGCGCCAGCTCCGTCCATTCGTAGTCGATTCCCGGCGGCGCCAGCGTCTCCGCCAGCCGCTCCATCTCCAGGAGCGCGTCGCCAGAGGCGACTCCGGGCGCCGGCGAGCCCTGGACGGGGACCGAGACCTGGAGGTTGTAGCGCTGCACGAGCTGCGGCCCCGCCGTCTCCCTGAACTTCACGAGCGTGCCGAGCGGGACGAGCGCGCCCGTCGCCGACCGGACCTTCAGCGCCGCGATGTCCGCCTGTTCGAGGCGGAATCTCTGGTCGGCTTGCGCCCGGACCTGGAAGAGCCGCCCGAAAGCGTTGAAGTCGTTCACATAGGCGGAGCCGAGATTGATCGAGAGCGTCTCGAAGATCGCGCCGATGGGCACGTTCAGCATCTGCGCCCGCACCCGGTCGATCTCAAGGAAGATCTGCGGGGAGGAGGCGGAGAAGGTGGTGAAGACGCGGCTCACCTTGTCCGATTGCGCGGCGGCGCCCATGATCGCATAGGCCGTTCCCAGCACTCGGCGCATGTCCGCGCTCTCGTTCTCGCGGAGCTGGAGCTTGAAGCCGCCGCCCGAGCCGACGCCGCGCACGGTGGGCGGCGCGACGGCGATGATGAAGGCCTCCCTGAGCACCTGCATCCGCCCGAAGAGCTGCCCGACGATGGCGCCGGCGGGGAGCCCCGCCGCGCCGCGCTCCTCGAAACTGTCGAAGGTGGTGAAGATCACGCCCTGGTTCGGCGCGTTGGTGAAGGTGGCGCCGGAGAAGCCGGCGAAGGCGACGGCGGCGGAGACGCCGGGCGTCCCGAGCGCGATCTCCGTCGCCTGCTTCATCACCGCGTCCGTCCGGTCGAGCGCGGCGCCCTCGGGCAGCTGAACGACGACGATGGCGTAGCCCTGGTCGCTGTCGGGGATGAAGCCCGTGGGCACGCGCTGCGCCATGAAGGCCGTCGCGCCGAGGAGGCCGGCGAAGACGACGAACATCAGGAGAAGCGCGGCGGCCGAGCCGGTCATCCGCCGCACGAGCCCGCCATAGCCGCGGGCCATCGCGTCGAACCCGCGGTTGAAACCGCCGGCGAGCGCCGCGCCGAGCCGCGCGAGCGGGTTCCCCGGCCCGTGCGCCCCGTGCGGCTTCAGCAGGATCGCGGCGAGCGCGGGCGAGAGCGAAAGGGAATTGACGGCGGAGATGACGGTGGCGACCGAGATCGTCACCGCGAACTGCGTGTAGAACTGCCCCGTGATGCCGGGCACGAAGATCGTCGGCGCGAAGACGGCGATGAGGACAAGGCTGATGCCGATGACGGCGCCCGAAACCTCGTCCATCGTCCTGTGCGCGGCCTCGCGCGGGGAGAGCCCCTCCGCGATGTTCCGCTCCACGTTCTCGACGACCACGATGGCGTCGTCCACCACGATGCCGATGGCGAGGATCAGGCCGAAGAGCGTGAGAAGGTTGATCGTGTAGCCGAAGGCCAGCATGAAGGCGAAGGTCCCGATCAGGGAGACCGGAATCGCGACCAGCGGGATGATCGCCGCGCGCCAGCCCTGCAGGAAGACGAGGATGACGACCACGACGAGGATGACCGCCTCGAAGATCGTGGTGTAGACGGCGTCGACCGAGGCGGAGATGAACTCCGTGGGGTTGTAGACGACGCGGTAGTCGAGCCCCGGAGGAAAGTCCTGTTTCACCTCCTCCATCGTCGCGAGGATCGCGTCCGCCGTGGCGAGGGCGTTGGAGCCCGGCCGCTGGAAGATGCCGAGCGCCACCGCCTCCTTGTTGTCGAGATAGGAATTGTTGACGTAGCTCCGCGCGCCGATCTCGACCCGCGCCACGTCGCTCACGCGCACGATGCGGCCGTCATCCGAGGCGCGGACGATCACCCGGCCGAATTCCGCCGGCTGCTGAAGACGCCCCTCGGTCGTGATCGCCACCTCGAAGGCGGAGCCGAGGGAGTTCGGCGGCCCGCCGAGCGAGCCGCCCGAAACCTGCACGTTCTGCTCACGGAGCGCCGCCACCACGTCCCCCGCCGTGAGGCCGAGGGAGGCTAGGCGGTCCGGCTCGAGCCAGACGCGGGCGGAGAATTCCCGCTCGCCGAAAAGGAGGACCTCGCCCACCCCGTCGAGCCGCACCAGCCGGTCCCGGATGCGCGCGCGGGCGTAGTTTGAGACATAGAGCTGGTCGAAGGTCGCGTCCGGCGAAAGGACATGGACGACCATCATCAGGTCGGGCGAGGATTTCGACGTGGTGACGCCGAGCGCCCGCACCTCCGCCGGGAGCCGCGCCTCCGCCACCGAGACGCGGTTCTGGACGAGCACCTGCGCGGCGTCGAGATCGGTGCCGAGCTCGAAGGTCACGGTGATGCTCATCGAGCCGTCGGAGGTCGAATAGGAGGAGAGGTAGAGCATGTTCTCCACCCCGTTGATCTCCTGTTCGAGCGGGGTGGCGACCGTCGCCGCCACCGTCTCCGCGTCGGCGCCCGGATAGGCGGCGCGGACGACGATGGAGGGCGGCGCGATCTCCGGATATTGCGCGACGGGAAGCTGAAGGTAGGAGACGATCCCGACGATCACGAGGATGATGGAGAGGACGGCCGCGAAGACCGGCCGGTCTACGAAGAAGCGGCCCATCTCAGTTCTCCGCCGCGGGCGGAAGCTCCACGAGCTCGGGCGTCACGGTCGCGCCGGGCCGGGCGCGGGCGATCCCTTCGATCACGATGGTCTCCGACCCGTCGAGCCCCGCGCGGATGACGCGGTAGCCGTCGATCCGCGGCCCCGGCCGCACCTCGCGCGGGGTCACCTTTCCCTCCCCGTCCACAATCATCACCAGCCGGCGGTTCTGGTCCGCCACCAGCGCGGAATCGGGGATGAGGACGCCTTCATAGGGCAGCGAGCCGGTGACGTTCACACGGCCGAAAAGGCCGGGCGTGAGGAGGCCGTCCGGGTTCGGCACGACGAGGCGGAGCCGCAGCGTGCCGGATTCGGCGCTGATCCGGTTCTCGCCGAAATCGACCTGGCCGGAAAAAGTCCCCATCGTCTCATCGAGAAGGGTCACATACGCTTCCAGCCCGCCGCCCTGGTTGAGGGGGACGCCGCGAGCCCGCGCATCACGCGAATAGGCGAGGAAATAGCGCTCGTCGATGTCGAAGGAGAAGTATATCGGATCGGTGGCGACGATGCTCGTCAGCACGGTCTCGTTCGCCGTCACAAGGTTGCCCGGATCGATGCGCCGCCGGTCGATCCGGCCGGACATCGGGGCGCTGATTTCCGAATATTCGAGGTCGATGCGGGCGGACTGCACCGCCGCCCGCGCCTGTTCGAGCGCGCCGGCCGCGGCGAGGAAGGCTTCGCGCCGCTGGTCCACGGTAGCCTGGGCGATATTTCCTGTCGTGATGAGCGCCTCCGCCCGGTCGAGCTGCTCCCGCGCGAAGGCGTGGCTCGCCTCGGCCACCCCGACCTGCGCTTCCGCCTGTTCGAGCAACAGGCGGAACTGCCGCTGATCGATGGCGAAGAGCGGTTCGCCCTTCTCCACCAGCTGACCGTCGGTGAACATCACCGATTCGAGATAGCCGGTGACGCGGGAGCGAACGGTCACGTCCTCCACCGCCTCGAAACGCCCGGTGAATTCGTCATCCTCGACGATGGTCTTGACGACGGGCTTCGCGACGGTGACGGGCGGCGGACCTTGCTGGGCGAAGGTCGGCGACACGACGAGAGAGAGAAGAAACGCGAGGGCGGCGACACGCATGGGGCGACTCGGTGTTGCGGCGCCGAAACACGGACGCACTCGCAGGATAGAGGAGAAAACACTTCTGGCAACCGCGGGCTTGAGGCTTCGCGAACCGCAGGCGAGAACGGGCGCATGGCTCCCCTGCCCCTCCTCATCGCCGGGCCGACCGGCGCGGGCAAATCCGCCCGCGCGCTGGAAGCGGCGGCGAAGGGCGGCGTGATCGTCAACGCCGATGCGAGCCAGACCTATTCCGGCTGGCGCATCCTCACCGCCCGGCCGCCGGCGGAGGAGGAGGCGCGGGCGCCGCACCGGCTCTACGGCCATGTGGACCCATCCGTCCGCCATTCGGTCGGCGACTGGCTGCGCGAGGCGGTTTCGGTTCTGGCGGAGGCGCGGGCGGCGGGGCTGCGCCCGATCTTCGTCGGCGGAACCGGGCTCTGTTTCGAGGCGCTGACACGGGGGCTTGCGGCGATCCCGGAGCCGCCGCAGGAGGTTCGCGACGCGGTCGAGGCCGAGCTGGCGGCGGAGGGGCTGACCGCGCTCGCCGCCCGGCTGGCGAGGCACGACCCGGAGACCGCGGCGGGGACGGACCTTCGCAACCCCCGCCGCGTCGCCCGCGCGCTCGAAGTGCTGCGCGCGACCGGGCGCGGCCTCGCCACATGGCGGCGGGAGACGGGGCCGCCGCTCGTCTCCGAGGCGGAGCGGGTCGTCATTCTCCCCGAAAGGGCCGCGCTCTACGCGCGCCTCGACGCCCGGTTCGACGGGATGCTGGAGGCCGGCGCGCTCGATGAGGCGCGGGCGATGCTGGCGCGGGGGCTCGACCCGTCGCTCCCCGCGATGAAGGCCGTCGGCGCGCCGGAACTCTTCGCGCATCTCCGCGGCGAGATCGGGCTCGAAGAGGCCGCGGACCGGGCGAAGCAGGCGACGCGGAACTATGCCAAGCGGCAGATGACCTGGATCCGGAACCGGATGGCGGACTGGAAGCGGGCTTAAAGGTCCTTCACGGCGCAGCCGGTCGCGCCCCGGATCATCGCGCCGACGATGCGGCGATGGCAGCCGGCGGCGCAGGCCTCGTAGCAGAGCAAGGCCGCGCGTTTCTCGCCTGCGATGGCGATGGCCTCGGCGAGCCCGTCCTGCGCCTCCGGCGTCTCCATATGGGCGGCGAAGATCGCCTCCATCTCCGCCACGCGCCCGGCTCGCGCCGCCTCCCGCCCCGGCTTCGGCGTGCCGAGGGCGCGGATATGGGCGTAGCCGATCCCCTCCGCCTCCAGCGAGGCGCGCAACATGGTCTTGGAGAATCCCGCGCGGCGCGAGGCGGCGACAGCGCGGACGTCGATGACGATTTCGACCCCGGCCTCGCGGAGGCGGCCGATCACGTCGGGCAGGGCCGCAGACTCGTATCCGATCGTGTGGAGGATCGCGCTCATCAGCGTGAAGGATGGCCGAAGGGCGGGCCGGGTTCAACCGGCCCGACCTCCGGCCGCGCCTCACTCGATCACGACATAGGCGCGGACCTCGATGCTCTCCCGCGCCGGGGCGCCGGCTTCGTCAGGCAGCGCAAAGGCCGTGTGCGGGGTGAAGCGGGCGCGGGTCTCGTCGCTGTCCCAGCCCTTGATGAGAAGCACCTCGTCCCGCGTCATCTCCGGCGCATGCCACCAGCGCTGATCCGGATGGAATGCGAGGTGGTAAATCTCGCCCACACGATCCGGGAACATCTGGTCCGTCGCCACAAGATCCTCCGGGCGGATCGACCCCGCCTCGGCGAGCGCGAGCGGCGCGCGGCGGACGGGGCCGGCGATGGGCCGCCAGACATTGACCTGAACGATGCGGGCGCCGCGGGCGACGAGCGCCTCGAATTCGTCGGCGCCGAGCGCGTCCCTCGCCCGCTGCGGGCCCGAGGCGGCGGTGTAGTCGACATGGATGCGCTTCGCCGCGCCGCGCCGCCCGTCCCGGTTCGCCGCGCCGCCGCCGCCGTCTGAGCGGCGGGTGGCGTCGAAGACGACGACGCGGGAGGCGCCGTATTCGGCCTTCAGCAGCGCCTCGATCTCGGCGTGGTAGGCGGTCTCCACCGCCGCATCGTCCCAGAGGTCGGCGACGGCGGTGGGCGCGATGCGCAAGGCGAAGCCTTCGAGATCGAGGGTGAACTCATCCGCATGGAGGCGGAGATCGCCGATCGGCGTCTCGACGGACTCGGTCGCGAAGAAGCTCTTCGCCTCGCCGCCGGTCAGCGCCTGGGAGTGGAAGACGGGCTTCGTCTCCTGCGGGACGATGTAGGCGAGCGGGGCGACGAGGGCGGGCGCCGCGCTCGCGAAATCCGTGGCGGGAAGGGGTCTCATGGGGCTCTCCTTTCGGCGGGCGCTCTCGCCCGGCCCTGTCGAGATGGGCGGCCGTCAGCGCGCCCTCAAACGAGAAGAACTCGCCCTCGCGCAAGCGAAACTGAACCGAATGGGCGAAGGGCGAAGGGCGCGGCGGCCCTCCGCTTTCCGAAAATTGCCGGCCAGACGCCCTCAATGGAGAAAAATGTCGCTCAAGCGAGAAAAACGCATTTTTCTTTCCGCCTTTGCGGTTGACCCTGCGCCCGCATGAGGCTAATCCCGCTTTGCAAAGTGGAGACGGCCATGCGGACGACCCTTCTTGTAATTGCGAGGCGCGCGCCCCGGCGGATGTGATCCATCCGGCGAATGCGCGCATGGGCCCCTTCCGGGGCCTTTTTTATTGGCGAAACGCCCCCGACGACGACCGGGGCGAGGACGGAGAGAGACGATGTCGCGTGAGATGACCGGCGCCCAGATCGTGGTCCAGGCCCTGAGGGATCAGGGCGTGGAAGTCGTGTTCGGCTATCCGGGCGGCGCCGTGCTTCCGATCTATGACGAGATTTTCCAGCAGAACGGCATCCGCCACATCCTCGTCCGCCACGAACAGGGCGCGACGCATATGGCGGAGGGCTACGCCCGCTCGACGGGCAAGCCCGGCGTCGTGCTCGTCACCTCCGGCCCCGGCGCGACGAACGCCGTGACGGGGCTGACCGACGCGCTGATGGATTCGATCCCGATCATATGCCTCACCGGGCAGGTGCCCACCTTCATGATCGGCAACGACGCCTTCCAGGAGGCGGACACGGTCGGCATCACCCGCCCCTGCACCAAGCACAACTGGCTGGTGAAGGACACGGCGAAGCTCGGCGAGACGATCCACGAGGCGTTCCATGTGGCGACGTCCGGCAGGCCGGGCCCCGTCCTCGTCGACATCCCCAAGGACGTGCAGTTCGCCTCCGCGCCCTACAAGGGCCTGAAGCGGCCGACGAACTCCACCTACGCGCCTGCGGTGAAGGGCGACATCCACGCGATCGAGGAGGCGGTGAAGCTGATCGAGAACGCGGAGCGCCCGATCCTCTATTCCGGCGGCGGCGTCATCAATTCCGGCCCGGCGGCGAGCCAGCTTCTGCGCGAGCTGGTCGCGAAGACGGGGTTCCCGATCACCTCCACGCTGATGGGCCTCGGCTGCTATCCGGCCTCGGGGGACAACTGGCTCGGCATGCTGGGGATGCACGGCTCCTACGAGGCCAACCTCGCCATGCACGGCTGCGACGTCATGGTCTGCATCGGCGCCCGGTTCGACGACCGGATCACCGGGCGGATCGACGCGTTCAGCCCGAAGTCGAAGAAGATCCACATCGACATCGACCCCTCCTCCATCAACAAGAACGTGCGGGTGGATGTGCCCATCGTCGGCGATGTCGGCCATGTGCTGGAGGACCTGCTGAAGGTCTGGAAGGCCCGCGGCGCGAAGACGAAGTCGGACGCCTTGAAGAAGTGGTGGGGCGTGATCGGCGGCTGGCGGGGGGTGGATTGCTTCGGCTTCCGCAATTCGCAAACGACGATCAAGCCGCAATACGCGCTCCAGCGGCTCGAGGCGCTGACCAAGGGGCGGGACCGATACATCTGCACCGAGGTCGGGCAGCACCAGATGTGGGCGGCGCAATATCTCGGCTTCGACGCCCCGAACCGCTGGATGACCTCGGGCGGGCTCGGCACGATGGGCTATGGCCTGCCGGCCTCCATCGGCGTGCAGATCGCGCATCCCGACGCCCTCGTCATCAACGTGGCGGGCGAGGCCTCGTGGCTGATGAACATGCAGGAAATGTCCACGGCCATCCAGTTCCGCGCGCCGGTGAAGCAGTTCATCCTGAACAACGAGCGGCTCGGCATGGTCCGGCAGTGGCAGGAGCTTCTGCACGGGGAGCGCTACAGCCATTCCTGGTCCGAGGCGCTGCCGGATTTCGTGAAGCTGGCGGACGCCTTCGGCTGCAAGGGCATCCGCTGCGAAGACCCGGCCGATCTCGACGAGGCGATCGAGGAGATGCTGGCCTATGACGGGCCGGTGATCTTCGACTGCCTGGTGGAGCGGCACGAGAACTGCTTCCCCATGATCCCCTCGGGCAAGGCGCATAACGAGATGCTGCTGGGCGAGGCGGAGACGAAGGGCGCCATAGGGGCCGGCGGGGCCGTCCTTGTCTGAAGGCCGCTCAGCGCAGGCCGAGACGGGGGAGCAGCCCGCGCCGCGGCGGCGCGGGCGGGGCGAAGTCCGGCGCGCACCAGCGCCGGATGAACTCCCCGAACTCCGCCGCGAAGGCTTCGGAAAGAACGGGCGCCATCTCCTGCCGGTGGCGGCGGGGGCGGCCGACATTGAGGTTCGTTCCTGCGGCCAGCGCGGCCTTCGCCGCCGCCTCCGCATCGACCGTCAGGCCGAGCTGCGCCGCGATCCGCGCCGCCTCCCCCGCCGCGCCGAAGGCGAGCGGCTCATAGGCGAGCGGCAGGACATTCGGCGCCGCGACCCATTTCTGGAACTTCTCGATCTGGGCGCGGATCACCGGCGCCGTCTCCTCGATGCCGCCATAGGGGCGGGTGCGGCCGCCCCAGCCGCGGCCCTGCCGCGCGGCGTCCATCATGGAGAGCGCGACGTCGCGCGGGTCCCGCGCCACGGCGTGCGCGGCGATCCAGCCCTCCTCCAGCCCGCGAAGCACGCAATCCCAGAGCCCGGAATGCGTCTTGACCGCGACGATGCGGCCCCGCGCCTCCGCCAGATCGCGGAGCGCCGCCAGCTCCCGCGGGCGGATCACCTCGACGAAGCGCCGGTCGGCGCCGGGGATCAGCGGGCGGAGGTCGACATCCTCCTGCCCCAGCCCCGCCTGCTCCAGCACGGCGGAGACGAGCCGGAAGGCCAGCGTCGAGCCCGACTTCGCCATCCCGTAGGACACATAGATCAGCGGCGTCACGCCCGCTCCTTCCCGGCCTCGCGCCGGAGCCTAGCCTGAAAGGCCAGAGATATGAACGCCCTCTCCATCAAGAAAGGCTCTTCCCGCAAGAGCGCCTACAATCTCCGCCCCACCTTTTCCGACGTGGAGGAGCGGCATACGCTCTCGCTGATCGTCGATAACGAGGCCGGCGTGCTCGCCCGCGTCATCGGCCTCTTCTCGGGCCGCGGCTACAACATCGAGAGCCTGACCGTGGCGGAGACTGACCATCTCGGCCATCTCTCCCGCATCACCATCGTCACGACGGGCACGCCGCAGGTGATCGAGCAGATCAAGGCGCAGCTTTCGCGCATCGTGCCGGTTCACGAGGTCCACGACCTGACGGTGGAGGGCGCGGCGGTGGAGCGCGAGCTTGCGCTCGTCAAGGTCGGCGGCACGGGGGAGAAGCGGGTCGAGGCGATGCGGATGGCGGATGTCTTCCGCGCCAAGGTGGTCGACACGACGCTGGAGAGCTTCGTCTTCGAGCTGACCGGCGACGTGCGGAAGATCGACGCCTTCGTCGACCTGATGCGCCCGCTCGGCCTTCTCGAAGTGGCGCGCACCGGCGTCGCCGCGATGGCGCGCGGGGCCTGACCCCGCGCGCCCTCCGGCTCAGGCGAGGCTGAGCTTCACGTCGAGATTGCCGCGCGTGGCGTTGGAATAGGGGCAGACTTCGTGCGCCGCCTCGATCAGCGCCTGCGCCGCGGCCTTGTCCATTCCCGGCAGATCGACCGCGAGCGCGACGTCGAGCCCGAAGCCGCCTTCGGAGCGCGGGCCGATGCCGACCGTCGCCTTGACCTTCGTATCAGCCGGCACGGCCGTCTTCGTCTGGCTGGCGACGAACTTCATCGCGCCGAGGAAGCAGGCTGCGTAGCCGGAGGCGAAGAGCTGCTCGGGGTTCACCCCCTCGCCGCCCGCGCCGCCGAGCGCCTGCGGCGTCACCAGCTTCGCCTCGAAGGGGCCGTCGAGGGATTTCGTGTGGCCGTCCCGGCCGCCGGTCGCTTCGGAGGAGGTGGAGTAGAGAACCTGGGTGGGCATGGACTGTCCTTTCCGGTTTGGGCTCGCGCGCGGCCTACACGGTTTCGCAAGATTCGGACAGGCCGGCGGCTCGACGGGGCGGCGGCCGGGCGGTAGCCTCCGGCCATGAGCGCCCCGTTCCTCGCCCCCGATCTTCCCGGCGCCCCGCGCCCCGGCCTCTGCACCGATTGCGGCGTCTCGCGGATCGGGGACGGGAAGGCCTGCGGGCGGGCCTGCCAGTTCATCCGGCCCGACTATCCCGCGGCGGAGCGGGCGGCGCACGGGCGGGAGGCGGCGAGGGAGGGGGACGAGGGGTTCTTCGGCGTGACGCAGGCGATGCTCCGCGCCCGGCTCTCCCCCGCGGCGGAGGGCGCGCAGTGGAGCGGGATCGCCTCGACCCTCGGCGCGCGGCTGCTGGAGACGGGGGCGGTCGACGCGGTGCTCGCGGTGGCGCCCCATCCGGAGGATCGCTGGCGGCCGATGCCCGTGATCGTCACCGACCCGGCGGAGATGGCGCGGTGCAGGGGGATGCGGATGGGCTGGGCGCCGACCCTCGCGCTCCTCCCCGAGGCGGCGGCGAAGGGATACAGGCGGATCGCGATGATCGGCATTCCCTGCCAGGTCTACGCGCTCCGGGCGCTGGAGGCGGAGCTGGGGCTGGAGCGGCTCTACGTGATCGGCACGCCCTGCTCGGACAACACGACGACGGAGAACTTCCACGAGTTCCTCGCCCTGCTCGACCCGGAGCCGGGCGGCGTCTCCTATCTCGAATTCCGGGCGGATTTCAGGGTCGAGCTTCGCTACGATGACGGGCGGAAGGGGCGGACGATCCCGTTCCTGAAGCTGCCGATCTCGAAGCTCCGGCCCGACTTCTTCCCCCTCACCTGCCGGACCTGCGTGGACTATTCCAACCGGCTCGCGGACGTCACGGTCGGCTACATGGCGGGGGACGGGGACCAGTGGCTGATCGTCCGGAACGGGCGGGGGGCGGAGATGCTGCGGCTGCTGGAGGGGCGGCTGGAGACGAAGCCGCTCATCTCCAAGGGGCGGCGGAAGGGGGCGGTGGCGGGGTTCATCGCCAACACGGCGCGGGCGGCGGGGGGCCTGCCGCTCCGCGCGATGCCGGACTGGGCGCGGCCCATCGCCGCCTTCCTCCAGCCGCTGATCGGGCCGCGCGGCCTCGAATTCGCAAGGGCGCGGCTGGAGATGAAGGCGGCGGAGACGGTGCTGCACCTCCGCCGGGCGCACCCGAAACGGATGAAGCACATGATCCCCGCCCATGTCTGGCGGCTCGTCGCGCCCTATGGATTGACGCCGGAAAAGGGGGAGGAAAAGGGGCCGGAAGCGGGGCCCTGAAAGGCAATTTCGGCAGATTTCCATGGAAATCGGCCTCGGAGGATTGATTCTGAACGATAAAAGCCGTGATCGGATTGTTTCAATCGTATTTGGCGAGGTAGGGCGCTTCATTCGGCGAGGCCCCGGCTCAAGGCCGGGGCAGCGTGAATGAGGGGCCCCGGCTCAAGGCCGGGGCAGCGGTGAGAAAGGGCGGCTCAGCGCCGCCCGATGAGGCCCAGAATCTCCTTCGCCGCGGCGGGGATGTTCGTGCCGGGGCCGAAGATCGCGGCGACGCCGGACTCCTTCAGGAACTGATAGTCCTGGCTGGGGATCACGCCGCCGCAGATGACGATGACGTCATCCGCCCCCGCCGCCCGCAGCGCCTCCACCAGCTTCGGCGCGAGCGTCTTGTGCCCCGCCGCCTGGGAGGAGATGCCGACGACGTGGACGTCGTTGTCGATGGCGTCCTGCGCCGCCTCCTCCGGCGTCTGGAAGAGGGGGCCGACATCGACGTCGAAGCCGATATCGGCGAAGGCGGTGGCGATGACCTTGGCGCCGCGGTCATGCCCGTCCTGCCCCATCTTCACGACCATCATGCGGGGGCACCGCCCCTCCCGCTCCGCGAAGGCCTCGACATCCCGCTGGATGGCGGCGAAGCCCTCGTCGCCCTCATAGGCGGCGCCGTAGACGCCGGCGAGGGTCTTCACCTCGGCGCGGTGGCGGCCGAAGGCGCGCTCCATCGCGTCGGACATCTCGCCCACGGTCGCGCGCGCCTTCGCGGCCTCGACGGCGAGGGCGAGGAGGTTTCCCGTCCCCTCCTTCGCGCCCCGCTCCAGCGCGGCGAGCGCGGCCTCGCAGGCGGAGGCGTCCCGGCCCGCCTTCACGCGGGCGAGGCGGGCGACCTGCGATTCGCGGACCGCCGTGTTGTCGATGTCCCGGATCTCGATCGGGTCTTCCTTGGCGAGGCGATACTTGTTGACGCCGACGATCACCTCCTCGCCCCGGTCCACCGCCGCCTGCCGCTTCGCCGCGCTTTCCTCGATCCGGAGTTTCGGCATGCCGGAGGCCACCGCCTTCGTCATGCCGCCCATCTCGTCCACTTCCTCGATGATCTTCCAGGCGGCCTCGGCCAGCTCCGCCGTCAGCGCCTCGACATAATAGGAGCCGGCGAGCGGATCGACGACCTTCGTCACCCCCGTCTCGTGCTGGAGGATGAGCTGCGTGTTCCGCGCGATGCGGGCGGAAAACTCGGTGGGGAGCGCCAGCGCCTCGTCGAAGGAATTGGTGTGGAGCGACTGCGTGCCGCCGAGCACGGCGGCGAGCGCCTCGTAGGCGGTGCGCACGACGTTGTTGTAGGGGTCCTGCTCCTGCAGGCTCACGCCCGAGGTCTGGCAATGGGTGCGGAGCATCTTGGAGCTTTCCTTCTTCGCCCCGAAGCCCTCCATGATCCGGTGCCAGAGGAAGCGCGCGGCGCGGAGCTTCGCCGCCTCCATGAAGACGTTCATGCCGATGGCGAAGAAGAAGGAGAGGCGGCCGGCGAAGGCGTCCACGTCCAGCCCCGCCTCGATCGCCGCCTTCACGTATTCCTTGCCGTCGGCCAGCGTGAAGGCCAGCTCCTGCACGAGGTTCGCCCCCGCCTCCTGCATGTGGTAGCCGGAGATCGAGATCGAGTTGTATTTCGGCATGTTCGCGGCGGTGTAGCCGATGATGTCGGAGACGATGCGCATGCTCGGCTCCGGCGGATAGATATAGGTGTTGCGGACCATGAACTCCTTGAGGATGTCGTTCTGGATGGTCCCCGAAAGCTCCTCCAGCTTCGCGCCCTGTTCGAGCCCGGCGACGATGAAGGAGGCGAGGACGGGGATGACCGCGCCGTTCATCGTCATGGAGACGGACATCTCGTTGAGCGGGATGCCGTCGAAGAGGATCTTCATGTCCTCCACCGAGTCGATGGCGACACCGGCCTTGCCGACATCGCCGATGACCCGCGGATGGTCGCTGTCATAGCCGCGATGGGTGGCGAGGTCGAAGGCGACGGAAAGCCCCTTCTGTCCCGCCGCCAGCGCCTTGCGGTAGAAGGCGTTCGATTCCTCCGCCGTGGAGAAGCCGGCATATTGCCGGATCGTCCAGGGCCGGCCCGCATACATCGTCGCCTTCGGGCCGCGCACGAAGGGCGCATGGCCGGGGACGGAGCCGAGATGGCCGAGCCCTTCGAGATCGGCCTCGGTGTAGAGCGGCTTCACGGGGATGCCTTCGGGCGTTTCCCAGACGAGCGCATCGGGGCTCCGCTTCAGCTCCTTCTCCGCGAGGGCGGACCAGGCTTCGAGATCGGGTTTCGTGCTCATGTCTTCTCCTCGCCGCTGGCGACCGGGCGCGCGCAGGCCTTCATTCCGGGGGAGCCGCCGGGAGAGGGCCGCGGCGGCTCGCGCCCGAATAGCGCTGTAGTCCAAGCAGGGGCTTCATGGAAGGCGGCAAGACGCCGGTTCCCCCTGCGCCGGGCCGGAAAGGGCCAAGGCGCCGCCGCTCAGGGGCGGCCCGGGAAATGCGCGCGCGCCTGGTCCCGCGGATGCATCGCGCGCGGGCGCTGGGGCGGGACGGGGCGGCGGACCTCGTCCGTCGGCCCCGCCGGGTCGAGCGGCGGGGCGCCGGCGGCGAGCGAATCGAGCAGGGCGGAGAGATCCTCGACATGGCGGGCGACGACATGCGTCACCGCCCCTTCCCGCTGGATGCGGCCGGTGACGCGGAGAAGCCGCCCCGCGATCACCTGCCGCCGGTAGGCCTCGTAGACCTGCGCCCAGACCACGACATTGACGACCCCGGTCTCGTCCTCCAGCGTCACGAAGATGACGCCCTTCGCCGTGCCCGGCCGCTGCCGCACGAGGACGAGCCCGGCGACGGCGACGAGCGCGCCGTTCGGCGGCAGGTCGAGATCGGCGGCGCGGAGGCAGGACGGGGGGCGGGGCCAGTGCATGGAAGGAAACATAGCATGAACATCGTGGCGGGGAAGGCCGGTTCGTCTCTCTTGTGCGCGGTCATCGTCGTGCAGTCATCGCCGCGGGTTCCGGGCCACGGCCTCGGTCAGCGACCTTCCGGGGGAAGGTCGCCGAGGCCGTTCGGGCGGAGGCGCAAGCCGGAGCCCGAGGGGCGCCAAGCCTTCCCGAATGTCGAAGATCGCGCCGCGGTCGTCGCGGCGGCCGCGGAGACGCGGTCGCCGGGGGGGCGACGACCGCGGGCCGATCTGACACGGGTCAGACCGGCCGGGCGCTTGCGGCGCGTGGCGCATCTCGACCCGACGAATGCGCGCCCGGCGAATTCAGAGTGGCACGCCCGTGGATGAGGTCGAAACCCTCGTCATCGGGGCCGGCGTCGTCGGCCTCGCCCTCGCCGCAGCGCTCGCCGCAAGGGGGCGGGAGGTGCTGATCTGCGAGGGGGAGACGGCGTTCGGAACCGGCATCTCCTCCCGCAATTCCGAGGTGATCCATGCCGGCATCTATTACCCCGCCGGCAGCCTGAAGGCGCGGCTCTGCGTCGAGGGGCGGCGGCTTCTCTACGACTGGTGCGCCGCGCATGGCGTCGGGGCGAGGAAGACCGGCAAGCTCATCGTCGCCGCCGAACCCGCGGAGCTGGAAGGGCTCGACGCGCTCGCCGCAAAGGCGGCGGCGAACGGGGTGGAGGGCATGCGCCGCCTTTCGGGCGCGGAGGCGCGGGCGATGGAGCCGGCGCTCCGGGCGGAGGGCGCGCTCCTCTCGCCCGAGACGGGGATCGTGGATTCGCACGGGTTCATGCTCTCCCTCCTCGGCGCGGCGGAGGAGAGGGGGGCGATGCTCGCGCTCGGCGCGCCCGTCCTCTCCCTCGCGCCGCAGGAGGGCGGCTTCCTCGTCGAGGTCGGGGGCGCGGAGCCGATGCGGCTCCTCGCGCGGGAGGTCGTGAACGCCGCCGGCCTCGCCGCGCCGCGCCTCGCGCCCGGCGGCTCCGGGCCCGCGATGCTGATGGCGAAGGGGAGCTATTTCCGGCTCGAAGGCCGCGCCCCCTTCTCCCGCCTCATATACCCTGCGCCGGTGGTCGGCGGGCTCGGCGTCCACCTGACGCTCGACATGGGCGGGCAGGCGCGCTTCGGGCCGGATGTGGAATGGATCGAGCGGGAGGATTACGCGGTGGACCCGGCGCGCGGCGAAAGCTTCTACGCCGCGATCCGCCGCTACTGGCCGGGCCTGCCCGACGGCGCGCTGAAGCCGGATTATGCGGGGATCCGCCCCAAGCTCGCGGGGCCGGAGGCGGGCGGCGCGGCGGATTTCCGGATCGACGGGCCGGAGGCGCACGGGCTCCCGGGCTATCTCGGCCTCTACGGGATCGAGAGCCCGGGCCTCACCTCCGCGCTCGCCATCGCGGAGGAAGGGGCGGCGCGGCTCATGCGGCGTTGATCGACCAGTCGTATTCGCTCCCCGAGATGCGGGTGACGCCTTCGAGCGCGGCGGCGAGAGGCGGCGCGGCGTAGGCGCGGAGATGGGCGATGACGCCTGCGTCCGTCCCGCCGAAATCCTCCTCGAACCAGTCGTAGATCTTCGAGACGACGAGCCGCCCGCCCTCCGCCCGCGCGCCCCGCGGATGATTGACGAAGACGCGCGCGGCTTCGTCCAGCGCAGCGTCGAGCCCCTCCGCCCGCCAGGGCTCGGCGCCGAGATCGGGGCAGCCGAGCGCGGCGCAGTTCACCGCGTAATGCACGCGCGCGTCGCCCCAGACGGGGCGGAGAATGCCATGCTCGATATCGTCGAGCGACAGCGCCTCGCCGCCGACGGAGAGCCGCGCCTCCCGCCAGGGACCGGGCGAGAAGAGGGAGCCGCCGATCTCCCTTATGCTCCCCACCGGCCAGGCTTCGAGGATCAGGGCGACCGTCTCCGCATTGTAGAGGTTGCTCCAGAAGGCGAAGGCGGCGGGGCGGGAGAGCTGGCCGGGCTCCACGCGCTCCATCGCGCCGATCCAGTCGCGAAGCGGCGCGAGCGCGCCGGCCGCCTTCGCGCCGGCATAGTCCACAAGCGCCACGCCGTCCGCGCCCGGCCGGCGCCAGCGCGTGAGGAACTCGGCCCAGGGGCCGGCTTCCGGGTCTCCGCCCGCGCCGAATTCCGCCCAGCGGGGGGAGAGAAGGCGCGAGGCGGGGGCCGCCTGCGCGCCGCGCGGCGCGGCGAGGGCCGCGGCGGCGAGGGCGAGAAATGCGCGTCTTGTCGTCGTCATGGCCGGCGCCTCCGTTCTTCGCCCCAATATAGCAAGTTCCGCAGGGCTTGCGGCGCCGCGCGCGAAACCGTGTATGAAGCGCGATGGCGCGAATCGGCGCCGGAACCGGGTGCGGAGATGGCGGAGCAACCTCAGGACGTCGTGTTTCTCCTTGTCGAGAACTTTTCCCACATGGCCTTCGCCTGCGCGCTGGAGCCGCTCCGCATCGCCAACCTCAATGCGGAGCGGGAGCTTTACCGCTGGCGCATCGCGGCGGAGGGCGGGGTCGAGCAGCGCTGCTCGAACGGCACCATCACCCGCGCCGACATGGACCTCGCGGACATGCCGGAGGCGATGATCTTCGTCGTCGCCGGGCTCAACGCGAAGAAGCACGCGACCCCTGCGATCAAGACCTGGCTCCGCCGCCATGCCCGGCTCGGCTCCGGCCGGATCGGCGCGATCTGCTGCGGCTCCTATGTCATTGCCGAGGCGGGACTGATGGAGGGCCGCTCCTGCGCGCTGCACTGGGGCTATCACGACGCCTTCATGGAAGATCATCCGGAAGTCGATCTCGACCCTTCGGTCTTCGTGATCGACGGGCGCTATGTCTCCTCCTCCGGCGGCGCGGCGGCGACGGACCTGATGCTGCGCCTGATCGAGGACGCGCATGGCGCCGAGCTTTCCCGCCGGGTGGCGGAGAGCCTCGTCTACACCTCCGCGCGGGCGGAGGGGGAGGGGCAGCGCTTTTCCGCCAACAGCCGCATCGGCATCCGCAACCACCGGCTCGCCAAGGCGGTGGAGCTGATCGAATCGGAGCTGGACGAGCCGCTCCGCACCGCCGACATCGCGCAGCGCGTCGGCCTCTCGCCGCGCCAGCTCGAACGGCTCTTCGGCCGCTATCTCAACTGCTCGCCGAAGAAATACCGGATGGAGATGCGCCTGAACCGGGCGCGGGAGCTGCTCAGGCAGACGGACATGAGCGTCATCAACGTCGCGCTCGCCTGCGGCTTCTCCTCGCCCTCGCATTTCTCGAAATGCTACCGGACGCGCTTCGGCTCCACGCCCTATCAGCGCGGCGCGGTCTGATTTCAGCCCGCCAGCGCGAGCGGGCCGGGCAGGATTTGCTCGCCCTCCGGCCGCAGCTCCCCGCGAAGGAAGGCGGAGAGCGCGGCAGGGTAGAGCCGGTGTTCGAGCGCGAGGACGCGCACGGCGAGGTCGTCCGGCGCCTCCCCCGGCTTCACATGAAGCATCGCCTGCCCGAGGATCGGCCCCGAATCCATTTCGGGGCGAACGAGATGCACCGTGCAGCCGTGGAACGCGACGCCCGCCTCCAGCGCCCGCTCATGCGTCCGGAGGCCGGGAAAGGCGGGGAGGAGCGAGGGATGGATGTTGACCATCCGGTCCCGCCAGGCCGAGACGAAGCCCGGCGTCAGCAGCCGCATGAACCCCGCGAGGCAGACGAGATCGACCTCATGCGCCGCGAGCCTTGCGCCCATCGCCGCCTCGAACGCCGCCCGGTCGCCGCGGAAGGCGCGGTGATCCACCGCCTCCGCCGGAACGCCCGCCGCCCGCGCCGTCTCCAGCCCCTTCGCCGCCGGATCGTTGGAGAGGACGAGCGCCGCCTCCGCCGGAAAGGCCGGGTCGGCCATCGCGGCGAGGAGCGCGGCCATGTTCGAGCCGCGCCCGGAAATGAAGATCGCGGCGCGCCGCCGCGTCACGCGAGGGCGCCCCGATAGGTCACGCCCGCGCCGGGAACGAGCGCGCCGAGCCGCACCGGCGCCTCCCGCTTGGCCCAGAGCGCGCCCTCCACCGCCTCGGCGACGGCGGCGGGCGCGACGACGACCATGCCGATCCCGCAATTGAAGGTGCGGAGCATCTCCGCCTCCGCCACGCCCCCCGCCTCCCGCAGCCAGGCGAAGACCGGCGGCGCGCTGATGGCGGAGAGGTCGATCTCCGCGCCGAGCCCTTCGGGCAGGACGCGCGGCAGGTTCTCCGTCAGCCCGCCGCCGGTGATGTGGGCGAGGCCGGACGCGCCCGCGCGGATCGCGCCGAGAGCGGCCTTCACGTAGATTCGCGTCGGCGCCAGCAGCGCGGCGCCGAGCGGCCCGGCGGCGAAGGGCGCCGGCGCCTCCCAGCCCAGCCCGGCCCGTTCCGCAACCCTGCGAACGAGCGAGAAGCCGTTGGAATGGACGCCCGAGGAGGGGAGGCCGAAGAGCACGTCCCCCGCCGCCATCGCCCGCGGCAGCGCGCCGCCCCGCTCCATCGCGCCGACGGAGAAGCCCGCAAGGTCGAAATCGCCCTTCGCATAGAGACCCGGCATCTCCGCCGTCTCCCCCCCGATCAGCGCGCAGCCGGCGAGGCGGCATCCCTCCGCGATCCCGTTCACGACGGCGGCGCCGGCGGCGACGTCGAGCGCGCCGGTCGCGTAATAGTCAAGAAAGAACAGCGGCTCCGCCCCCTGGCAGACGAGATCGTTGACGCACATCGCCACGAGGTCGACGCCGACCGTGCCGAAAATCCCCGTCTCGATGGCGAGCTTCAGCTTGGTTCCCACCCCGTCCGTCGCCGCGACGAGGATCGGGTCGCGATAGCCGGCGGCGCGAAGGTCGAAGAGCGCGCCGAAGCCGCCGAGCCCGTCCACCACGCCCGATCGGGCGGTGGAGGCGGCGGCGGGCTTGATCGCCTCGACGAGGGCCGCGCCCGCGTCGATATCCACGCCCGCGTCGCGGTAGGTGAGGCCGTTCGGTCGGTCGGTCTGGTCGGGCATGGCGGGCCTTTCGCTGTCGCCGCCGGCCTTATACCGGACCCGGAGCAAAGTTAAGGCCGGACATGCGGAACCGCCGCCCCTTGCGGGGCGGCGGCGTGCGGCGTCCGGATCGTCAGGCGCGCATGGCGCTTCGGTTCAGCCGCCCGACTGGGCGTCACGGTCCGTTTCCGTCGCGGCGGCCTGGCCGGCGCCGGTGAGGCCGGAACCGTCCGGGTCAGCCTCGGCCTGGCTCCCGGCGCTGGTGAGGCCGGAGCCCTCGGGATCCTCCTGCGTGTAGCGGTCGCCCGTCTGCGCGTCGCGGCCGGTATTCGTCGCCGCGCTGTCGGCCGCCGTCGCCGCCCCGGCGGGAGCGGAGGGAACGGTCGCCGCCTCCGTCTGCGGAGCCGGGTCGTCGCCGCCCGCGCCGGTGAGGCCCGAGCCCGGCGGGTTGGAGCCGCCATGGCTCCCGGCGCTGGTGAGGCCCGAACCCGAGGGGTCGGACTGCGCCTCGGACTTCACGTTCGCGCCGGTCATCGCATCGCGGTCGGTCTTGGTGGCGTCCGCGACGGCGCCGGTCGCGCCCAGCGCGAAGCCGGCGACAAGGGAGAGAGCAGTGGTGGAGATGAGGCGTTTCATATGAATGACGTCCTTTCCGTGATCGGTTTCCTGCGACCGCAAGGGCCTTTCGGCGCGGTCGCTTCGAGGCGGCGGGGCCATCCGGCCTGTCGTCGCCTCTCGCCCCCTCTCAACGGTCTCGCCGCCGGATCGTTCCCTCCCGTTTCGCGCCGGCGCCTCCCGAGGGTTGCCGCATGGCGCGCTTTGTCCTATCGCCGGTATGCCGGCCTCGCCGCCGGAAGGGCCCGTAGCTCAATGGTCAGAGCAGACCGCTCATAACGGTTTGGTTGGGGGTTCAAGTCCCTCCGGGCCTACCATTCCGCCTTCCTTCAGCCGCCAAGAAAGGTTAACGCTTTCGCGTTGAGTGAGACTTCTGTTCGTCTTCGGACGAAGCGTAAAAGTGTGGGGCGCGCGACCGGAACCCGGAGGATCATCGCGTGGCCATGGTGGAAGATTATCTCGCGGCCGATGCGCCGCGGGACGAGGAGGCCGATTGCGGCCTGAAACTGTCTCTTGCGGCTGGCGGCGTCACGCTGGTTACGGGCGCTTCGGCGGATGAGATCGCGGCCGCGCTGGAGGCCGACCCCGGGCCGCTGCGGCTCGGGCGCCTTTCCGAACATGCCGGCGGGCAGGGGCATCTCTCCGCCTGGGCGTGCCTCGCCTTCGGGCTGACGCCCTTCGATCTCGAACCGCAGGCCTCGCGCCTCGCCGCCTTTGCGGCGGAGGCGGGCCCGGCGGCGCTGGCGGTCGAGAGGGCCGAGCGCCTGACGGATGCGGAACTCGTTTCGCTGGCCGGGATCGCGTCGAAGGCCGGCTTCGCGCTCCTGCTCCTCGGCGGCGAAGAGCTCGCCCGGCGCGCGCGGCAGCCTGCGCTCGCCGCCCTCGCGCCCGCCCGCGCCGCCGCGTCGCCGCGGCAGGAGCTGCGGCGCGCGGCCCCGAAGCCCGGCCCGAGCGCCCCGGAAGAGCCGAGGGACGCGTTCGGGCTCATCGCCGCGGCCGTCGCTCGCGGCGGGGCGGGGGGAGCCGAGCGCGGGGCCGAGGCCGAACCGGCGGCGCCCGCGGCGGCCCCGGCCCCGGCGCGGCGGACGAGGCGCGCGCATCTGGCGATGGCGGCCTTCGCCGCGCTGGCGGTCACGGCGACGGCGGCGATGATGTCCGGGTTCGCGCCCGGAACGGCCCCTTCGCCCGCCGCAGCGCCGACGCCGCCGTTCGCGGCGGCGCCCGGGGCGGAGCCCGTCTCCGCGGCGGCGGCGGACGCTTCGGCGCCCGCGGCGGCGCCCGCATCCATACCGAAGCCGGTCGCGGCGGCGGCGCCCAGCCTGGAGACGACGGCGGCCGCGAGCCCGGCCCGCGCCGCCGCCGCCGCCACGCCGGAAGCGTCGCCCGCCGGCGGAGCCTTTGTCGCGGCCGCCAGGCCGCAGCCGGCCTCACGCCTCATGCCGCCGGAGGCCCCGGCCCCGGCGCGCGCGGCGCCGGTCGCCCTCGCGGCGCTGGCGGGCGAAGGCGCGGGCGAGGCGGCGGTCCAGTCCGCCTTCCGGTCCCCCGCCCCGCGCCCGCGGCCCGTCTCCGCCGTCTCCGTCGCGCCATCCTCGGGGGCCGCGTGGGTGGTGATCCACCATGCGCCCGAAAGCCGCGCGCTGGCCGAGGCGCTCTCGGTCGCCTTGACGGGCGACGAATTCGCGCATGTGACGCTCCGGGAGGTCGGCTTCGACGTTTCCGCCGACCATGTCCGCTTTTACTTCGCGGAGGACGGGGCGCGCGCCGGCGCGCTCGCCGCCGCGCTGGGCGGGACTCTCGGCTCCGGCTTCGCGGTCCGGGACTTCTCGGATTTCGACGACCTGCCGGGGCGGATGACGCTGGAGGTCTGGCTCGCGGGCGGCGCCGGCTAGGTCAGCGCGGCTTCACCGGCCGCATCAGGCCCTCCTGCGCGACGGAGGCGACGAGCCGCCCGTCCCGGCTGTAGATCGCGCCGCGGTTGAAGCTGCGCGCGCCGCCGCCGAACGGGCTGTCCATCACGTAGAGATGCCAGTCGTCGAAGCGGAGCGGGCCGTGGAACCACATCGCATGGTCGAGGCTCGCGCCCATCACCTCGCCCCGCCACCAGGAGATGCCGTGCGGGCGGTTCCCGCTGGCGAGGAGGTTCATGTCGGAGGCGTAGGCCATCAGGCAGTGATGAACCCAGAGCGGCTGGTCGAGCCGCGTCGCCACGCGAAACCAGAGGCGGTTGAAGTCGCCCGTCTTTTCCGGCTTCAGGATATCCACCGGGTCGCATTCGCGGATCTCGATGGGCCGGCGGCGCTTGAAATGCTCCCGCTTGTCCTCGGGCAGTTGCTCGGCGAGCGCGGCGCGCTGGTCGGCCCGGCTCGGCAGGCCCTCCGGATCGGGCGCCTCCGGCATCGGGTGCTGGTGCTCCCAGCCCGCCTCCGGCTTCTGGAAGGAGGCGGCGAGGTTGAAGATCTGCCTGCCGTGCTGCACGGCGATCACCCGCCGCGTGGTGAAGCTCCCGCCGTCCCGCGCCCGGTCCACCTCGAAGATGATGGGGATCTTCGGGTCCCCCGGCCGGATGAAATAGGCGTGGAGGGAGTGGCAGAGCCGGTCCTCCACCGTGCGGTAGGCGGCGACGAGCGCCTGCGCAATCACATGGCCGCCATAGATGCGGTCCCCGTTCTCGCCGCCCTCGCCCTGCCCGCGGAAGAGATCGACCTCGAGCCGCTCGATATCGAGCAGCTTCAGGAGGTCCGCCACCTCGACGGCGCTCACGCTCGCGCCCGGTCTTGCAGAATGTCGCTCGCCATCGTCCCCATCCCCCTGACCGTTGCGCCGCGATCCTGACGCGCCGCCGTGCGCGGATCAACTGCCGCACGGGAGCGGGCCGCGCCTTGTCCGAACTGTCGCAATCCGGTGATAGTGCGCGCGATGTCGCGACGCGACCCCGACATCCAAGCAAGAAGAGGATCAGCGCCATGCGCATTTCGCTCGCACTCGCCCTTTCCGGGCTTCTCCTCGCCGCGCCGACCTTCGCCGCGCCGGCGGGCAAGCTCGTGCTCTATACCTCGCAGCCGCCCGCTGATGCGCAGGCGACGGTCGACGCCTTCAAGGCCGCGCATCCCGGCGTCGAGGTCGAATGGTTCCGGGACGGGACGACCAAGGTCATGGCCAAGCTGGCCGCCGAGTTCGAGGCCGGCGCGCCGCAGCCCGACCTCCTCCTCATCGCCGATTCGGTCACCATGGAGGGCCTGAAGGCCGAGGGCCGGCTGATGGCCCATCCGGAGGCGGACATCTCCGCCTATGGCGCCGGCGTGATGGACCCGGAAAAGTTCTGGTTCTCCACCAAGCTCATCACCACCGGCATCGTCTACAACACGGCCGCCCCGATGAAGCCCGCCTCCTGGGCGGACCTGACGAAGCCCGAGGCGAAGGGCTCCATCGCCCTCCCCTCCCCGCTCACCTCGGGCGCCGCGACGATCCACATGGTCTCGCTGACCGGCGTCCCCGCGCTCGGCTGGGACTATTACGAGGCGCTGGCCGACCAGGGCGCGCTGGCCGAGGGCGGGAACGGCGGCGTCTACAAGGCGGTGGCCGGGGGCGACAAGCTCTATGGCTTCGTCGTGGACTTCCTTGCGATCCGCGGCAAGGCGGATGGCGCGCCGGTCGAGTTCGTGTTCCCGTCCGAGGGCGTCTCCGCGGTGACCGAGCCGGTCGCGATCCTCTCGACCGCGAGGAACCCCGAGGCGGCGAAGGCCTTCGTCGATTTCCTGATCTCCGAGGAGGGGCAGAAGCTCGCCGCCTCGCAGGGCTATCTTCCGGCGCACCCGGCGGTCGCGCCGCCGGCCGGCTTCCCGCCCGTCTCCGACATCAAGCTCCTCGGCTTCGACCCGGCCGCGGCGCTGACGGACGATGCGAAGAACAAGCTCCGCTTCACGGAGATCTTCGGGGGCTGAGTTGCGCCATCGCGGCGGCGGGGCTCGCCCTCGCCGCACTTCTCCTCCTCGTCTCCGCCGTTGTCGGCCTGCCGCTCCTCCTCCTCTTCGAGGTCGGGCTGCGGGGGCCGGACGGCCCCTCCCTCGCCCCGCTCGCGGAGGCGCTGGAGAGCCGCTCCGTGCGGCGCGCGCTCTTCAACTCGCTGGAAAGCGCGGCCCTTTCCGCGCTCTTCGCCACCATCGCCGGCGCCGCGCTGGCGCTCCTCGTCGGGCTGACGGACATCCGCGCGAAGGGGCCTCTCGCCTTTCTCATCCTCCTGCCGCTGATGATCCCGCCGCATGTGACGGCGATCGCCTGGCTCCAGGCGCTCGGCCCCGCCTCGCCGCTCCTCCTCGCGCTCGGCCTTGCGCCGCCGCCGGGCTCGCCCAACCCGATGCATTCGGCGGCGGGGCTGATCGCGCTCCTTTCCGCGCAGCATGCGCCGCTCGCCTTCCTCACCGTGCGCGCCGCGCTCCGCGCCCTGCCGCGGGAGATGGCGGAGGCCGCGCGGCTCGCCGGGGCGGGGTTCGGGCGCGTGCTCTTCCGCATTGTCCTGCCTCTCGTCGCGCCCGCGCTCCTCGCCGGCTTCGCGCTCTCCTTCACCGCGGCGCTCGGCAATTTCGGCGTGAACGCGATCATCGGCATCCCGGCGCGCTATGACACGCTGCCGGTGCTGATCTGGCGACGGCTGACAAGCTTCGGGCCGGACATGCTCGGTTCCGTCGCCGTCATCGCGCTCCTCATCTCGCTGGTCGCGCTCGGCGCGCTCGCGTTCCAGCTCTTCGCGCAGCGCCGCTTCGGCGCCGCCCTTTCCGGCCCGCCGCAACCGCCGCTCGCGCAGCCGCTCGGGCGCTGGCGCGCGCCGGCGGAGGCGGCGACCTGGCTCCTCGTCGGGGCGACGCTGATCCTGCCGCTGAGCGCGCTCCTCGCCACCGCGCTCTCGCCCACCTACGGCGCGCCGCTGAATGCGGAGACGGTCACGCTCCGCCATTTCGCGGAGATCCTGTTCCGGCAGGAGGCGACGGCGCGGGCCTTCCTCAATTCGACGCTCATCGCCTCCGCCGCCGCGCTGCTGATCGCCGCCCTCGCCATCGGGCTCGGCCATTTCATGAGCCGGGGGGGGAGGGCTGCGCGCCGCCTCGCGAGCCTCGCCGCCGGGCAGGCGGAGATCGCCTACGCCGTGCCCGGCCTCGTCGTCTCGGTCGCCTTCATCATCGCCTTCATCCGGCCGCTGCCGCTCTTGGGCGTGAGCCTCTACAACACGCTCTGGATCATCCTCCTCGCCTATCTCGCCGCCTTCCTCGCGATCGGGCTGAAGCCGGTGCTGGCCGCCTTCGCCGCGGTCGATCCGAGCCTCGACGACGCGGCGCGCGTCTCCGGCGCCGGGTTCGGGCGGCGGCTCCTCCGCATCTCCGCCCCGCTCGTCCTGCCCGCCGCGGCCTCCGGCGCGCTCCTCGTCTTCCTGACGGCCTATAACGAGGTGACGGTCTCGGCCCTCCTCTGGTCCTCCGGGGCGGAGACGATCGGCGCGACGATCTTCAACCTGGAGGACGGGGGCGCCACCAGCCTCGCCGCGGCGATGGCGGCGGTGACGGTCGGCGCGACGGCGCTCCTGATGCTGGCGCTGGACCGGCTGGGCCGGGGCGCGCCGCCGGGGGTCGTGCCCTGGCGGTGAGCCGGCCGTCGCCCGAACGGAGCGCGGAGGGCCGCGGGCTCCCTCGGGGGGCCGCCTCGGGGCGGTTGGTTTCGGCGGTTTATGGCGTCAGGAACTCTTACCCTTGAGCATCTTGAGACATTGCGATGCGGCCTCCCTTGGGGGAGGGAGGCCGCGGCCCGTGCTGGTCGCACGGGCCAAGGAGCGCGCGCGGGCGCGGCGCCTCCGCCCGGCCGGGTTCAACGGTTCGGCCAAACCTACTCGGGCAGAACCCATCCCCCCGAGAGCCGCAGCGAGAGCTTTTCGCCCTCCACGGGCCGCCGCGGGAGCAGGATCGGCGCCGCGCCCTCCACGCCGTCGAGCGCCGCCATCGCCTCCCAATGCCCGCCGCGATAGGCGGCGGAGACGATCCGCGCCGGCATCCCCTCCTCCGCCAGGCTGAAGGATTCGGGCCGGACGAGGAGCCGCGCCGGCCCCGGCCGCGCCGAGACGGCGCAGGCCGCCTCCAGCGCCCGCCCGGCGAGCCGGAGCGCGGCGCGCCCGCCCGACGCCGCCTCGACATGGCAGGGGAGGAGCGCGCCCTTCCCGATGAAGGCGGCGACGCGGGCGGAGGCGGGCCGCTCGTAAACCTCCTCCGGCGCGCCGACCTGGAGGAAGCGCCCCGCCTCCATCACCGCGATCCGGTCCGCCAGCGCCATCGCCTCGCGCTGGTCATGGGTGATGAAGAGCGTCGTCGCCCCGGTCCGCCGGTGGAAATCCGCCAGCTCCTCCTCCATCGCGGCGCGGAGATGCGGGTCAAGATTCGCGAGCGGCTCGTCCATCAGGATCGTCCGCGCCCCCTGCGCGAGGCAGCGCGCGAGCGCGACGCGCTGGCGCTGCCCGCCGGAAAGCTCGGCCGGCTTCCGCGCCGCGAAGGGCTCCAGCGAGACGGCGCGGAGATGCGCCTCCGCCGCCTCCCGCGCCGCCGCCCGTCCCATGCCGGCGGATTCGCCCGGAAAGGCGACGTTGCCCAGCACCGACATGTGCGGCCAGAGCGCGTAGGACTGGAAGACGACGCCGACCTGCCGCGCCTCCGGCGGCGTGTGGAGCCCCGGGCCGGAGACCGTTCGGCCGCCGAGCGCGATCCGCCCCTCCTCCGGCCGCTCCAGCCCGGCGATGAGCCGCAGGAGCGTGGACTTGCCGCAGCCCGAGGGGCCGACGACGACCGTGAACGCCCCTTCCGGCGCTTCGAGGCTGACCCCGTCCACCACCGCGGCCCCGCCGAACCGCTTCACGACGCCTTCGATCAGGATGCCCATGCCCTACCCCGCCCCGCCGGAAGCGGTTGGGTAGCGCATGGGGGCGGAAAGCGCGACCGGTCTCTCCGCTCACGCGGCCTTCAGCCGCTCCCGCCCGTGCGGCGCCGCCCAGTCGATGACGGGACCGGTGGAGACGATCCGGTTCGGGTTGATCGTCTCGTGGCTGTAGAGGTAGTGGCGGCGGATATGGTCCATCCGCACCGTCCCCGCGACGCCCGGCTGCTGGTAGAGTTCGCGCGTATAGGCCCAGAGATTCGGGTAGTCGACGATCCGCCGCCGGTCGCACTTGAAATGGCCGACATAGACCGGATCGAAGCGCAGGAGCGTGGGGAAGAGCCGCCAGTCCGCCTCGGTGATCCGCGCGCCCGCGAGGTAGCGCCGGGAGGCGAGCCGGTCCTCCAGCCAGTCCAGCGACCCGAAAAGGGCCTCCACCGCCTCGTCATAAGCCGCCTGCGTCGTCGCGAAGCCGGCGCGGTAGACGCCGTTGTTGACGGTCGCGTAGATCCGCTCGTTGAGCGCCGCGATCTCCCCGCGGAGGGGCTCCGGGTGAAAGTCGAGCCGGTTGCCGGTGATCCCGTCGAAGGCCGAATTGAACATGCGGATGATCTCCGCGCTCTCGTTCGAGACGATGGTCCCCCGCGCCTTGTCCCAGAGCACGGGCACCGTCACCCGCGTCGTCGCCTTCGGGTCGGCCGCCGTATAGACCTCGTGGAGCCGCCGCTTGCCGAGGAGCGTATCGCCCGTCGCGCCGGGGAAGGCCCCTTCCAGCGTCCAGCCCTCCGAAAGCATGTCCGGGTCGACGACGGAGACGGAGATGTGCGGCTCCAGCCCCTTCAGCGCGCGGAAGATCAGCGTCCGGTGCGCCCAGGGGCAGGCATAGGAGACGTAGAGGTGATAGCGCCCGCTCTCCGCAGGGAACCCGCCCTCGCCGGAGGGGCCGGGCGCGCCGTCCACCGTCACCCAGTTGCGGAAGCTAGAGTCCTGCCGCTCGAACGCGCCGCCGGTCGACTTCGTGTCATACCAGACGTCGCGCCATTCGCCGTCGACGAGTTTTCCCATGTCGTTCTCCTCCTCCCTCGCGATATGGCCGGGAGCGGGCGAGTATAAACCGGGAGCTAAGGCATAGACTGTCGCCCGGCGGGCGACAAAGCTCAGACCGGCAGCCGCCTGACCGGGCCGACGCAGATGATCGCCGGGGCGAGGATGCCGCTGGCGGCGACAGCGGCCTCCGCCCCGGCCAGCGTCGTCTCCAGCACGGCCTGCCGCTTCGTCGTCGCCTCGCGGACGATCAGGACAGGCTCCTCCGGGCTCCGCCCGCCGGCGATGAGCGCCCCGGCGATGGCCGCGAGATGCTTCATGCCCATGTAGATGACGAGCACCTGCCCGCCCCGCGCCAGCGCCGCCCAGTCCACCGCCGGGGCCTCGCCGTGCTGGTCGTGCCCTGTGACGAAGACGAGGGTCTGGTTCACGTCCCGGTGCGTCGCCGGGACGCCCGCGGCGGCGAGGCCGCCGATCCCCGCCGTGATCCCCGGCACGATGCGGAAGGGCACGCCCGCGGCGGCGAGCGCCTCCGCCTCCTCCCCGCCGCGCCCGAAGAGGAACGGGTCCCCCCCTTTCAGCCGCACGACGCGCCGCCCCGCGCGCGCGAGCGCGATCAATCGCTCCGAAATGTCCGCCTGCTTCGGGGAGGGGCGGCCGCCCCGCTTGCCCGCCGGGATCAGTTCGGCCCCCTCGGCCGCGAAGGCCAGCGCCTCCGGCTCGACCAGCGCGTCATGCACCACGGCGTCCGCCTGGGAGAGGGCGTTGAGCGCATGGAGGGTCATCAGACCGGGGTCCCCCGGTCCGGCGCCGACGAGCCAGACCGAACCCGGCTCAAGGCGCGGCCAGGCGCCATCGGGATGCGGCGGCAGAGGGGGCGATGCGGTGCTCACGCGGAAGCTCTAGCGCCCGGCGCCGGACATGGAAAGCGCGCCCGCCCTGCGGTCAAAATCACGCTTTCGCCACATTCGCCCGCGCAGTGACGCCATTGCTTTGAAACAGGGTTAAGAATATGGTCAAAATTGGGCAGAGGGCGAGGCCCTCGATTCGGGCGGGTGCGCATGCGCGCGATAATCTCCTACTTCGCGTTGATCGCGATCTTTGTCTGGCTGGCCAGCGAAGGCGGGTTCGACCGTGCGGGGATCGGGGCGCTGCCCATCGCCAATTCGCGCGCGCCGACCCATTTCTCCGACCTGCCGCTGCCCGACCCGCACGAGCTCAACGACCTCGCGGTGGTCCCCGCCGCGCAGGCTTCGGAGCCTCCCGCGGGCAAGGTGCTCTACGTCACCGGCGCCGTCGTGAACCTGCGCGCCGGGCCGGGGCTCGAACATCGCATGATCACCGTCGCCGAGCGGGGCGACGTGATGCGCCCGCTCGGGCGGGCGGAAAACGGCTGGCTCCCGGTGCGCGATCTCGTGACGGGCGGCGAGGCGTGGATCAGCGAGGAATATCTTTCCCTCCTGCCGCCGCTGCGCTGAGGACTTTATTTCTCGCCGCGCTCCGGCGGCCCTTGCGCCCGTCTCGCGCGCTCCCGAAATCCGCTTCCGGCGCCCGCTCCTTCCCTTGACGGCCCGGCGGTCTGCGCCTCCGGAGTTCCACGAATGACTGTGCTGATGATCGTCGGCGGCTTCGCCCTTCTTGTGCTGGGCGGAGAGGGACTGGTGCGCGGGGCGGCCGCGCTCGCGCTCCGGGCGGGGCTCTCCCCGCTCCTGATCGGGCTCACCATCGTCGGCTTTGGCACCTCGACGCCCGAACTGCTGACGAGCGTGGAGGCCGCGCTCGCCGGCTCCCCCGGCATCGCGGTCGGCAATGTCGTCGGCTCGAACCTTTGCAACATCCTCCTGATCCTCGGGCTCGCCGCGCTGATCCGCCCGGTCACGGTGGCCGGCCCGGCCTTCCGGCGCGACGGCGCGGCGCTCGCGCTCTCCGCCCTGCTCGGCGCGGGCGTTCTTCTCATGGGCGATGTCGGGCGGCTCGCCGGCTTCGCGCTCGTCGCGGCGCTGGCGCTTTATCTCACCCTCGCCTGGCGCGGCGAGCAGGCGGAGCCGGAGCTGCCGGAGACGGGGGGCCTCGGCGCGCCCGCGGCGGCGGCCTTCGTCGCCGGCGGCCTCGCGCTGCTGATGGCGGGGGCGAAGCTCCTCGTCATCGGCGCGGTCGATCTCGCCGCCGGGCTCGGCGTCTCCGAGGCGGTGATCGGCGTCACCATCGTCGCGATCGGCACCTCATTGCCCGAACTCGTTACCTCCCTCGTCGCCGCGGCGCGGCGGCAGGGCGACATCGCCTTCGGCAACATCGTCGGCTCCAACATCTTCAACATCCTCGGGATTCTTGGCGCCACGGCGCTCGTGCAGCCGCTCGTTCCGCCGGCGGAGATCCTTTCCTTCGACCTCTGGGCGATGCTCGGCGCGACGGCGGCGCTGGTCGTGCTCGGCCTCACCGGGCGGATCGGGCGGCTGGCGGGCGGCGCCATGCTCGTCGCCTATCTCGCCTATCTCGCGACGCTCGCCGCCTCGGCCTGAGCCTCCATCAGGAGCCGCCCGTCCGGCCCCTTCGCCCAGAGGCGGACAGCCAGGCCTTCGTCCTTCGCGCAGAGCGCGATCTCCTCGAAGTCGAAGGCCGGGGCGCGGGCGCGGAACTCGAAGGCGGCGGCGGGCCCGAGCCGCTCCTCCGCCAGCGCGAGGAGGAGCTGCGCGATCAGCGGCCCGTGCACGACGAGGCCGGGATAGCCCTCCACCTCGCGCGCATAGTCGCGGTCATAATGGATGCGGTGGCCGTTGAAGGTGAGCGCGGAATACCGGAAGAGCGGCACGGGGCCGAGCGTGAGCCGCCGGCTCCGCGTCTCCCCCTCAGGGGCCTGCGCCGGTTCGGGCGCGGGCGCGCCGGGGGCCGGGTCCTCCCGATAGACGACGTCCTGCCACTCGGTCACGGCGAGCGCGCCCGCCGCAGAAATCTCGTGCCGGAGCGTGACGAAGGCGAGCGGGCCGCTCCGCCCCGCCTTCCGCGCGACGCTCTCGATCGTCGTCCGCTTCTCCGCCGCCGCGCCTATGGGGAGCGGCGCCGCGAACCGGAGCCGCCCGCCCGCCCACATCCGCCGCGGCAGGCCGAGATCGGGGATGAACCCGCCCTTCGCCGGGTGCCCGTCCCGCCCCAGCGCGCGGCCGGGCGCGGCTTCGAGGAAATAGATCCAGTGATGGAAGTGCGGCAGCGCCGCCCCCTCCGCCGGGGGCTCTCCGGGAAGGTCGAGCGCGGCGTGGAGCGCCGCGGCGCGCCACGGATCAATCCGGTCATGCAGCGTGCGGCTGCGGCCGACGCCCTCCGCGCTCACGGCCCGAACTCCGCGCGGATCATTGCGCCGTGGGAATCGAGCGCGGGCGCCGCGCCCGGCCCCGCCCAGTCCGCCCGCGCGGAGGAGGCGGGGAGCCGCACCTCCCCGCCCGCAATCGCGGCGGCGACGCGGCGGAGATGCGGATGGGCGGAGAGGCCGGCCACGTCGTTCACCTCGCCCCAGGCGATGCGCGCCGCATCGAGCGCCGCCTTCAGCGCCGCGGCGGGCTGCGTGGCGAAAGCCTCCGCCACCGCCGCATCCGTCTCCGCCCGCCCGGCGACACGCTCGTTGTTGGTGGCGAAGTCGGGCGCTTCCGCGAGATCGGGCCGCCCCAGCACCTCCCGCGCCAGCGCCCGCCATTCCCGGTCCGACTGGACGGAGATGAGGAGGAGCCGCCCGTCCCCCGTCGCGAAGGCGCCATAGGGCGCGATGGAGGGGTGGGAAAGCCCGGCCCGGCCCGGCGCCTTGCCGAGATAATCGTGGTGGAGGAGCGGCACCGTCATCCATTCCGCCAGAACGTCGAAAAGCGAGACCGCGACATGCGCGCCGATCCCGGACCGCGCCTGCCGCACCAGCGCGGCGGAGATCGCGCCGAAGGCGGTCAGCCCCGCGCCGATATCGGCGAGCGAGACGCCGACGCGCCCGCGCTCCCCCGGCCCGCCGGAGACCTCCACGACGCCGGATTCCGCCTGGATCAGCAGGTCATAGGCCTTCCGCGCCGCATAGGGCCCGTCCGGCCCGAAGCCGGAAATGTCGCAGCAGACGAGCCGAGGGTCCTTCTCACGCAGCTCCGCCGCGCCGAGGCCGAGCCGCGCCGCCGCGCCATGGGCGAGGTTCTGCACGAAGACGTCCGCGCGGGCGAGCATCCGGCGCATGATCGCCCTGTCCCCCGGCGCCTTCAGGTCGAGCGCCACGCTCTCCTTCCCCTGGTTGAGCCAGACGAAATAGGAGGCCTCGCCATTCGCCGCCCGGTCGTAGCCGCGCGCGAAATCGCCCTCCGGCCGCTCCACCTTGATGACGCGGGCGCCCGCCTCCGCGAGCCGCAGCGTCGCCATCGGCGCGGCGACCGCCTGTTCGAGGCTGACGACGAGGAGGCCGGCGAGGGGCTTCGGAGGCTGGTTCTGCATGGCCGGATAAGAGGCGCCGGCGGCGGGGCCGTCAATCCCGCCCGGCCCGCTCCGCCCGATCCCTGCGCCGCGCGCCGCGCGAGGATCGCGGGGCGGAGGCCGGGCTTGCACTTTCAGGAAACGAATGTCCGTTCACTTCAACGGCGGCGAGAGGACGCGGCGCGCCCTGCCCTTCGGCGGACCGGCGACGGCGGCGGGCGGCGCGTCAGCGGTTGCGCGTCATCACATTGTCGAGAAGGTGATAGGGCGCATCGCGCATCGCCTTCTCCGCCAGCGCGGGATTGCGGAAACTGTCGCGCCCCTGGCGGACCATCCAGACGACCCATGCGCTCGCCGCCAAGGATGCGGCGAAGGCTCCGGCGGCGATCACGACCTCATAGAGCGGCATCTCAGGTCTCCTTGGTCGAAGATATAGCATTTTCGCGGCGTCATTGCGAGTCGGCGCTCCCGGGTCGCCCCCGCGCTTCGGTTTCTTTCGCGACGATTTCGGACAGTCTTTCGATCTCTTCGGCCTCCGCGACAAGATCATCCCCGCGTTTCGACCCGCGATACCGGCCCCACGTCGCCCCCGCCGCGCCGACGACGAAAGCGGCGACAAGGAGGAAACCGCCGGGCGGCGTCAAGGTTCCGACGGCGAGCGCCGTCGCGGCCATCGCGCCAAGCCCCGCGAACCATTGCTGCAGCGGAGCCGCGATCTTCTGCTCCACTCTGGCGGCCCTCGCCGCCTCGCGTCGCCTGTCCCTCGCCGCGCGGCGAAGCCAGTCCTCCAGCACATCCGCGAGGTCGACGTCGTTCAGCCGCCGGATCGCCTCGCCGACCTGCTTTGCGCGCATCGGCTCCTCTGCGAGACAGGCGATCAGCGCGTCGATCTCCGCCCAGTCCACCGCTTCGCGTAACACGGCGCGCGCCGCCAGCGCGATCAGCGCCTCCGCGCTGGTGCGCCCCGGCCGGTTTCCGCCATCAGAAGCTCCGCGGCAGGCCGAGGACCTTCTCCGCAAGGAAGGAGAGGATGAGGTTCGTGGAGATCGGCGCGATCTGATAGAGCCGCGTCTCCCGGAATTTCCGCTCGACGTGATATTCCTTCGAGAAGGCGAAGCCGCCGAAGGTCTGCATCGCCGCGTCGCCCGCCTTCCAGGAGGCTTCGGCGGCGAGCAGCTTCGCCATGTTCGCCTCCGCGCCGCAGGGCCGCCCCGCCTCGTAAAGGTTCGCCGCCCGCTCCACCATGAGCGCCGCGGCCTCCACATCCGCATGGGCGCGGGCGAGCGGGAAGGCGACGCCCTGGTTCGCGCCGATGGGCCGGCCGAAGACCACGCGCTCCTTCGCATAGGCGCTCGCCCGGTCGAGGAAATAGCGCCCGTCGCCGACGCATTCGGCGGCGATGAGGATGCGCTCCGCATTCATGCCCGTGAGGATCACGGGCCAGCCGCCGCCCTCCTCCCCGATCAGGTTTTCCGCCGGGATCGCCAGATCGTCGAAGAAGAGCTCGCAGGCGTGGTGGTTTATCATCGCGTCGATGGGCCGGACCTCGAGCCCCCTGCCCCGCGCCTCCCGCAGATCGACGAGGAAGGCGGAAAGCCCCTCCGTCTTCCGCTTCGGATCGAAGGGCCGGGTGCGGGCGAGGAGCACCATCAGGTCCGAATGCTGCACCCGGCTGATCCAGACCTTCTGGCCGTTGACGATCCACCGGTCGCCCTCAAGCCGCGCGGTCGTCTTCAGCGCGGTCGTATCGGTGCCGGTGGTCGGTTCGGTGACGCCGAAGCTCTGGAGCCGGATTTCCCCGCTCGCGATCTTCGGCAGCCATTCCGCCTTCTGTGCGGCGGAGCCGTGGCGGAGGATCACGCCCATGACGTAGAGTTGCGCATGGCAGGCGCCCGCATGAGCCCCGCGGCGGGAGATTTCCTCAAGGATCGCACAGGCTTCGAGAAGGCCGAGCCCCGTCCCCCCGTATTCCTCCGGGATCAGCGCGCCGAGGAAGCCGGCCTCCGTCATTTCGGCGACGAATTCGGTCGGATAGCCCTGCCCGGAATCGAGCTTGCGCCAATAGTCCTCGCCGTAGCGGGCGCAGAGCTGGGCCACGGCGGCGCGGATTTCGGAGAGGGCGGCTTCACGGTCTGTATCGGTCATGGCGCGATATGAACCGGCTCGGCGCGCCCCGGCAAGGGCCCGAAATCCGCGGGAACACGGCGGAAAAGGGTTACATTCGGCGCATCCGCCTCTATTCATGGGGGTCGTGAATACTTGGCGCTGCGGAAGCCCCGCGCCGCCACCCCGGCGAAGGGGCGACGGCATAAAGGGGCTTTCCGGCTTGAGAGGGCGGCATGGACGGCGCGATGACGGCGATTCAGAAATTCATGAAGAAGGACACGTCGGGCGGCATCGTGCTGATGGTCGCGGCAGTTCTGGCCATGATCGCGAACAACACCGTGCTCGCGCCCTGGTATTCCGGCTTCCTGAACGCCCCGGTCTCGCTCCAGCTCGGCGATCTCGTCATCGCGAAGACGGCGGTGCTCTGGATCAATGACGGCCTGATGGCGATCTTCTTCTTCCTTGTCGGGCTGGAGATCAAGCGCGAGGTGATGGAGGGCGAGCTTTCCTCCCTCAGCAAGGCGTCGCTGCCCGTCCTCGCCGCGATCGGCGGCATGATCGGCCCCGCCCTCGTCTATATCTCGCTGACCGCCTCGGACCCGACCGCCTTCAACGGCTGGGCGATTCCGGCGGCGACGGACATCGCCTTCGCGCTCGGCATCCTCGCCCTTGTCGGCGCGCGGGCGCCGACCTCGCTCAAGGTCTTCCTCCTCGCGCTGGCGATCATCGACGATCTCGGGGCCATCATCATCATCGCGTTCTTCTACACCGCGAATCTCTCGACCGGCGCGCTCGGCCTCGCCGTCGCCGGGCTTGCGCTCGCCATGCTGCTCTCCCGCATGGGGGTGAAGAGCCTCGCGCCCTACGTCATCATCGGCGCGTTCATGTGGGTCTGCGTGCTGAAATCCGGCGTCCACGCCACGCTCGCCGGCGTCGCCATCGCGCTCTGCGTGCCGCTCAACGTGAAATCGGGGGGGAGCCCGCTCAGGCGGGCGGAGCATGGGCTCCACTACTGGGTCGCCTTCGCGATCCTTCCGCTCTTCGCCTTCGCGAACGCCGGCGTCTCGCTGAAGGGGATGACGGTGGCGCAGCTGCTCGCCCCGGTGCCGATCGGCATCGCGGCGGGGCTCTTCTTCGGCAAGCAGATCGGCGTGATGCTGACGACGCTCGCCGCGGTCAAGACAAGGGTCGGAGCCTTGCCCAAGGGCGCCAGCTGGAAACAGATGTATGGCGTCGCCTGCCTCACCGGCGTCGGCTTCACCATGTCGCTCTTCATCGGCGGCCTCGCCTTCGACTCGCCGGAGCGGATGAACGAGGTGCGGCTCGGCGTGCTGATGGGCTCGATCGCCTCCGGCGTCTTCGGCTACACGCTGCTGATGATGGCCGGCGGGCGGCGAAAGGCGACGCAGCCGGCGGGGTGATGCGCGTGGGAAGGCGGCCTTACGCCGCCGCCTTCTCCCCGTCCACCAGCGCCACGATGTCGAACATGATGCGGTTGAGGTCGAAATCCTTCGGGGTGTAGACTTTCGCCACCCCCATCTGCCGCAAGGCCGCCGCATCCGCATCCGGGATGATCCCGCCGACGACGACGGGGACGGAGAGCCCCGCCTCCCGCAGCCGCCCCATCACGTCCTGGATCAGCGGCAGATGCGAGCCGGAGAGGATGGAGAGGCCGATCACATGCGCCCCCTCCTCCCGCGCCTGCGCCACGATCTCCTCCGGCGTCAGGCGGATGCCCTCATAGGTCACGTCCATGCCCGCGTCGCGGGCGCGCACGGCGATCTGCTCCGCGCCGTTCGAATGCCCGTCGAGCCCCGGCTTGCCGACGACGAACTTGAGCGTCCGGCCGAGCCGCGCGCTCGCCGCCGCCACGGCCTCGCGCACCTCGTCGAGCCCCTCGGCGGCGTTGGAGACGGCCTTGCCGACGCCGGTGGGCGCCCGGTACTCGCCGAACTCGGCGCGCATGGCGAGGCCCCATTCGCCCGTCGTCACCCCCGCCTTCGCGCAGGCGATGGAGGGCGGCATGATGTTCCGCCCCTCTCGCGCCGCGGCGCGGAGACCGGCGAGCGCCGCCTGCGCCGCCGCCTCGTCCCGGCCTTCGCGCCAGGCCTTCAGCCGCCCGATCTGCTCCGCCTCCACCGCGGGGTCGACCGTCATGATCCCGCCCTCGTTGGCGGTGAGCGGGCTTTCCTCCCCGTTCTGGAAGCGGTTGACGCCGACGACCGTGGTCTCCCCCCGCTCGATCCGGCCGAGCCGGGCGGTGTTCGCCTCCACCAGCGCGCCCTTCATGTAGCCGATGCAGGCGACGGCGCCGCCCATCCCGTCGATCGTCGCCAGCTCCTCCCGCGCCCCGGCCTTCAGCGCCTCGACCTTCGCGGCGACCGCGGGGTTGCCGTCGAAGAGATCGCCGAATTCCAAGAGGTCCGTCTCGTAGGCGAGGATCTGCTGCATCCGGAGCGACCATTGCTGGTCCCACGGCCGGGGCAGGCCCAGCGCCTCGTTCCAGGCCGGCAGCTGCACGGCGCGGGCGCGGGCGTTCTTCGAGAGCGTCACCGCGAGCATTTCGAGGAGGATGCGATAGACGTTGTTCTCCGGCTGCTGCTCCGTCAGCCCGAGGCTGTTGACCTGCACGCCATAGCGGAAGCGCCGGTACTCCTCCGCCTCGACGCCGTAGCGCTCCCGGCAGATCTCGTCCCAAAGCTCGGTGAAGGCGCGCATCTTGCACATCTCCGTCACGAAGCGGATGCCCGCATTGACGAAGAAGGAGATGCGGCCGACGACCTGCGGGAAATCCTCGTCCGAAACCGCCTTCCGCGCCTTCACCGTGTCGAGCACGGCGATGGCGGTGGCGAGCGCGAAGGCCAGCTCCTGCTCCGGCGTCGCCCCCGCCTCCTGCAGGTGGTAGGAGCAGACGTTCATCGGGTTCCATTTCGGCGCGTTCGAATAGGTCCAGGCCGCGATGTCGGAGATGAGACTGAGGCTCGGCTCCGGCGGGAACACATAGGTCCCGCGGGAGAGATATTCCTTGATGATGTCGTTCTGCACCGTGCCCGTGAGCTTCGAGACGTCCGCCCCCTGCTCCTCCGCCACGGCGACATAGAGCGCCAGCAGCCAGGCCGCGGTGGCGTTGATCGTCATCGACGTGTTCATCTTGTCGAGCGGAATCTCGTTGAAGAGCGTCCGCATGTCCCCGAGATGGGAGATCGGCACGCCGACCTTGCCGACCTCGCCGCGGGCGAGCACATGGTCGCTGTCATAGCCCGTCTGCGTCGGCAGGTCGAAGGCGACGGAAAGGCCCGTCTGCCCCTTGGCGAGGTTGCCGCGATAGAGCGCGTTGGACTTTTCCGCCGTCGAATGGCCGGCATAGGTGCGGAAGAGCCAGGGTCTGTCTTTCGTTCCGTCGGGCATCGCGGCCTCACGAGTCGGTCATGTTGCGTTGCGGCGAAAATACCTGCGCAAGATTATTTCGCAAGGGGGCGGCGTGCGGCGCCGAAAATGACCCGGCGCTTCACTCCTCGAACCCGATGAACCGCGTGAACGCCTCCACAGGGCGGCGGCGGGAGACGACGGCGTTGGCGGCGAAAGCCTCGTCCGGCCAGCCGAGCGCGACGCAGGTCAGGATCACCTCGTCCTCCGGAATCTCCGCCACCTCGCGCACGACCGGGCTCTGCATGATCCCCTGCCCGTTGATGACGGCGCCGAGCCCGCGCGCCCAGGCGGCGAGGACGAGGCCGAAGGTCATCGCCCCCGCATCGAAATGCGCGATCGTGTTGCCGAGGAGGGACCGGTCGAAGCAGACGACGATTGAAACCGGCGCGTCGAACTGGCGGAAGCCGCGCATCACCCAGTCCTGCCGCTTCTCCGCATCGTGCCGCTCGATCCCCATCGCCTCGAAGAGCTGCACCGCGATCTCGATCTGCCGCTTCCGGTGCTCGCCCTCATAGGCGGCGTAGTCCCCGATCTCCCGGCTCGGCGGGACGCCGGCGAGCATCCGCTCCGTGTTCCCCCGCCGCACCCGCTCCAGCGGCGCGCCGGTCAGCACATGGAGCCGCCAGGGCTGCGTGTTCATCGAGGACGGCGCGCGGTTGGCGAGCGCGACGATCTCCTCCAGCAGCGCGCGGGGCACCGGCCGGTCGGAAAAGCCGCGGATGGAGCGCCGCTCCCGCATCGCCTGATCGAGATTCATGTCGGTCTCCCTTTTCCGCCGGAGCCGCCGCATCGCCCGGCGGGGCGGAAATGTCGAGGGGCGCCGCTTGCCGCCCGGCCCGCTCCGCCGCATCCTCCGCCGATGGGCGCGACTGTCGAGATTCCCGTCTGGCTGCTCGCCCTCGGCGCGCTCGGCCTCGCCGTCGCCGTGCTGGACCGGCTCGTGGCGCCGACCTTCCGCTGGTATTTCCGCCGCCGGCTGGAGCGGGCGGTGGAGCGGCTCAACCGCAGCCTCTCGCTCCGCATCCAGCCCTTCCGCCTGATGCGCCGCGCCTTCCTGGTGGAGCGGCTGGGGCACGACCCGGAGGTGATGCGCGCGGTCGAGGCGCATGTGGCGGAGACGGGGATGCCGCGGGACATCGCGCACCGCCTCGTCGGCGAATATGCGCGGGAGATCGTACCCTCCTTCTCCGCCTTCATGTATTTCGGCGTCGGCGCGCGGCTCTGCCGCTGGGTGGCGGAGGCGCTCTACAAGGTGCGGCTCGGCGCCTTCGACCGCGCCGCGCTGGCGGAGATCGACCCGGAGGCGGCGGTCGTCTTCGTCATCAACCACCGCTCGAACGTGGATTACCTGCTCGTCACGCACCTCGCCTCGGGCGCCGCCTCGCTCTCCTACGCCGTCGGGGAATGGGCGCGGATCTGGCCGCTCTCCCGCGTCATCCGGAACATGGGCGCCTATTTCATCCGGCGGCGGGAGCGGGGCGCGCTCTATCGCACCGTCCTTCGCCGCTATGTGCAGATGGCGGTCGAGGGCGGGGTGACGCAGGCGGTGTTCCCCGAGGGCGGCCTGAGCCGCGACGGCGCGCAAGGGGAGCCGAAGCTCGGCATCCTTTCATACATCGTGGAGGCGAAGGCGGAGCGGGACGTGATCTTCGTCCCCGTCGGCGTCAACTATGACCGCGTGCTGGAGGACAGGCTGCTTCTCTCCGCCTACGGGCCGCATGGCGCGGGGCGGTTCAACGTAAAGCCCCGCGTCGCGCTCGGCTTTCTCCTCGGCTGGGCGTTCGGGCGGCTCACCGGGCGCGCCTCCCGCTTCGGCTACGCCGCGGTCGGCTTCGGCGCGCCGCTGCGGCTCGGCGGCTTCGCGGGCGGGCCGGAGGCGCTGGCAGCGGAGCTGATGCGGCGGATCGGGGCGGCGACGCCCGTGCTCCCCGTCGGGCTCGTCGCCGCCGCGCTGGAGGCCGGGGCGGCGGACAGGGCCGCCCTCGCCGCCGGAGCGGAGGCCCTCGCGCGACGGCTGGAGGATGCGGGCGCGCATTTCGTCATGCCGCAGGCCGGGCTTGCGGCGGCGGTCGAGGCCGGGCTGGCGCAGCTTCTGCTCCGCCGGGTCGTGGCGGAGGAGGGCGGGCGCCTCACGGTGCGGGACGCGCAACTCCTCGCCTTCTATGCGCGGAGCGCGGCGCTCCCGCGCTGAACCTGCTGCGCCGCACAATCCGGCTTGCGCTCAACGCTTGATAATGTAATTAGCCACATGATCGACGAAACGAACGAATCTTGCGCGGCGAATCGCGGCGCGGGCAAACAGGAGACAGGAATGGCCCTGGACGCGACGAAGGACCTCTACGACGTCGGCGAAATCCCGCCGCTCGGCCACATCCCCGAGAAGATGCACGCCTGGGCGATCCGGCGCGAGCGGCACGGGGAGCCCGACAAGTCCTTCCAGCTCGAAGTCGTGCCGACGCCGAAGCCCGGCGCGGACGAGGTGCTGGTGCTCGTGATGGCCGCCGGCGTCAACTACAACGGCGTCTGGGCGGGGCTCGGGCAGCCGATCTCCCCCTTCGACGTGCACGGCGCGGAATTCCACATCGCGGGCTCGGACGCCTCCGGCATCGTCTGGGCCGTGGGCGAGAAGGTGAAGCGCTGGAAGGTGGGCGACGAGGTCGTCATCCACTGCAACCAGGATGACGGCGACGACGAGGAGTGCAACGGCGGCGACCCGATGTTCTCCCCCACCCAGCGCATCTGGGGCTACGAGACGCCGGACGGCAGCTTCGCCCAGTTCACCTGCGTCCAGTCCCGCCAGCTCATGGAGCGGCCGAAGCACCTGACCTGGGAGGAGGCGGCCTGCTACACGCTGACCCTCGCCACCGCCTACCGGATGCTGTTCGGGCACCGCCCGCACATCCTGAAGCCGGGCGACAACGTGCTCGTCTGGGGCGCCTCGGGCGGGCTCGGCTCCTACGCGATCCAGCTCTGCAACACCGCGGGCGCGAACGCCATCGCCGTGATCTCGGACGAGGACAAGCGCGATTTCGTCATGGGCCTCGGCGCGAAGGGCGCGATCAACCGCAAGGATTTCAAGTGCTGGGGGGAGATGCCCCAGATCGGCACGCCCGAATACAAGACCTGGTTCGCCGAGGCGCGGAAATTCGGCGCCGCGATCTGGGCGATAACCGGCAAGGGCGTGAACGTCGACTACGTCTTCGAACATCCCGGCGAGGCGACCTTCCCCGTCTCCGTCTTCGTGGTGAAGCGGGGCGGCATGGTGGTGATCTGCGCCGGCACGACCGGCTTCAAGCTGACGATGGACGCCCGCTATCTCTGGATGCACCAGAAACGCGTGCAGGGCTCCCACTTCGCGAACCTGAAGCAGGCGAGCGCGGCGAACCGGCTGATGGTGGAGCGGCGGCTCGACCCCTGCATGTCCGAGGTCTTCGAGTGGCGGGACATTCCGGCGGCGCATATGAAGATGCTGCGGAACGAGCACAAGCCCGGCAACATGGCCGTGCTCGTCTCCTCCCCGCGCACCGGGCTCCGGACGGTGGAGGACGCGCGCGAGGCGGTCTGAGCCGCCGACATCGACAGGCCTCCGGCCGGTCCGCCCCGCGGATCGGCAGGCAGCGCGGGCGCGCTACCCCCGCACAGCCCGCTCCAGCGCCTCGCGAATGAGCCGCTGATAGGGAATCCCCCGCTCCGCCGCCCGCGCCTTCACCGCCTGGATCAGCTATTCCGGCAGGCGCATGTTGACCCGCGCTGTCTTCCGCTCGCCCTCCTAGGAGGGCGCGCGGAAGGCGGAGAAATCGAGGCCCGAAAGGTCCTGTTCGAGGAAGGCCTCGGCCTCCTCATCCGTCGTCATCACGGGCACGTCGCGCGGCTTCGTCATGGCGGGCGATCTCCCTCGCATGCATGTATCGCGCGCTGATCGGGCGCACCCGATCACATCGGCTACAGATGATGAAGTTTCAATGCCGTTTCAGTCAACACAGTAGAAAATCCAGAATAAGAGCTAGTGCTCTTTGTCCACCTCATATTTGCTCTCAGCAAGCGCCTTAACGCTTTCCAAGCGCAACCGCCTCCTTTCCCTAGATACATACCATTCCTCAAATAGAGTTTCGACTAGATCTATAAGTATCTGAGGCTCACCACTGTCAACTGAGACAACCTTGGAAATGTTCTTCTGCATATGGGCTCCGATATTTCCAATCTTTCTTACGTGGTCAATAGCGTCTATACTTTCTTCTGACACACCCCGCGGCGCATTTCCAGAGGCGACGGCATCTCGAAGTTTTTCTATTTCTTTATATAGCGTAACCTCAGAGATTCCGCAGAAATCTCGAATCATGCCTTGAATACACCGCCTCGCAAGAGTTGCTGATGCCTTCGGACTCAGGTCCTTTATTCTACAAGCCTCCTTGTAGTCCTCAACAATTGGACCCGGGATATAGTTCGGCTGTGGCTTTGCAGAGCTTTCGGGCATTAGGCGGGCCCTAGCGAAAATCTTGCTAAAGTCTGCGATGTATTTCCCGTTCTCCTTTGAATAAACTCTTCGAGCAATATAAACGGTAGAAGTCACTTGCTTGCAATCTGGATTAGAACAACATATGTGCTGCGACAATATGCCAATACTCCCAAGAGCGCTCTCTCCCACAGATATCTCAGAAAATATAGTGTCCTCCTTGCTGCTGGAAACTGTTTGAGCTCGATTGCAGAATTCGCATGTCCAATTAAACTCCGGCATAGATTGCCCCTACCGCGCGAACTTCTTGTACCGGATCCGCTTCGGCTCCACCGAATCCGGCCCGAGCCGGCGGATCTTGTCCGCCTCGTAATCCTGGAAGTTGCCCTCGAACCATTCCACATGGCTGTCGCCCTCGAAGGCGAGCATGTGGGTGCAGAGCCGGTCGAGGAACCAGCGGTCGTGCGAGATGATGACGGCGCAGCCGGAGAAGCGCTCCAGCGCGTCCTCCAGCGCCCGCAGCGTCTCCACGTCGAGGTCGTTGGTCGGCTCGTCGAGGAGGATGACGTTGCCGCCGCTCTTCAGCAGCTTCGCCATGTGCACCCGGTTCCGCTCGCCGCCCGAGAGGAGGCCGACGGGCTTCTGCTGGTCCCCGCCCTTGAAGTTGAAGGCGCCGCAATAGGCGCGGGAGGGCATTTCCGCCTGGCCGAGCTTGATGATGTCGAGCCCGTCCGAGATTTCCTCCCAGACCGTCTTCTTCGGGTCGAGCGCGTCGCGCGACTGGTCCACGTAGGAGAGCTTCACCGTCTCGCCGAAGGTGATGGCGCCCGCATCCGGCTGCTCCTGCCCCGTCATCATGCGGAAGAGCGTGGACTTGCCGGCGCCGTTCGGCCCGATGACGCCGACGATGCCGCCCGGCGGGAGCGAGAAGGAAAGGTCGGAGATCAGCAGGTTGTCGCCATAGCCCTTCGAGACGCCCTCGACCTCGATCACCTTGTTGCCGAGCCGCGGGCCGTGCGGGATGATGATCTGCGCGCTGCCGATCTGCTCGCGTTCGGACTGGCTGGCCATCTCGTTATAGGCCGCGATGCGCGCCTTGGATTTCGCCTGCCGCGCGCGGGCGGAGGCGCGAACCCATTCGAGCTCCTTCGCCATCGCCTTCTGCTTCGACTTGTCCTCCCGCGATTCCTGCTCCAGCCGCTTGGCCTTCTGCTCCATCCAGTTGGAATAATTGCCCTCGTAGGGCAGGCCCCGGCCGCGGTCGAGCTCCAGGATCCAGCTCGTGATGTCGTCGAGGAAATAGCGGTCATGGGTGACGATCAGGATCGTCCCCTTGTATTCGATCAGGTGCTTCTGGAGCCAGGCGATGGTCTCGGCGTCGAGATGGTTGGTCGGCTCGTCGAGGAGCAGCATCTCCGGCGCTTCGAGGAGAAGCTTGCAGAGCGCGACGCGCCGCCGCTCGCCGCCCGAGAGATTCGTCACCGCCGCATCGTCGGGCGGGCAGCGCAGCGCCTCCATCGCGACGTCCACCTGGCTGTCGAGATCCCAGAGATTGGCGGCGTCGATCTCGTCCTGCAGCTGCGCCATCTCGTCCGCCGTCTCGTCCGAATAGTTCATGGCGAGTTCGTTGTAGCGGTCGAGGATCGCGACCTTCGCGGCGACGCCCTCCATGACGTTCTCGCGGACCGTCTTGTCCTCGGAAAGCTTCGGCTCCTGCGGCAGATAGCCGACGCGCACGCCCTCCGCCGCCCAGGCCTCGCCGGAGAAATCCTTGTCGATGCCGGCCATGATCCGCATCAGCGTGGACTTGCCCGCGCCGTTGACGCCGACGACGCCGATCTTCACGCCGGGAAGGAAGTTCAGCCGGATGTTCTCGAAGCATTTCTTGCCGCCCGGATAGGCCTTCGAGACGCCATCCATGTGATAGACATACTGATAGCTGGCCATGACCGCGCTCCGCCTGACATTCCCGGGGTTCCGGGCGCGGAGTTACCGGAAGCGGGGCCCCGGCGCAATCGCGGCCGCGACGCAGCTCTCCCCGAGGCGGAGGAGACGGGCGGAAATCGCGGCGGCGGCGTGCTCGTCCTCCGTCTTCGCCAGATCGGCGGCGACGCGGGCGAGGGACGGGAGGCCGAGCCGCCGGGCGATCGCCGCGAGGTCGCCTGCGGTGCGGCGCACGGCGGGGAAGCGCCCGCCGGCCGTCAGCGCCTCGATCCGCGCCAGCCGCTCGATCGCCTCGAAGATCAGGTCCTCATAGGCTTCGAGGTCCGACGCGGCCTCGACCGGCTCGCGCCGGGGCGAGAACTGCACGACCGCTTTCGCCGAATCCCGCATGATCGAGGCTCCTTTCGGCGAACTTTCTCCAATATTGGGGTTAACCGAGCGTGAAGCCCGAAATCGCCGCGGTAGGCGCCCCGCCGCCGCAGACGATCCCCCGCCGGTTCGTCTCGACCGGCGCGAGATAGCGCGCTGCCGCCGGGTCCGCCCCGTCCAGCGCGCCGAGCGCGACGAGGAGGCCCGTGAGCGCGCATTCCGCCGCCGCGCCGTTCCCGTCATCGATCTTGAGCGCGAGGCCGAGCCCCCGTTCCGGCCAGATCGCGATGAACGCGCCCTCCGCCCCGGTCTTGACCATCAGCCGCCCCTTCGCGGCGCGCATGATGTCGGTGCAGGCCCGCCCCTCCCCCGCCACCTCGAACGGATGGAGCGCCATCGCCTCGCGGAGCCGGATCGCGGCCGCGCGCCGCGCGCCCGAAAGCGCCGTCTCCGCCGCCGCCACGCGCGCCGCCGCCCGCGCGAGCCCTTCGAGCGAGAGCGCGAAATTGGGGGCCGCGCAGCCGTCCACCGCGAAGTCGGAAACCTCCTCCCCCGCCATCTCCGCCGTCGCCAGCGCCACCGCGCGCTGCACCGGATGGTCGGGGAGGACATAGCCCTCCGTCGCCGCGCCCGTGTGCTTCGCGCAGCAGAGGAAGCCCGAATGCTTGCCCGAACAGTTGTTGTGGAGCTGGGAGGGCGCCTCGCCCGCGCGGATCATCCGCTCCCGCGTCTCCCGGTCCCCGGGCTCCTGCGGCCCGCATTCGAGATCGGCCTCCGAAAGCCCGATGGAGCCCAGCCATTCCGCCGCGAGCGCCGCATGCGCGTCCGAGCCCTGGTGCGAGGCGCCGGCGAGCGCGAGATGCCGGGGCGTGAGCCCCGCCGCGTCCGCCGCCCCCGATTCGACCAGCGGCAGCGCCTGCAATATCTTGCAGGAGGAGCGGGGCAGCATCCGCGCCTTCGCGTCCCCGAGCGCGGCGACGAGCGGCGCGCCCGCCGCCCGCCCGTCCACCACCGCGACCCGGCCATGATGCACCCGCTCGACGAAGCCGGCGCGGCTTCGGGTGGCGAGCGCCGGGTTCACCTCATTCATCGAACATCTCCCTCGCGAACGCCGCGCCGAGCGCGGCGCGCAGCCTCTCCCCGGCCAGCCGGAGCCGGGATTTCACCGTGCCGAGCGGCAGGCCGAGCCGCGCCGCGATCTCGGGATGGCTGAGCCCGACGAAAAAGGCCAGCCGCACCACATCCCTCTGCGGCTCCGAAAGCGCCGCGACGGCGGCGGCGAGCGCCGCATCCCGCTCCCGCTCCGCGATCTCCGCGGCGGCGGAGCGCGGCGGCTCCGGCCGGAAGAGCGGGTCCTCCGGGTCGGGCTCCGGCCGGCGCGCGCGGCGGATCATGTCGATCCGCCGGTTCCGCGCGATGGCGAAGATCCAGGCCGAGGCCGGCGCCCGCGCCGGGTCGAAGCTCCCCGCCTTGCGCCAGACGGCGAGCATCGCCTCCTGCGCCGCCTCGTCCGCCTCCTCCGGCCGCGCCCCCGCCTTCACCAGCGCGCCCCTTATCTTCCCGGCATAGCGACGAAAGAGCGCGGCGAAGGCGTCCCGGTCGCGCATCTCGGCGATCCGCCGGATCAGGGCGGCGTCATCCGGCTCCGCGTCGCCGGCGGCGTCGGTCGTTCCTGTCACGCTCGCCTTGTCCCGATCCTTGCGCTGGGCTGCGCCGCATCGTCGCCGGAGGGTGGCGCCGAGGGGCGATTTCGTCATAGTATCCGCATCGGCATGACGGAAAAAAGAGGCGCTGAGGCCTCATGCGGCATTGCGGCGGAGAGCGGACATGACGAGGTCAAGGGAATTGGCGCGGAGAGGCGCCCTGCGCGGGATGGTTGCGGCGATCTGCCTCGCCGCCACAATGGGCGGCGCGGCCGCCCAGTCGGTGAGCGAGAGCGTCGGCGCGAAGCGGGACTGGAGCATCTTCAAGGAGGGCGCGGCGGCGGACCGGCAATGCTGGATCGTCTCGCAGCCCGTCTCCTCCCGCGCGCTCCGTTCGGGCAAGCCGGTCTCGGTCAACCGGGGGGACATCTTCCTCATGGTGGCGATCCGGCCCGGCGCGAACGTGAAGAACGAGGTTTCCATGCTGCCGGGCTACCCGTTCAGGTCGGGGAGTTCGGTGGAGGTCAAGATCGGGTCGGACCGGTTCGAGATGTTCACCTCCGGCGAAGGCGCCTGGGCCGACAGCGCCGAGAGCGACGAGCGCCTCGTCTCCGCCATGCGCCGCGGCGCGACGGCGGAGGTGACGGGCGTCTCCACCCGCGGCACGACGACGGTGGACACGTTCTCGCTCTCGGGCTTCACCGCGGCGCTGGAGGAGGCGCGCGCGCTCTGCAAGTGAGCGGCGCGGCGGAGAGGATGGCGATGGACACGGCCCCGAAGGTTCAGGAGGCGCTCGCGCCCGAAGCGCGCGTCCTGCCCCGCCTCGTCGCGAAGGAGGCGAAGCCCAACCTCGTCGGCATGAGCCGGGAGGCGATGCGCGCCGCGCTGATCGGGGCGGGGGCCGACCCGAAACAGGCCAACATGCGCGTCCGGCAGCTCTGGTCCTGGCTCTACCAGAAGGGCGTCTCGGACCCGGAGGCGATGACGGACCTCGCCAAGCCCTTCCGCGCCTTCCTCGCAGAACATTTCCGCATCGCGCGGCCGGAAATCGTGGAGCGCCAGGTCTCGAATGACGGGACGCGGAAATACCTCCTCCGGATCGACGGCGGGCACGAGGTCGAGGCGGTCTACATCCCGGAGGAGGATCGCGGCACGCTCTGCATCTCCTCCCAGGTCGGCTGCACGCTCACCTGCTCCTTCTGCCATACCGGCACGCAGACGCTGGTGCGGAACCTGACGGCGGCGGAGATCGTCGGCCAGATCCTCGTGGCGCGGGACGATCTCGGCGAATGGGCGAGCGCGGGAAAGCCGCTCGGCGAGAAGCGCCTCGTCTCCAACCTCGTCCTCATGGGCATGGGCGAGCCGCTCTACAATTTCGATCAGGTGCGGGACGCGATGAAGATCGCGATGGACCATGAGGGCCTCTCCCTCTCCCGCCGCCGCATCACGCTCTCTACTTCGGGCGTCGTGCCGGAGATCGTGCGGGCGGGGGAGGAGATCGGCTGCATGCTCGCCATCTCCTTTCACGCGACGACGGACGAGGTGCGGGACAGGCTGGTGCCGATCAACCGCAAATGGAACATCAAGTCCCTGCTGGACGCCTGCCGCGCCTGGCCGCGGCTTTCCAATGCGGAGCGGATCACCTTCGAATACGTCATGCTGAAGGGCGTGAACGATTCGGATGCGGATGCGAAGCGGCTCGTGAAGCTGATCGCCGGCATCCCGGCCAAGATCAACCTCATCCCCTTCAACCCCTGGCCCGGCGCGCCCTATGAGCGGTCGGACTGGGCGCGCATCGAGGCCTTCGCGGAGATCGTGAACCGCGCCGGCTACGCCTCCCCCGTCCGCACCCCGCGGGGGGAGGACATCATGGCGGCCTGCGGGCAGCTGAAATCCGCGACGGAGCGGGTGCGGAAGGCGCGCGTGAAGGCGGAGGCGGGCGGGGCGTAAGGTCCGGACTCGACAGTCTCGCGGCGGCCTGCGACCGTGAAGGCCGCTTAGCGTCTGCTGAGGTCAGCATGTTCAAGACGACGAAACGGCTCGCGCTGGCCGCCGCCCTGCTGGCGCCCGTCACCGCGCCGGCGGAACCCTCCTGCATCTCGGACGCCATCATCGTCTTCGACGGCTCCGCCTCGATGTCCGAACCGGCGCCGGGGACCGAGGGCGAACCCCGGATCGTTGCGGCGCGCGAGGCGATGCGCCGCGCGATGCCGGAGATCGCCGCCTGGCGCCGCCTCGGCCTCGTGACCTACGGGCCGCAAGGGCACCCCAAGAGCTGCGACAGCGTCGATCTGCGCTTCCCGCCGGTCCACGACGCCGCGCCGCGGATCATCGGCGAGGTCGAGGCGCTCCGGCCCGACGGCGACACGCCGCTCACCTCGGCGGTGCGCCGCGCCGCCGATGCGCTGGACTACACGGCCAGGCCGGGCGTCGTCGTGCTGGTGACTGACGGGCGGGAGACATGCGGCGGCTCGCCCTGCGCGCTCGGCGCCGAACTCGCCGCGAAGGGCGCCGGCCTCATAGTGCATGTGATCGGCTTCCAGCTTCAGCCGGACCTTGAGGGCCACCCCCTCTTCCGGCCGGACAACAGCGTCCACAAGGCCGATTGCATGGCCGAGAAGACCGGCGGGCTGGTCGTGACGACCGAGACGGTCGAGGAACTGGTCGAGGCGCTGCGGGAGACGCTGGCCTGCCCGGTGGTGAGCCTGCTGGACTAGGCCGGCCAGCGCCCGAACAGCGCGCCAAGGGCCGCGGTCTCCCTCGGGTGGCCGCCGCGAAGCGAGTGGTTGCAGCGGTTTGTGGCGTCAAGAACTCTGACGGTTGAGCGTCTTGAAGGGTCGCGATGCGGCCTCCCGGCGGGAGGGAGGCCGCGGCCCGTTCTCGTCGCACGGGCCGACGGTCGCAGGGGAAGCGCGGCGCCCCCGCCCGGCCGGATCGGGCGACCGCTTTAATCCCACAAGAATCTCAGCCGCCGCGCCCCGCCCGGCGCGGCCGCGCCGGGGCCGACGAGCTCGGCGCCCAGCCGCGTCTCCCATGTGCCGACGAGATGGGCCGGGGCCGTCGTGACGATCGTCACCGCGTCCGCCGCGCCGCCATCGACCGAGGCCGGGTCGATCTCGATTGCGATAACGTCGCCCCGCCGCGCCAGCCCCCTGAGCGCGGAAAGCGCCCGCCGCCGCGCCGCCTCGCCGAGATGCGGCGCGATGACCCCGCCCTCCGAGAGGAAGTCCTCCAGCGGCAATCCGGGCGGCGCCGCGCCCTCCCGCCGCGCCTCGCGCAGCCGGAAGAGGAGGAAGGCGGCGCCGAAGACGAGGAGGATGGAGAGCGCCGGCGCGAAAGCCGCGAGGCCGGGGCCGAGCAGCGGCTCGACGAACCGGGTGAGGCCGAAGGCCGCCGCCATCAACACGATGCCGACCGCGAGATAGGGCGCCGCGAAGCGCGCGCCCGATGGCCCGGGGAGCGGCCGCCCGCCGCTCCGTTCCCCCCGGTCCTTCCGCATCATGGCGCGCTTCCTTCCGTTGCCGCGGTCAGCCTAGCGCGATCCGGCGCCGCCGTCACGACGGGCGCGGGTCGAAAGCGGCCGAGGCTCCGTCATCTCGTGCGCCCGGATGAAAGCGGCGGGGGCGAAAAAATTTCGAAATTTTCGATATCCATTTATTTTCAGTCAGATAACCCCCCTGCTCACTGTGCGCACACGGGCGGGCGCGCGCGCCTCATGCCGCCCTGAGCGCCGCGAGGTCCAGCCGCCTTGTGACCATCGCGAGCCGCCCCTGCCCGTCCCGCGGCCATTCCGCCTCCGGCCGGTCGAAGTAGAGCTCCACCCCGTTCCCCTCCGGATCGTCGAGATAGAGCGCCTCGGAGACGCCGTGGTCGGAGGCGCCGGTCAGCGGCCAGCCCGCCGCGTCGAGCCGGCGCAGCGCGTCGCCGAGCGCGGCGCGGTCGGGATAGAGGATCGCGGTGTGATAGAGCCCCGTCGTCCCCTCCGGCGGCCGCTTGCCGCCCTTCGACTCCCAGGTGTTCATCCCGATCGCATGGTGATAGCGCCCGTCCGAGAGGAAGGCCGCCTCGTCCCCGTAGCGCTGCATGACCGAAAGGCCGAGCACGCCGGAATAGAAGCCGAGCATCCGGTCGAGGTCCGCCACCTTGAGGTGGACATGCCCGATCCGCGTGCCGGGGGCGACGGGGTTCGGGGCGGTCTGAAGCGGGATCATGGCGGGCGTCTCCTCTGTCACTCCCCCGACATATCGCCCGCCACGGCGCGCCGATAAAGCGCCCTGTCCGGCCAAGACCGTCTCCGCCGCGGCGCCAATGCGCCGCGCTTGACCGGAGGCCCTTTCCCCCGCATATCGCCGCGCATGACCGACCTTTCCCGCATCCGGAACTTCTCCATCGTCGCCCATATCGACCACGGGAAATCCACCCTGGCCGACCGGCTGATCCAGCTCACGGGAACGGTCGCGGACCGGGAGATGAAGGAGCAGATGCTCGACTCGATGGATATCGAGCGCGAGCGCGGCATCACCATCAAGGCGCAGACGGTCCGGCTCGACTACAAGGGGAAGGACGGGAAGGATTACGTCCTCAACCTCATCGACACGCCCGGACACGTCGACTTCGCCTACGAGGTCTCCCGCTCCATGCGCGCGGTGGAGGGCTCGCTCCTCGTGGTGGACGCGAGCCAGGGGGTGGAGGCGCAGACCCTCGCCAATGTCTACCAGGCGATCGACGCGAACCACGAGATCGTGCCCGTCCTCAACAAGATCGACCTCCCCGCGGCGGAGCCGGACCGGGTGAGGGAGCAGATCGAGGACGTGATCGGGATCGACGCTTCCGAGGCCGTGCTGATCTCCGCCAAGACCGGGCTCGGCATCGCGGACGTTCTCGAAGCCATCGTCACCCGCCTCCCCGCCCCGAAGGGGGAGCGGGAGGCGCCGCTCAAGGCGATGCTGGTGGACAGCTGGTATGACAGCTATCTCGGCGTCGTCGTCCTCGTCCGCATCATCGACGGCGTGCTGAAGAAGGGCGACCGCATCCGCATGATCGGCACGGGCGGAACCTACCCCGTGGAGCGGATCGGCGTCTTCCGCCCGGGCATGACCCCGGCGGGCGAGCTCGGGCCCGGCGAGCTCGGCTTCCTCACCGCCTCGATCAAGCAGGTTCGGGACACGCGGGTGGGCGACACGATCACCCATGAGAAGAAGCCCTGCGACAAGCCCCTGCCCGGCTTCAAACCCTCCCAGCCCGTCGTCTTCTGCGGCCTCTTCCCGGTGGACACGGCCGAGTTCGAGGACCTGCGCGACGCCATAGACAAGCTGGCGCTCAACGACGCCTCCTTCTCCCACGAGATGGAGACGAGCGCCGCGCTCGGCTTCGGCTTCCGCTGCGGCTTCCTCGGCCTCCTGCATCTCGAGGTGATCCGGGACAGGCTGGAGCGGGAATACGGCATCGACCTCATCACCACCGCCCCCTCCGTCATCTACCAGGTCTACAAGACGGACGGCACGGTGATGGAGCTCCACAACCCCGCCGACATGCCGGAGGCGGTGCGGGTGGACCATATCGAGGAGCCGCGGATCAAGGCGACGATCCTCGTGCCGGACGACTATCTCGGCGACGTGCTGAAGCTCTGCCAGGACCGGCGGGGCATCCAGATGGACCTCACCTATGCCGGCTCCCGCGCCATGGTGGTCTATGACCTGCCGCTGAACGAGGTGGTGTTCGACTTCTACGACCGGCTGAAGAGCGTCACCAAGGGCTACGCCAGCTTCGACTACCAGATGATCGGCTACCGGACGGACCATCTCGTGAAGATGCAGATCCTCGTCAACGACGAGCCGGTGGACGCCCTCTCCACCATGGTCCACCGCGACCGGGCGGAGATGCGCGGGCGGGTCATGTGCGAGAAGCTGAAGGAGCTGATCCCCCAGCACATGTTCAAGGTGCCGATCCAGGCGGCCATCGGCGGCCGGATCATCGCCCGCGAAACGATCTCCGCCCTCCGCAAGGACGTGACGGCCAAGTGCTATGGCGGGGACGTGACGCGCAAGCGCAAGCTCCTCGACAAGCAGAAGGCCGGCAAGAAGAAGATGCGCCAGTTCGGCAAGGTGGACATCCCTCAGGAGGCCTTCATCAACGCCCTGAAGATGGACGGGTGAGGGGAAAGCCGTGTGTGTGCGCACAGTGCGCAGGGGGGTTATGTGGTTGATTTTGTTTTATTACTGAAAATAGCACGAAAATTGCATGTGTGAGCCCGGCCCGTCCCGGCCCCGAGCCGGGACCCCGAGGGTCGAAGCGCCGCCGGAGCCGTTGCGCGCGACGCAGAGCATGCGTTTACAGAGCAAGCTTTTTGGACAGCACTGAAGATGCCCCATGGAGAATCTCACGCAGGGCTATGTTTATTTTGTATTTTTTTGTATTGGCCATCCATAAATTTTTGATCGATATTGACCTTAAGGTCAACCTTCCCTCAGGGCGAAACAATAACGCTGTGTTGAAATTTTTGATCTAATTCACCAAACCTAATGACTAAGGGATTCGCCGAGGAGAAAGCATGAATTCATCACCACCGGGATGGGGAGACGATGAGCTCACGCGTTTCTTTGAAATTTGTCGCGAAAATCAACTCGCGACCTTCCACAATAAAATCGAATCCAAAAGGGCAATCCAGATTGATCAGCTCTTTGAAAAGATATTCAGTAAATGGATCAATCCAAGGCCAAGTCTACCAGTTCTATTTTTTGTTCGCGCAGTCTCTGCATTTCGTGCGTCTAGTCAACTTGTATTTTCAGGCCAAATACCTGAGGCGTTCGCTCTCTTGAGACTCTGCCTTGAATGGTCCGGATATGCATCTTTGATTGCATCAGATCCCAAACTGTTTGAAGTATGGATCTCTCGTGAGGATAACAAAAAAGCAAAAAGAGTGTTCCGGGACACCTTTAAGTTCGGTGCAATGCGTGAATCAATTCGGAAGCGCGATATCGTTGATGCGAGGGTGTTCGAGGAGCTTATAGAACGAACGATTGGCTTTGGTGCGCACCCAATGCCAATTTCGACATTTAATCTGATTGAAATTGAGGGATTGGACAATGGAGACACGTCGATAAATTCGATGCAAATAATTGGCGATGGCGCTACTCTGGACTATTCGCTAAAAACACTGTCTCAGGTTGGAATATGTACTCACTATATATTTATGGGTATATATCGCGCGCGCTATGAGCTTCTAGGAGTGCGCTACGACTTGATAGAACTTCGCAAGGGTCTTTAGATTGCAACAGTCTTCAGGAAATCGCTGTGCCACGGAGTGTAACCGCCCTCACATCCCCTTGTAAACTTCCCCCCGCGAGGCCATCGCCAGAACCAGCACCACCAGCGGCCCGTCCTCGATCTCGTAGACGATCCGCCAGTCCCCGACCCGCACCCGCCCGCCGCCGCACCGTCAACCCTTCCCCGCCGCCCCCGCGCAACCCTGCCCTGCGCCCCGCGCTCTGGCGCTCCGGAGCCCTACGCGCTACCTGCAAGGCATGCGCCGCTTCTTCTCCTCCCTCGTCGCGCCCTTTTCCGAGGCCGCCGGCGCGCCGCCCCAGAAGTTCGGGCCCTTCGTCCGCTGGCTGCTGACGGGCGCCTGGCGGGCGATCATCTGGGCGGGGCTGGCGGGCGCGCTCGTGGGCGTGCTGGAGAGCCTCGGCGCGCTTCTCATCGGCGTGGTGATCGACCGGGCGCTGGCTTCGGACCGGGAGGCATGGCTGGCGGCGGAATGGCCGATGCTGCTCTTCGCCGCCTTCTTCTTCATCGTCCTCCGCCCCGCGGCGATGACGCTCTCGGCCGCGCTCAACTCCGTCACGCTCGGGCCCAACCTCTTCCCGCAGATCGTGACGCGGCTGAACCGGCACACGCTCGGCCAGGCGCTGAAATTCTTCGATGACGATTTCGCGGGCCGCATCGCGCAGAAGCAGATCCAGACGGGCACGGCGGTGACCGAGGTGATGCTGGAGATGACGAACTCCATGGCCTTCGCCCTCGCCACCGTCATCGGCGCGATGCTGGTGCTGGCGCAGGTGAATCTCTGGCTCGTCCTCCTCCTCGGGCTCTGGCTCGTCGGCTATGTCTTCCTGATCCGCTGGTATCTGCCGCGCATCCGGCTTCGCGCGCGGGCGCGGGCGGAGGCGCGGGCCCAGGTGACGGGGCGGATCGTCGACACGCTCTCCAACATGGCGGTGGTCAAGCTCTTCGCCCGGTCCGGGCGGGAGGAGACGGGGGCGGAAGATGCGCTCGCCTCGTTCCGGGAGAAGGCGCTGGATTTCGGCGTGCTCTCCGCCGGCTTCCGCGGCTGGCTGATGCTGCTGGCGGGGACGCTGCCGGTGATCCTCGTCGGCGCCGCGCTCTGGCTCTGGCAGGGGGGTGCGGCGAGCGCGGGGGACATCGCCATCGCCGGCATGCTCTCGACCCGGATCGCGCAGATGTCCGGCTGGATCAGCTTCACCGCCATGGTGATCTTCGCCAATCTCGGCGAGGCGGAGGACGGGATGAAGACCCTCTCGCCCCCGCACCGGATCAGGGACCCGGAGGCGCCGAAGCCGCTGGCGCGCGCGCGGGGGGATATCCGCTTCGAGGACGTGACGATGGCCTATGGCCGGGGCGACAGGGGCGGCGGGCTCGACCGGTTCTCGCTCCATGTGCGGCCGGGGGAGAAGGTGGCGCTCGTCGGCCGCTCCGGCGCGGGGAAGACCACCGCGCTCTCCCTCCTCCTCCGGCTCTATGACGTGGAGGGCGGGCGCGTGACCCTGGACGGGATCGACGTGCGCGACCTCCGGCAGGAGGATCTCAGGCGGCAGATCGCCATGGTCCGGCAGGAGACGGCGATGTTCAACCGCCCGGCGGCGGAGAACATCCTCTATGGCCGCCCCGACGCGACCGAGGCGGAGATGATCGCCGCCGCGCGGGAGGCGGAGGCGCACGAGTTCATCCTGAAGCTGGAGGACAATGCGGGCCGCCGCGGATACGCCGCGCATCTCGGCGAGCGGGGGGTGAAGCTCTCCGGCGGGCAGCGGCAGCGCGTGGCGCTCGCCCGCGCGATCCTGAAGGACGCTCCGGTGCTGGCGCTGGACGAGGCGACCTCCGCGCTCGATTCGGAGGTGGAGGCGGCCATTCAGGAAAGCCTCGACCGATTGATGGAGGGCCGCACCGTCATCGCCATCGCGCACCGGCTCTCCACCATCGCGCGGATGGACCGGATCGTGGTGCTGGAGGGCGGGCGCGTGGCGGAGGAGGGGACGCATGGCCAGCTCCTCGCCCGCGGCGGGCTCTACGCCGGGTTCTGGGACCGGCAATCGGGCGGCTTCATCGGGCTCGAGGCGGCGGAGTGAAAAAAAGCCCCGCCTTTGCGGGGCGGGGCCAGTGCGTCGCCGGACAGGGACAGCCTTCGGGCGACAGGGAACTTCGGGCCGCCCCCGGGGGGGGCGGAAATCGGTCAGTCCGCGTAGTGCGGGGTCGCGGCCTCGGCGGCGACGCGGCGCATCCGGGCTGCGAGGCTTTCGAGCTCCGCCGCGCAAGCGCCGAGGAACGGCGTCGTCTCCGGCAGCGCGGCGGCGTTGCGCCGGGCGCGGGCGAGGGCCGCTTCCGTCTCCTCGCAGCTTCGCCCCGCCTCGTCGATGCGGCGGCGCAATTCGGCCAGCCGGGCGCGGGTGGCGTTGTCGAGCATGAGCTCCTCCTCTACAAGATAGGGTATCGGGCAGGTGTGTGACAACGATATGTTCGGTTTGTGAAGAATCGGTTTCGATTCGCAAACGCGCGCGGGAGGGCCGGTGAATGGACGTTCACCCCACGATCGAACGGATGCAGGCGGTCGTCGCCTCGGGAGACCATGAGGCGATCGCGGCGCTGCTCGCGCCCGATGTCCGCTTCCTGCCGCCGACCTACTGGGCGGTCTGGGAGGGGCGGGAGGCGGTGGCGGCCGTTCTCGGCCATGTCGGGCATGTGTTCGAGGCGTTCCGCTACCGGCGGGTGATGGGCGCGGGGGCGGACTGGGCGCTGGAATTCCAGTGCCGGGTCGGCGATCTCGACGCGGTGGGCGTGGACCTTGTCACGCTCGGGCCGGACGGGTTGATCGCGACCTTCGAAGTGGCGATGCGACCGCTGAAATCCGTCGCCGCCCTGCGGGAAGCGATGAACGCCCGCGTCTCGACCGACCCGCGCTTCATGAATTTCCGGCCGAAATCCGCCTGAAGGGTGCGACGAGAGGGCGCCTGCGACCTTCCGCTCTGCGCTGGACGCGGCGTTCACCGCGCGCTAATTGCCTTGGCGATAAGCAAAGGGCGCGCCAGGCGGCGCGCGGTGCGCCGTGTTCCGCCTCCCACGCCCAGAAACGCCGGATGAGACGGCCTGGAAAAGGATGGTAGCCTTGTCAGAAGCCACCGGAACCCGCCGCGACTTTCTTTATGTCGCGACAGCCGCCGCAGGCGCGGTCGGCGTCGGAGCCGCGGTCTGGCCCCTCGTGGACCAGATGAACCCCAGCGCGGACGTGCGCGCGCTCGCCTCAATCGAAGTTGACGTTTCGGGCGTCGAGCCCGGAACGCAGATCACCGTCAAGTGGCTCGGCAAGCCGGTCTTCATCCGTCGGCGGACGGAAGAGGAGATCGAGGCCGCGCGGGCGACCGCGGTCTCCGAGCTTCCGGACCAGGGCGCCGAGAACGCAAATCGCGAAGGCGCCGACGCGTCGGACGAGAACCGGACGCTTGACGAGGCGGGCGAATGGCTCGTGATGATGGGCGTCTGCACCCATCTCGGCTGCGTGCCGCTCGGCGACGCCGGCGATTTCGGCGGCTGGTTCTGCCCCTGCCACGGCTCCCACTATGACACCGCCGGCCGCATCCGCCGGGGCCCGGCCCCGAAGAACCTTCCCGTTCCCGTCGCGTCCTTCGTGGATGACGGCCTGATCCGGCTCGGCTGAGGAGACAAGAGATGAGTGGCATCCCTCATGAGCATTACGAGCCGAAGAGCGGGTTTGCGAAGTGGCTGGAAAGCCGCCTCCCCATCCTCGGCCTGATGCATTCGACGCTGACGATCCCCACCCCGAAGAACCTCAACTGGATGTGGATCTGGGGCATCGTCCTCACCTTCTTCCTCGCCCTGCAGATCATCACCGGCATCGCGCTCGTGATGCATTACACGCCGGACGCGGACCTCGCCTTCGCCTCGGTCGAGCACATCATGCGCGACGTGAACGGCGGCTGGCTGCTGCGCTACCTGCATCAGAACGGCGCCTCGATGTTCTTCATCGCGGTCTATTTCCACATCTTCCGCGGCCTCTACTACGGAAGCTACAAGGCCCCGCGCGAAATCACCTGGATCATCGGCATCCTGATCTACGTCGCCATGATGGCGACGGCGTTCATGGGCTACGTCCTGCCCTGGGGCCAGATGTCCTTCTGGGGCGCGACCGTGATCACGGGCCTCTTCGGCGCGTTCCCGCTGGTCGGCGAGCCGATCCAGACCTGGCTGCTCGGCGGCCCGGCGGTGGACAACGCCACGCTCACGCGCTTCTTCTCGCTGCACTACCTCCTGCCCTTCGTGATCGCCGGGCTCGTGATCGTCCACATCTGGGCGTTCCACTCGACCGGCAACAACAACCCGACGGGCGTCGAGGTGCGGCGCGATTCCATCGATATCGTGAAGAAGGACACGGTGCCCTTCTGGCCCTACTACGTGATCAAGGACCTGCTCGCGCTCGTCCTCTTCCTGATCTTCTTCGCCGTGATGGTCTTCTTCATGCCGAACTTCCTCGGCCATCCGGACAACTACATCGAGGCGAACGCGCTGGTGACGCCGGCCCATATCGTGCCGGAATGGTACTTCCTGCCCTTCTACGCGATCCTCCGCGCGATCACCTTCGACATTCTCTTCATCGACGCGAAGCTCGGCGGCGTGCTGCTGATGTTCGGCTCGATCGCGGTCATGGCCCTTGCGCCCTGGCTCGACACCAGCCGCGTCCGCTCGGGCCGCTACCGGCCGATGTTCCGCTGGGCCTTCCTCGTCTTCGTCATCAACTTCTTCGTGCTGATGTGGGCGGGCGGCATGCCGGCGGAGGGCATCGTTCCGCTGGTCTCCCTGCTCGGCACGATCTACTGGTTCGCCTACTTCCTCGTGATCCTGCCGGTGCTCGGCATCACGGAGAAGCCGCTGCCGCAGCCGACGACGATCGAGGCGGATTTCGACGCGCATTACCCGCCGACGGCAGGCGGCGCCCCCGCCGGCGCCCAGCCCACGCCGGCGGAATGAGAGAGGACAGAACCATGAAGACCAAACTTCTCCTCTCCGCCGCGCTCGTCGCCCCGCTCGCCTTCGCGGCGCCCGCCTTCGCGGCGGGCAAGGCGGGACATGTCGAGGATGTCGATTTCAGCTTCGAAGGCCCGTTCGGCTCCTTCGACCAGGGCCAGCTGCAGCGCGGCTTCCAGGTCTGGTACGAAGTCTGCTCCGCCTGCCATGGCATCAAGTATGTCTCGATCAGGAGCATGGCGGCGGAGACGGGGCCGGCCTTTCCCGAGGCGCAGCTGAGGGCCATCGCCGAGAATTTCGAGGTGATCGACGAGGAAGGCGAGCCGGGCGACTTCCGCACCGCGAAGACGTCCGACAACTTCCCCGCGAACAACGGCGCGGGCGCGCCCGATCTCAGCCTGATGGCCAAGGCGCGGGCGGGCTTTCACGGCCCCTACGGCCTCGGCATCAACCAGCTGACGAAGGGCATCGGCGGGCCGGAATACATCTACTCCCTCCTCACCGGCTATACCGGCGAGGAGAAGGAGGAGGCCGGCACGATCCTCTATGAGAACACCGCCTTTTCCGGCGGCTATATCTCCATGGGGCCGCCGTTCTTCGAGGGGATCATCGAGTATCAGGACGGGACCGAGGCGACGATCGAGCAGATGTCGGAAGACGTCTCCGCCTTCCTGATGTGGGCGGCCGAACCGAAGATGACCGAGCGAAAGCAGGCCGGCTTCCGCAATATCGGCTTCCTGGTGCTGCTCTTCGTCCTGCTCTACCTCACGAACAAGAAGCTCTGGGCGCCGATCAAGCGCAAGGAATTCTGACGGACAGGCCCCCCGGGCCGTCGATCTTCGAGCCCCGCCGGAGCGATCCGGCGGGGCTCTTCATTTGCGCTCTCCGCTCCGTCGGCGCATGATCGGCCCAGGCGAGGGAGGGAGCGATGCGGAAAATCCAGGTCCAGGGCGTCCACCACATCACGCTGACCGGCGCGGACAGGCAGACCTCCATCGACTTCTGGGAAGGCGTGCTCGGCATGCCGTTCCTCTTCGAGCAGCCCAATCTCGACGATCCGGAGGAGGGGCATCTCTATTTCGATCCCGGCGACGGGCGGCTCATCACGATCTTCACGAACGAGGCGCGAAAACCCGCGGGGCGAAAAGTTCCGGAAGCGCCCGGCGCCGTGCACCACATCGCCTTCGCCGTCAGCCGCTCCGTCTTCGAACAGGCTGAGGCGCGGCTCGAGGCGCGGGGCGTGGCCCATTCCGGGCGGAAGGACCGGGGCTTCATGGATTCGCTCTATTTCCGCGATCCGCTCGGCCTCCTGATCGAACTCGCCTGCTATCGCTTCGCGCCGCCCGCCGGCGCAACCCATGCGGAGGTTCTGATGGAGGCGCACCGGCTCCGCCTCGCGCGGGGAGAGCGCGCCATCGCGGACGCCCATCTCGCCGATGCGATCGAGCTCATCGTCGCCCGCCGCAACGAGTCCCTCTCCGCGGACCGCGAAGCCCGGAATCCATGGAACAATTCAATGACATGAAGTCAGCAGAACAATTTACTCGAAGTTCGGTCGCCTTTTTTATTTACGATTTCTGAATTCACGAACTCTTAAATTTTCAGGGTTCGTCAATTTACATGAATTAAGTTCTGGCGAAGAAGGATGCTATCCCTAAGTATAGTCGCGTGAGCCGGTGTTGCGACGCTCACTTGTGTAAACCGCCCCGTCGCCGCTGGCGAAGCTTCGGGGCCGAAGCAGAGGGATGCGCCATATGACGGGCCGGGCATGTGCGCCCGACCCTTGTGTTCTGTAGCGTAAATCTGGGGTGTGTTGAATGAGTGACCTCAACGAAGTGTTCGGCGCGGGCGCCGGGACTGTTCTTGTGTCTTCGCAGGCCGAACTGAATGCGGCGCTGGCCGCGGCGACCGGCGGCGAGACCATCCTCCTCTCCGGCGGTTCCTATGGCGGGCTGAGCCTTTTCGGCCGAACCTTCGAGACGCCGGTGACCATCGCCTCGGCGGATGACGACAACCCGGCCGTCTTCACCGGCACGATCACGCTGACCGGCGTGAACGGGCTCGTCATCACCGGCGTCGATGTCGACGGCGAAGTCCCGCTGAGCGGCGCCGGGGCGCGGATCTCGATCCGCGGGGGCAGCGACATCTCGCTGACGGACATGAACATCTCGGGCACGATCCGCCCCGAGATCGAAGGCGTCGAGGATGAGCTCGCCGGCTATCCGACCGAGTTCGGCATCCGGATGGACGGCGCCTCCCGCGTCAGCTTCGACCGGCTGGAGATGACCGACTTCGCGAAGGCGATCAGCATCGCGAACAGCCAGGACATCTCCCTCACCCGCTCCGAGATCCACCAGATCCGGAGCGACGGCGTGGCCATGTCGAGCTCCCGCGGCATCCTCATCGAGGAAAACCACTTCCACGACTTCCATCCGCTGATCAAACCCAAGGGGGCGGGCGATCATCCGGACTTCATTCAGTATTTCGGAGACCGGAACGGGATCGGCGTCCACGACGTCACGATCCGCGACAACGCCTTCATCCAGGGCGAGGGCTATGCGGTTCAGGTGATCTTCGGCTGGTCCGGCGCCGCGAACCCCTCGCCCTTCACGAATTTCGTCATCTCGGGCAACTTCATCCAGAACAGCCAGTTCCACGGCATCACGCTCGGGGACGTCTCCGGGGCGGAGATCACCGACAATGTCCTGATCCCGCGCACCTTCTTGATGGGAGAGCCGGGCGCGCAGCGGCCGCTGATCTCCGTCAGCGGCGGCGTGGCGACGGACGGCATGCGCGACATCTACATCGCGGACAACATAATGACGCTGGGCTGGGACCCGGTCTTCAATCCCTCGAGGCTCGATGCGGCGGCGAACGAAGAGCGCGGCGTGGTCTATGGCGACGTGACCGTGCTCGAGCAGGGGCGCATCGTTGCGAATTACTGGGCTTCCATCGTCTTGCCGGAGCGGCAGGACTTCGAGGACCACGCGAGCTGGGAAGAGGCCGCGATGGCCGTGCTCCGGGCCGATCTGCCCGAGGCCGTGGCGGCGCTGCTGCCGCCGCCGGCGGAGAGCGCGGCTTCCGGCGTCGTCCATGTCGTCGGGGAGGGCTGGACCCGGCTCGACTCGGTCGACTTCGCGGCGGGCGACACGATCCTCATCGACGAGACCGAGGCGATCGCCTCGCTTGACGGGCTGCTGGCGCGCGCCGCCGCCGTCGGCGCGGAGGCGGCGGAAGGGGTCGACCTTCGCCTGGTCGAGGAGACGGCGAGCGGGCTTCGCGTGATCGACATCGATCTCGCGGGGATCGAGAGCGAAGACGGCTTCTCCTTCCTGCCCGCGCCCCGGGCGGTCGCCGCAGCCTCGGGCGAGGCGGTGTCGTTCGCCTTCTCGGCGGCGGAGATCTCCGGGGCCGCGGTCGCGCACTCCGGCGCCGCGTCCTCCGTCGAGGGCGCGACGCTGACCTACGCCGCGGAGTCCACGCCCGGCCATCAGCTAGACCGGGTGGATTTCGCCGTGACGGACGGGCAAGGCGCGATCGGCCTCGGCTCGGTCTTCGTCGCCGTGCGGGGCTCGGAGGCTGCGCTGAGCGTTGCGGGCGACGGGGGGGAAAGGCTCTTCGGCGGCGGCGGCGCGGAGGCGCTGGTCGGCGGCGACGGGGCGGACGTGCTCTTCGCCCGGGCCGGGGACGACTGGCTGGAGGGCGGCGCGGGCAATGACCGCCTGACCGGCGGCTCCGGGTCCGACTTCCTGATCGGCGGCGCGGGGGCGGACAATTTCGTCTTCTACGGCGCCGACTTCGCCGGCGGCGCCCGCGACGTGATCGTCGATCTCGACTTCACGGAGGGGGACAGGCTGAACTTCGCGCATTTCGAGGCGGGGACCTTCGGGAATGGCTACGCCTTCGGCCCGGCCAACGGCTCCGGCGCCGCGGCGCTGAACATGGCCCATTTCCTCGCCTTCGGCGCGGAGGCGGGCTTCTCGCTCGAGCGGATCGGCGAAGGCCATGCGCTGCTCACGGCGGGCGATGGCGCGGGGGCTGTCGAGGTGCTGTTCGCGGGGGCCTCGGTCACGGCCTTCGAGGCGGCCTGGCCGCTCGCCTGAGCCGCGCCGACGACCATGCGGGCCGCCGCCCCCTCCCGGGGGCGGCGGCTTCGTTTCAGATGAGGCTCCACTTTCCGGCGGCGAGGGCGAAGCCCGCGATCACCGCATTCGCCGCGGCATGGCACCAGATCGCATCTGCGATGCGCCCGCGGCGGAGCGCGAAGGCCGCAAAGACGAGGCCGGCGAGCGCCGCCGCGATCCAGCGGTCATGCAGCGCGGCGAAGAGCGCCGTGCTGACCCCCACTGCGAAGAGCAGGCCCGCGACGGGGCCCAGCCGGGCGGAGAGGTTCAACCGCTCCTGCAGGTAACTGCGGAAGAGGAGTTCCTCCAGCACCGGCACGAGCAGCGACGTGCCGAGGACGCGGCAGACAGCCCAGATCGCGAAGGCCCAGAGCGGCAGGGCCGCAAGCGCGGCGGCGAGCGGATCGTCCGCCGAAGGCTCCGGCGCCGTCGCCACCCAGGCGAGGCCGATCAGCACGCCGGCCCCGGCCGCGAACGGGTCGATCCGCCAATCGAGCCGCATCAGCAGCCGCCAGAAGACCAGCAGCGCCGCAAGCGTGACGACAAACCGGAGCGGATAGGCGATTCCCGGGATCTCGAAGAAGGTGGAGGCGAGCAGCGCGGTCGCCATGAAGGCGATGAAGGGGACAAGCCGCGCCGCGTTCCAGTCCTCCGAAAGCGGCGGGAGCGGCGGCGCCGCCGAGCGCGCGACTTTCGCGCCGCGATCCTTGCGGAAGAACGGCGTCGCATGGGCGGCGGCGGCCAGGCTGAGCGAGAGGAGCGTGAACATCAGCCAGCCGGCATGGCTGTGGAAGCCCTCGATCGCCAGCGTCGGCGAGACATGGGCGCCGAGGAGCACGAGGCCGGCTATCCGCACCACGTTCAGCACCCAGCTGAGGAGAATCCCGATCGGCAGCAGCAGCAGCACATGCGGAAAGCGAAGGTCGCGCCGGAACATCGCGATATAGAGCGCAGTGAAGCCGGAAATCAGCGCGAAGCCCTCGATCCCCGAACATTGCGGCCCGACGCGGACGCCGAAATCCCCCACTTTCAGCGCGACGTTCTCGGGAATCGTGATGGCGTCCGGCTCGAACACCTGAAGGAGCGCCGCGGAGGCGCGGAAGGTCATCTCCGCGAGCGGGCTCCATTTCCAGAATTGCTGCGCGAAGGCCGCCAGATCCGGCGCCGCGATCGCGACGGGGAGGGCGAAGAGCAGCGGCGTTCCGCCAAGGCGGACGAGCCCCGCCCATGTCGCCGCCGGCGCAAGCGCAAGCGCGGCGCCGGCCGAGGCCGCAGCCGCGCCGGCGAGCCAGAGGAAGACGGCGGCGGCGAAGGTTCCGCCGCCGCTCGCGTCCGTCAGGAAGAACCACGGCGACATCAGGAGCGCGAAACCGGCGAAGTTCAGCCCGAGCCATCGAAGCGCGCCGCCCCGCGGCCCTCCGGCGAGAAGCGCGAGCGCCGCCCGCCGGTGCGGCAGCAGCACGAGCGCCAGCGCGGCGAAAAGCGTGAAGGCGCGGGCCGGCGCCAGCGAGAGGAAGCCGCAAAAGGCCTTCGGCGCCCGATCCTCGCAGACGAATTCGAAATTGTTGATGTAGAGCAGGGAGATCAGCGCCAGCTCGACGGCGACGAGCGCCCCCGTCAGCAGCGCCGGCGCCCAGCTCCGCGCGGCCCCGCCCGCGCTCCGGTTATCCGAGGTGGTCATGTCGGTCATGGCGCGCCCCACAAACACGAAAACCCCTTCTCAGGGGTGAAGAGGCCCGTCGCGTCCCGCGCGGGGCTAAGTGAAGGGTCGGCGGCGGGTCGCCCCGCCGCCGGAACCGGGGTTCAGCGCTTCGTGCGCTCGCGCACGAGGGCGACGACGCCGCCGACCACCGCGAGGGCGGCCGCGCCGGCGAGCGCGTCGATCTCGGGAACGTCGTTGAACGGGCCCGCGACGGCGGCGACAGGCGCGAGGATGGCGGCGAGCGCGATAGCGATCTTCATGTCTTCAGTCCTTTCATTGCCCCGATCGATCAGATCGATCTGATTTTACACCGTTTCGAGCGAAAGCGCCCGATAGTTCGGAGGTTTCCCCCCAGGTCACGGCCCCTGCTCCGGGGCCGCGTTTCGTATGGACCCGCCGGCGAACCGCCGGGCCTCTCAGCCTCAGCAGAGGCAATCCAGCTCGGAGAACTGGACGCCGATGAGGAAGGGCTGCAGCGGGGTCGACGGGTTCGGGTCGATCGGATCGAGAAGAAGGCCGACGATGTCGCCCTGCCCCGCTTCGAAGCCCTCGCCGAACGCGAGCGCGTCATTGTAGATCGCGAAGGCGTCCGCCGTCTGCCCCTGCCCGAACGTCGGGTTGTTGCGAACCTGGCCGTTCGCGCCGTCCGTCAGAAGCCAGATGGCGCCCTGGATCTCCGCATCGTTCACGCCGTTGGTGAAGTTGAAGCGATCCGCATCCGCCCCGTCGAAGTCGAGGTTGAGGATGTAGTTGACCATGTCGAGGTTGGCCGCGGCGCTCTGGAGGTTCGCGCCGCCGCGGGAACCGCTGAGCGCGGCGATCACCGCCGGGTCGGAGCCATCCGCAATCAGGACGTTCACGTTCGTGATCGGCCCCGTGATGATCGGCGTCACGGAGTTCGTGCCGTTCACCTCGAGGAAAGCGGAGAGACAGTAGGCGTCCTCGACGAACAGCCCGTCGAAGCGGGCGTCGCCGCCGGAAATCAGGATGTCGTAGGCCTGGCCCGTCCGCGGATTGAGATAGCCGTCCGTGATCTGCACGGAGAGCGCCCCGGCCGTGTCGAAGGCCGGCAGCGATTCGCCGATATCCTCCAGCGTCTCCGCCGAGCCGCAGAACTCCACCGAGACGTTCGCCGGAGTCGAGTCGATCCCGTCGGAGACGGTGTAGGTGAACCCGACCGTGAGAGACTCGCCGATCTCGAGGTCGATGAGCTCCTGCGAGCCGAGCCCGTCGATCACCAGCTCGCCGTTCACGAGGCTCACGATCACGCCGTTGTCGAGCGTCACCTGCCCGTTCGCGTCGAAGGCCTGGCCGTCCACCGCAACGATGCTCAGCGGATCGCTGTCGGCGTCCGTGTCGTTGGCGAGCACGTCGAGCGTCAGGATCTCGTTGGCGCAGATCTTGCCCATGTCGTCCATGGGAGTCGGCGCCACGTTGACCTCCTCCACGCCCGCGTCGTTGTCCGGCGTGTCCTGCCCGGCGACGACGACGATGCCCCGGATCACGGAGACGCCGTTGCCCTCGTCGATCGCGTCGGAGTCGATCGCATCGTCGGTCCCGACATTCGGGGCGACCAGCGTCTTGCCCGAAACCGTGTCGACGAAGCGAACGCCGTAGGTGCCGGCCCTGAGGTCGCCGAAGCTGTAGGAGCCGTCATCCGCCGTGGTCGTCTCGGCCCCGGTCGGGTTCCCGTCCGCATCGAGCAGCAGGACACGCACGCCCGCGATGCCCGGCTCGCCGTCATCGACGTCGTTGTCGTTCTCGTCGCAGAAATAGCGGCCGGAGAGGGAGCCGGGCAGTTCCTCGACGCCCGCGTCGTTGTCCGGCGTGTCCTGCCCGGCGACGACGACGATGCCCCGGATCACGGAGACGCCGTTGCCCTCGTCGATCGCGTCGGAGTCGACCGCGTCATCGGTCCCGACATTCGGGGCGACCAGCGTCTTGCCCGAAACCGTGTCGATGAAGCGCACGCCGTAGATGCCCGCCGTGAGGTCGCCGAAGCTGTAGGAGCCGTCATCCGCCGTGGTCGTCTCGGCTCCGGTCGGGTTCCCGTCCGCATCGAGGAGCAGGACCCGCACGCCCGCGATGCCCGGCTCGCCGTCGTCCACGTCGTTGTCGTTCTCGTCGCAGAAATAGCGGCCGGAGATCGATCCGGTCGGCGCATCCTTCACGCCCGCGTCGATGTCCTTCGTCTTCTCGTCCTTGTTCACGGTGAAGACGTCGGAGACGCCCGCATCGTTCACGTCCGAGTCGATCCGGTCGTCGCCGCCCTGGTTCTGCGAGGTGAAGACCGTGCCGTCCGGCGCGACGAACTTCACGCGGTAGTCGCCGACCGGGACGTCGGTGAACTCGTACTTGCCGTCCGCGTCCGTCACGGTCTGGATCGGCTGGCCGTTCGCGTCGAGCACGTTCGTGCCGTCCGCGTTGAGCAGGAAGACGGTCACGCCCTCCTTCGGCGGCTCGGGGGTGCGGACGACCTTGTCCTGCCCCTCGAACTGGATGTTGTCGATCCGGACGAACTCGGCGTGCTCGCCGTCGATGACGAGCTTGATCTCGGAATGCTGGTTGATCGCGACGTCGCGGATCACGAAATGCGAGAAGCCGCCGTGATCGGAGCCGCCGCCGTCCGAATCCCGGTCGAGCCGCACGGCCTCGACGAACTTGCCGTCGACGAGCAGCTTGATGACGCTCTTGCCGTCATTCTCGTCCTGCACGCGGATCGTGACGTCATAGACGCCGGTCTTGCCGTTGAACGAGGTCTTCAGCCAGCCGTCGTCGCCGGCGCACTTGAGCTTCACGCCCGCGCCGCCGGAGGCCTGGGAGCCGTGGAACGTGATCAGCTCGTGCGAGCGGATCATGTGCTCCGCTTCGATGACGTAGTCATGGCCGGGCTCGACCGTGATCGTGCCGTCGATGCCGTCATGGTTCGTGTCGCAGAAGACGGAGCCGCAGATGGAGCCGGTCGGCGCATCCTTCAGGCCGGCGTCGATGTCGGAGGTCTTCTGGTCCTTGTTGACGGTGAAGACGTCGGAGACGCCCGCATCGTTCACGTCCGAGTCGATCCGGTCGTCGCCGCCCTGGTTCTGCGAGGTGAAGACCGTGCCGTCCGGCGCGACGAACTTCACGCGGTAGTCGCCGACGGGGACGTCGGTGAACTCGTACTTGCCGTCCGCGTCCGTCACGGTCTGGACCGGCTGGCCGTTCGCGTCGAGCACGTTCGTGCCGTCCGCGTTGAGCAGGAAGACGGTCACGCCCTCCTTCGGCGGCTCGGGGGTGCGGACGACCTTGTCCTGCCCCTCGAACTGGATGTTGTCGATGCGGACGAACTCGCCATGCTCGCCGTCGACGACGAGCTTGATCTCGGAATGCTGGTTGATCGCGACGTCGCGGATCACGAAATGCGAGAACCCGCCATGGTCGGAGCCGCCGCCGTCACTGTCGCGATCAAGCCGCACCGCCTCGACGAGCTTGCCGTCGACGAGCAGCTTGATGACGCTCTTGCCGTCGTTCTCGTCCTGCACCCGGATCGTGACGTCATAGACGCCGGTCTTGCCGTTGAAGGTGGTCTTCAGATAGCCGTCGCCGCCCGCGCAATCGAGCTTGACGCCCTGGCCGCCCGAGGCCTGCGAGCCGTGGAACTTCGTGAAGCCGTGCTCGAACATGTGCTCGGCTTCGATCACGTAGTCATGGCCGGGCTCGACCGTGACGATCCCGTCGATGCCGTCATGGTTCGTGTCGCAGAAGACGGAGCCGCAGATGGAGCCGGTCGCCAGCTCGGGCTCGGGCTTCGGGCCGCTGTCGAGATCGTCGAACTTCAGCCAGTCGCCCCTGACGTCGCAAGCGCCATGAACGGAAAGATGCGCGCCCGCGGGCGGAACCGTGTAGCAGCCGCCGGTGAAAAAGGCGAAATAGTCGTCGCCGGTTCCTTCCTGTTCGATCTCGATCAGGACATACCAGTTGCCGTGCTGGTCGGAGACCCAGTGATACTTTTCCGCGTAGATCTGACGGCCGTTGCCGACCTCGTCGCCGTTCGCGTCCATGATCTTGGCGGTCTGGAACGACCAGTCGTCGGCGTTCTCGTTGTGCTTCGAGTCGCCGGAGAGGAACCGGTCATTGTCCGCGACGGTGAAGCAGACGCTCGAAGACGCCGGCATCACGAACTTGTCGCCGCAGCTCAGGCTGTGGTCGCCCGCCTTCAGCAGATCCGCCTCCGTGAAGGCGGTGAATTCATAGTTAGTGACAGAATTGCTCGACCACGTCATTGCAGCGCCCCTTTTTCATCACGCGCAGGGACGCGCTCCCAGAATGGTCGCATTTCGCCCCTCAAGACCGAGCGCTGAACCCGCCGCCACACCGCGACCGACCAACGCCAACACCGTGATCACGTTGTTACCCGAAAGTTTGGCCAAATTGTGCGAAATTTTGCGTCACATGCTGAATTTTCCGGTTAATCGGCCCCTGTGTTTAGACACTGCCAAGATTTTCTCTCGCCGTGCTTGCGGCGCGAAAAAGGCGCTCGCCTCCAGATTGCATGCGGCGCGAAATCCAGGCGGCGGCGGCGGACGGATCGCCGCCCCTCGACCGAATCAGCGCGGCGACGATGACATCCGGCGCCGCCTCGGCGATACTGCCGAAGAGCGAAACCGGGAAAGACATGCGCATCCTCCATCTCTCGGCCGACTATCCGGACCCGTTGCAGCCGGCCAAGACGCGGGCGGTCTCCAACCTCCTCGCCCTCGTGCCGGAGCATGAGCACCGGGTGATCTCGCTCAACCGGGTGGACTGGCGGCTCGGGATCGAGGCGACGGATTTCGCGGACGAGGCGGGGCCGGCGCACCGCGCCGTCGCCTACGGCGCGCCGCCCAAGGGCCTGTTCATGCACCGCTTTCTGATGCGGCTCGCGGATTGGGCGGCGGCGGATTGCGCGGAGGCGGGGTTCCGGCCGGACCTCGTCCACGCGCACAAGCTCTCGGTCGAAGGGCTCGTCGCGCTCGAACTCGCCGCGCGCTGGGGCGCGCCCTTCGCCGTCTCGATCCAGGGGGACAGCGACCTCGCCATCACCGGGGTGAAGCGCGGGCTGCGGCCGCTCCATGCGCGCATCTGGAAGGAGGCGGCGGCGGCCTTCCCGTTCGCCCCCTGGGCGCGGGACCGGCTGGACGCGCGGCTCGGCAGGCGGGAGGGGCGGACGATCCTCCTCCCCTGCCCCGGCCCCGCCGACGCCGTGATGGCGCCCGCCGCCACGCCGCCCGTCATCGTCACCGCCTTCCATTTCGCCTCCGCGGGGCGGAAGAATGCGGCGGCGCTGATCCGCGCGCTCGCCCGTGCGGCGGAGGCGGAGCCGGAGATCCGGCTCGACGTCATCGGCGGGGGCGACCCGGCGGCCTTCGCCCGGCTCTCCGCCCTCGCCCGCGCGGCGGCGCCGGGGCGCGTCCGCTTCCTCGGCGCGCTGCCTCACGCGGAAGTGCAGCGCCGCTTCAACGCCGCCTGCGGCTTCGCGCTCGTCTCGAAGCGGGAGAGTTACGGGATGGTCTTCGCCGAGGCGCTGCTGGCCGGCGCGCCCTGCCTGATCCCGCGCGGCTGGGGGATCGACGGCTATCTGGAGGAGGGTTCCGCAGTCATCTCGGCCGATTCCGGAGACGAGGCGGAGATCGCGGCCGGGCTCGTCCGCCTCGTGCGCGAGCAGGCGGCGCTGAAGGCGCGGCTGGCGGAGATCGGCGCCGCGGGCGGGCTGGAGCGGTTCCGCCGGGGCGCCGTCGCCGCCGCCTATCGCGAGGGGCTGGAAGGGATTTCCGGCGGGAAGGCGCGGGCGGCGTGAGGGGCGCCCCGTTCTTCCACGCGCTCCTCCTCGCGCTTCTCCTCGCGCTCGCGGCCCCGCATTCGCGGGCGGAGGACTGGCGCGGCGTCCCCGTGCTGGAGATTCCGGGCGCCGCCGCCGCGCTCTCCCTCGCGGAGGCGCAGGCGGCCGCGGGCGCAGGCGCGGAGGCGCGCGCCGCGGTCGAGGCGCTGGCGCGGCGCTACGGGAGCGCGGGGCGACCGCGCGCGGCGCTCGCCCTCCTCGCCGCCTCCGCCGGGGCGCAGGAGGAGGCGGCGGCGCTCCTTCTCGAAGCGGTCGAGCGCGGCTACGCCGACGCGCCGCGCCTTCTCTCGGGCCCGCCGCTCATGGCCCTCGCCGCCCGGCCCGAGATCGCCGCGCTCCGCGACGCGCCGCCGCCGCCCGCCCCGGCCCCGCCCCCGCCCGTAGGCGTCGATACGGGCGAGGCCGCGATCTCCCCCTCCGCCCTGGGCTGGGACCGGGAGCGGGAGAGCCTCGTGGCGCGCATCTCCGTCCTGCCGGCGATGCGGCGCTTTCCCGTCGTGGAGCCGAATTCGGAGCGGCCGCTGCCGGAGCTTCAGGCGTGGGTGAACCGGGGCCGGGCGGCGGGCAATGTCGGCGATCTCTACGACAACCGGGACCGCGGCCACTCCGTCCTCTCGCCCCGCAACCAGCTCCAGATGAGCCGTGTGGTCTACGGGCCCGAGATGCGCGCGGCCGGGCTCGACTACGGGCTCAACACCGCGCTCCTCTTCGGCGCGCCGACCATCGGCAACGCCTCCACCGCCGTCCAGGGCCCGTTCTGGCGGAGCCAGGCGCGGCTCGCGCTCACCAGCCCCGGCGGGGCGGCGCGGCTCTGGCGGCTCTACGAGGCCAACCATCTCTATGTCTTTCCCGAGCATCGGGACCATGATCCGGCGGTCCCGGCCGAGGGGGCGGCAGGCCCGGACCGGCGGCCCGGCTTCGGGGACCTCATGCCCGCGAACACGCCCTATTTCCTCGTCTCGCAGGGCTCCTCCCGCTCCGACCAGCCGATCCTCGTCGCGCTCCGGACCATCCTTGCGGCGCTGAAGCCGGAGACGAAGGCGTTCCTGACCGAACGGGGCCTGATCGCGCCGACGCTCCAGCAGATCTTCCGCCGCGGCCAGCGCGGGATCGGGGATGCGGGCTATCTCACGCCGGCGGCGCATCCCCCGGTCTTCCGCGCGGGCGACTCCGACCTCGGCGCGATGATGGCCTTCGCCAACGCGCTGGAGCCGGGGGAGGCGCCGCCCGTCGTGCGGCTCGAACTCCGCTCCGCCTCCGGCGCCGCCGGTGAGGCGCCGGGCCTCGGCGGCGCGACGCCGGGGGAGGAGACGCTCTTCGACACGCCGGCCGCCATCGCCCGGGTCTGGCGCGGCGCGGGGTTCGAGCGGCGCTACATCCTCTCCGCCGCCGCGACGGAGGATCCGAACGGCCGCCCGCTCCGCTTCCGCTGGGTTCTGACCCAGGGCCGCGCGGAGGCGGTGGAGATCCGCCCGCTGAACGAGGCGGGGAGCGAGGCGGAGATCGTCGTGCGCTGGGACGCGCCGGCGCCCACCGCACGCCGGCCGGACATCACGAGCCCGCGGGTCGATGTCGCCGTCTTCGCCGACAACGGCGCCCAGCTTTCCGCCCCCTCCTTCTTCTCCGTGCTGCGCGCCGCGCATGAGGAGCGCGTCTACGAGCCCGGCCCGGGCGGCGCGCCGCGCCTCGCCTCGATCCGGTATCAGAAGCAGGGCGCCTATGCCGACCCGCTGGTCTGGCCCGCGCGCGGCTGGACGGACGAGCTCGTCTGGGCCCCGTCCGGCCGGCTCGAAGGCTGGGTGAGGAAACGCCCGCGGGCGGAGACGCGCTTCACCGCGCACGGCCTCCTCGTCCGCGAACGGGACGAACAGGGCCGCGCCACGCTCGCCGAGGCCGTCTCCTACGGCTTCCAGCAGCAGAACAACCGCCCCCCGCTGGTGACCGAAACGCCGACGGGCCGGCTCTTCCGCTATGTCTACGCCGGCGAGGCGGACCGGGTGGGCCAGCCCGCGCCTATCGACTGAGCGCGACCGCGATCTCCGCCGCGAGGCGGCAATTGCTGAGATAGAGCGCCACGTTGGTCTCGAGGCTCCGCCCCTCCGTCGCCGCCAGCACGCGGGCGAGGAGGAAGGGGGTGACGGCCTTGCCCGAAACGCCCGCCGCCTCCGCCTCGCGGAGCGCCGCGGCGATGGCGGCCCCGATCTCCTCCGCCGGAATCTCCGCCGCCCCGGGGACCGGATTGCAGACGAGCTGCCCGCCCGGCAGGCCGAGCGCGGCGCGCATCCGGTGCGCCGCCGCGATCTCCGCCACGTCGTCGAGCCGGAGCGGCGCGGCGAGCCCGGAGCGGCGGGACCAGAAGGCCGGCAGCTCCTCCGTCCGCCAGCCGATCACCGGCACGCCCCGCGTCTCCAGCGCCTCCAGCGTCTTCGGCAGGTCGAGGATCGCCTTCGCCCCGGCGCAGACCACGGTGACGGCCGTCTGCGCCAGCTCCTCCAGGTCGGCGGAAATGTCGAAGCTCGTCTCCGCCCCGCGATGGACCCCGCCGATCCCCCCCGTCGCGAAGACCGGGATGCGGGCGAGCCGCGCGGCGATCATCGTCGCGGCCACGGTCGTCGCCCCCGTCCGCCCGGTCGCGAGGGCGAGGGCGAGATCGGCGCGCGAGAGCTTCCACACGTCCTCCGCCGAGGCGAGCGCCGCCAGCGCCTCCGTCTCCAGCCCGACATGGAGCCGCCCGCCCATGACGGCGATCGTGGCGGGGGCGGCGCCGGCCGCGCGGATCGCCGCCTCCGCCTCCCGCGCCACGGCGAGGTTGCGCGGCGCGGGCAGCCCGTGCGTCACGATCGTGCTTTCGAGCGCGACGACGGGCCGGCCCGCCGCCAGCGCGGCGGCGACCTCGGCGGAAAGCGTGAGGGGCGGGTTCATGGAGCCTCCGAGACATGGCGGGCGGCGGCTTCGAGCGCGACGAGGAGCGCGTCGCGCGGCGTCGCGCCGGAAAGCTCCGCGGCGATGTGGCCCGCCATGAAGCAATCCCCCGCCCCGGTCACCCGCCGCGCCTCCGTCGGCGGCGGGGCGGCGACCTCGCTCAGCCCCGGCGCGGCGAAGGCGGCGGGGCGCGGCCCGTCCGTCACCAGCACGCGGAGCGCCCCGGCGGCGACGAGCGCCTCCGCCGCCTCCGGCGCCGCGGCGAAGGGCCGGCCGGCGAGCAGCCCCGCCTCTTCGAGATTGAGATAGAGCGTCGCCCCCGGCCGCGCGAGGAAGGGCGCGAGCCGCTCCGCCTTGCCGGGCGAGGCCGGCGCGAGGCGGAGATCGGCGGCGGCGAGGAGGGGCGAACGCGCGGCCTCCGCCATCAGCGCCGCCGTCAGGTTCCCGTCGAGCGCGACGGGGCCGCGCCAGGGCGCATCGGCGGAGCCGAGCCGCCCGTCTGCGAGCGGGGCGAGGATCGCCGCGCCCGCCGCCTCCAGCCCGCCCGCATCCGCCACCGCGGCGACGAGCCCCTCCGGCCCCTCCACCGCCATGTAGAGATCGGTCCGCCCGCCGCGGCTGAGGAAGGCGGCGTCGATCCCCTCCGCCTCCGCCGCGGAGACGAGCGCCTCCCCCTCCGGATCGAGCCCGACATGGCCAAGGAGCGCAGGGCGGAGCCCGGAGGCGCGGAGCGCGCGCGCGACGTTGAGCGCGACGCCGCCCGGCCGCCGCACGATCCGCCCCGGCCGGTCCGCACCCGGCGGCATCGGAACCTCGGCGCGGCCGATCACGTCCCAGAGGACGGCGCCGATGCAGAGGATGTCGGGGGGAATGTCGGGGCCGGGCGCGTTCATGCGCCCCTCTACCGCGCCCCGCGCCGGCTGGCGAGCCGTCGCCTTGCGGCGGGCCTGCCGCTTTCGTATATGCGGGGGGAGAGATCGGCGCGGGCGGGCCCCTCGCCAACCCGGTCAGGTCCGGAAGGAAGCAGCCGCAACGAGATTCGCTCGGGTCGCGTCCGGTCTCTCACCTCACCCCCCTCAGCGTCGCCGCGGCCGGAGCGCCAGCATCGCGACATAGGCGGCGGCGGCGAGCGCGACGATCCAGAAGAGGCCGTGCGGCGGGAACATGTCCAGCGCGAAGCCGAGGAGCGGCGGCGAGACGAGCGCGCCGAGCCCGTAGGCCGACATGAACGCCCCCGTCCCCCGCGCCAGCGCCGCGCCCTCGTAGCGCGAGCCGAGCTCGTTCAGCGAGAAGGTGTAGAGCCCGACGACGAGCCCGCCCCAGAACGCCGTGACGAGCCAGAGCGGCCATTCCGTCCCCGAAAGGGTCGGCACCGCCCATGCCGCCGCCACCGCCGAGAGCGCGCAGAAGCCGAGGAGCCGCCGCCGGTCCAGCTTGTCCCCGATCCAGCCCATCGGGATCTGCATCAGGACATTCCCCGCCGCGACGAGCGCGACGAGCGTCAGCGCCGCCTGCTCCCCGAGCCCGAGCCGGAGCGACCAGACCGGGAGGAGCCCCATCGCCCCCGTCTCGATCAGCCCGAAGAGCGCGACCGCCCAGAGCACGGCAGGGTCCGTCCTGAAGAAGCGGATCACCTCGGAGGGCGAGGCGCCGCCGCCGCCCGATTCGCTCGTGTCCGGCCTGTCCCCCCAGGCGAGGAGGACGGGCGGAATCGCGACAAGGCAGATCGCGGCGCCGGCGATGAAGGGCGCCCAGCCCACCGTCCCGATCAGCTTCAGGAGCGCGGGGCCGGCGAGAAAGCCGAGCGAGAGGAAAAGGCCGTAGACCCCGATCGCGAGGCCCCGCTTGCCCGGCGGCGCGGCGGAGATGATCCAGAGCTCGGAGGCGAAGAAGAGCGCGGCGGCGCCGAAACCGAAGACGAAGCGCAGCCCGATCCAGATCCAGGGATCGGGGAAGAAGGGAAAGACCAGCAGCAGCCCCGCCATGCCGAGGCAGGCCGCGACCATCAGGAAGGGCAGTGAGACGAAGCGGAGCGCCATCGGCAGGAGCGGCCCGCCGATCAGGATCGCCACCGCCGCCGAGGCGCCGGAAAGGCCGATCATGAAGCCGCTCGCCCCCATCCGCTCCAGGAGGATCGAGAAGAGCGGGATCGAGAGCGAGAGCGAGAAGGCGAAGATCGAGATCGCGGCGATGGCGGCGATCATGCCGCGCATCCGCCCCGCCGCCGCGGCGGCGCCGTCGTCGACCGCGACCATCAGAGGTGGTCGAGGAACGAGCGCCCCTCGTCATGGTGGAAGAACGGGGTCGGCCGCGCCGCCCCCGGCTCGCGGAGCCGCGCCTCGACCTCGGCGAGCACGACCTCGGTGATGAACGGCAGGTCGAGCGCCCGGGCCTCCCCCAGCGTCAGCCAGCTGAGATGGCTGAGCTCGCCCGAGGCGCGGGAGAGATCATCCGGGTCGCCATGCACCAGCGCGCTGTCCGCGAGGAAGAACCGCGCGTCGAACCGCCTTGTGCGCGCGGGCGGCGTGATGGCGCGGAAGATGAAGCGCAGCCGCTCCGTCGCCGGGCGGAGGCCGGCGGCGAAGAAGCCGCGCCAGTCCTCCGGCGCGCCCTCCGTCTCCGCCTCGGCCGCCGGGTGGGGCGCGCCGAGGGCGAGGCCCGTCTCCTCCCACGTCTCCCGCACCGCGGCGAGGGCGAGGGCGGCGGGGCTCGCCTCCGCCTCCGCCGCGCGGGAGCGGAGGCGCGGCGCATCCTCCTCGTTCACGGCGAAGCGGGGCGCGAGCGCGCGGTCCGCATCGTCCACCGCGCCGCCGGGAAAGACGAATTTCGAGGGCATGAAGGCGGCCCCGGCCCCGCGCTGGCCCATCAGCACGCGGGGCTCGGAAAGGTCGCGGCGGATGAGGACGAGCGTGGCGGCGTGGCGGGGTATGAGGATCTCGGTCATGCGCGATATACATCGCGCGGGGGGCGCCCTGTCCAGCGCCGCGAACGCAGGCGCCGGCGCCCGGCCTCAGCGCGCCGCGGCCGCGCCCGCTTCGGTGTCGAATCCGTGCATCCGGTGCGCCCACTGGAAAGCCACCACCCCGCCCTTGACGCGGGGCAGGAGGATGACGACGCCGGTCAGCGCCAGAACCGGCCAGATCGCCGCATGCGCCCACATCGGCAGGTCGAAGAGCTGATAGGCGGAGATCATCAGCGGCGCGATCACATGCCCGACGATGAGGATCGTGAGCCAGCTCGGCGCGTCGTCCGCCCGGTGATGATGCAGCTCTTCTCCGCAGATGTCGCAGGCGGGGCGCACCGTCAGGTAGCCGTCGAAGAGATGACCGCCGCCGCAATGCGGGCAACGGCGGCGCCAGCCCTTCGCGAGGGCGGGTCCGAGCGGGCGCGGGGCAGGTTCGCTGCGGTCGATCAGATCTCTCATGCGCGGGAAGGTATGACCGCGCGGGCGGCGCGGCGACTGCGCCGAATGTCTTGCGGCGCCATGTCGCGACGGAAGCGCGGCGACGGAACCCGCCCCGCGGCGCGTGAGAGGTGCGAAGCGGGGAGAAGAACCGCCCCGCCGCAACCGGAAGGACAGGCCATGAACCGCACCTATCTCTATCTCGGCGCCGCCGCCGCGCTCGTCGTCGCCGGCGCCGTCGTCGCCGCGGAAGGCCACGGGGACCGGGGCGACCGCGCGGAGCGGCGCGCCGCGATGGTCGACCGGATGTTCGAGCGGATGGACGCGAACGGCGACGGCGCGATCGACGCGGAGGAGCGGGCGGCCGCGCATGAGGCGCGATTCGACGCGATCGACACGGACGGGGACGGCAAGGTGACCGAGGCGGAGATGAAGGCGCACGCCGCCGCCCGCGCCGAGGCCCGCGCCGCCGAACGCTTCGCCGCGCTTGACGCGGACGGCGACGGCGCCCTTGATCGAACGGAGATCGAGGCCCGCCACGAGGGCCGCCGCGCCGCCATGCTGGAGCGGATCGACGCGGACGGAGACGGCCGCATCACGCGGGAGGAGGCGCTCTCCGCCCGCCACGGGCATGGGCACGGGCACGGACACGGACACATGCGCGACCGCGACGCGGACTGACCCGCGGCGCGGAAGGGGGGGCGAAGGCGCGGCGTGAGCATGTCTTTCGACGGCCCGAACGAGGAGACAGACGAGGCGCTGCTGGCGCGCTTCGCCGCCGGGGACCGGCTGGCGGCGCACGCCCTCACGCTCCGGCTCACACCCGCCGTCTTCGCCCTCGCGCGGCGGATGCTGAACGACGCGGCGGAGGCGGAGGATGTGGCGCAGGAGGCGATGATGCGGCTCTGGCGGATCGCGCCGGACTGGCGGGCGGGGGAGGCGAAGCTCTCCACCTGGCTGCACCGGGTGGCGACCAATCTCTGCATCGACCGGCTGCGGAAGCGGCGCCGCAACGGCCCGCCGCTCGAGGACATCGCGGAGCCGGCGGACCCGGCGCCCGGCGCCCTCGCCCGGCTGGAGGCGGGGGATGCGGCGGCGGCCGTCTCCGCCGCGATGGCGCGGCTGCCGGAACGGCAGCGGGCGGCGGTCGCGCTGAGGCATTTCGAGGATCTCGGCAATCCCGAGATCGCGGCGGCGCTGGACGTGAGCGTGGAGGCGGTGGAGAGCCTCCTCGCGCGCGGGCGGCGGGCGCTGGCGCGCGACCTCGCCGCCTGGTCGGCGGGGGCGGCGAGAACGGGCGCGGGCGGAAAGGTGGGAAAATGACGAAGGATCGCGACATGGGCCCCGGGCGGGCCGACTGGGAGGCGCCGCTTGACGCGGCGCTTGCGGCGGCGCGGGCGGCCCCGCCCGGCCCCGCGCCGGAAGGGCTTCTCGAACGGATCATGGCGGATGCGGCGGATGTCGCCGCTTCGCGCGGGAAAGCCGAAGCCGCGCCGCGGCGCCCGGCGCGAAGCGGCGCGCTCGCGCGGCTCCTCGCCGCCCTGCCCGCGCTCCGCCCGGCGGCGGCCTGCGCCGCGGCGGCGCTCGTCGGGCTCTGGCTCGGGCAAACCTCGATGGTCGCCGGCGCGGCGGACGCGCTGCTGGACCAGGGCGCGGGCGCCGTCGCCTATGAGGACGATCCGCTCTCCGGCGCCCTCATCGCCTTCGGCGACGTCCCGGAGGGCTGGTGATGGCGGGGGCGGACGGGCGCATTCTCGGCCTCGGGTCGAAGGCGGCGCGGCGGGCGCTGGTCGCCTCGCTGGTCGTCAACTGCCTGCTGCTCGGCCTCGCGGCGGGGGCCTTCGTGAAGTCGGGGCGGGAGAAGGACGGGCCCAGGGTCTCCAGTTTCCACCTCTCCCGCCAGATCGTCGAGGCCGCGGGCGAGGACCGGCGCGAGACGGTGCGCGCGCTGATGGAGGGGGCGCGCGGGGAAAGCTGGCGCGAAGCCTCGCTCCGGCGCTGGGAGGAGGTCGCGCGGCGCGTCGGGGCCGCGCAGTTCGACGCCATGGGCATGTCGGCCATGCTCGCGGAGGAAATGGAGCGCCGCGCGGCGGCCCACGCCGCCCGCAACGCGGCGATGGTCGAGGCGCTGATGCTCCTGACCGAGGCGGAGCGCGCGCGGCTCTCCGCGGCGATGGCGGCGCATCTCGAGGCGCGGACGGCGCACGGGCGGTAGTCGGGCGGGCGCGGAAGAACCTGCGGCAAAGGGGAGGAAGCGCTGCTCTCCCGGCGCAGTCACAGGCGCCGACCTGTCGGACCCGGCCGGGCGGAAGCGCCGCGCTCCCGTTCGCCCCTTGGCCCGGGCGACCAGCCCGGGCCGCGGCCTTCCTCCTGCATGGGAGGCCGCATCGCGACGGCCCAAAGCGTGCAATCGTCCGGGGCCGTGACGCCATAAACCGCTTCGAACAATCGGCCCGAGGCGGCCCCCCGAGGGAGGCCGCGGCCCTCCGCGCTCCGTTCGCACGTCGGCCGACCTTGCAGGAACACGCTGTGTCTCTGTCGGATCGGCCCTCGCCGCGGCGTCCGAAGACGTCCATGGCGCTTCGGCCTCGCCAAAGCCGTCCGGCGCGGATGACGCCTCCGCGCGGCCCCTACCCGGCGAACTCGACCCGGTCGCGCCCGCCGCGTTTCGCGGCGCGCAGCGCCTCGTCCGCCTGGCGCATCAGGGCGGAGATGTCGCCCGACGCGCCCGCCGTCCCCGCCGCGAGCGCGGCGACGCCGACCGAGACGGTGAGCGCGATCTCCCCCCCGCCCGGCGCCGGCACCGGCGCCCGCGCCACCGCGGCGCGCACCCGCTCCGCCACGGCGGCGGCCTCGGCCGCGCCTGCGCCGACGAGGATCGCGGCGAACTCCTCCCCGCCGATGCGCGCCACGAGGTCCGCCCCCCGCACCGCCTGGCGCAGGCGGTCGGCGAAGGCGCGGAGCGCGGCGTCGCCCGCATCGTGGCCGAGGCTGTCGTTCACCGCCTTGAACCGGTCGAGATCGAAGAGGAGGAGGGAGAGCCGCCCGTTCGTCTCCGCCGCGCGCATGGCAAGGCGGCTGGCGTGCCGGTCGAAATAGCGCCGGTTGCGAAGCCCGGTGAGCGGATCGGTCAGCGAATCCTCCGCCGCGGCGCGGAGCCCGGCCTCCACCCCGTCGCGGAGCGCGGAGAGCCGGCGCCGCGCGCCGAGCTCCGCCAGAAGCCGCGCCGCCATCTCCTCCGCCGCGCCTTCGGCGCCGGGCGCGCTCTCGTCCGCCCCGGCGGCGAGCGCGGCGGCGGCGCGGCCCGCGGCGCCGGCGTCGCAGAGATGGACGATCGCGCTCCGCCCCGCCTCCCCCCGCGCGCGAAGCGCGGCGATGAGGCCGATCGCATCCTCCCCCTCGGCGAAGCCCCCGGCGGAAAGCCGCTCCAGCCCGTCGGCGACGATCACGGCGTCGGGCGGGTCGGTTTCCGCCGCGCGGAGCGCCGCGAAGCCGCCGGAAGCGAGCCGCGCCTCCCCGCCCGAAAGCGCGGCGAGCGCGGCGCGGAGCGCCTCCGCCTCCGGCCCCTTCGGCGCGACGAGGAGGAGCCGCGGCGGCGTCGCCGCCTCGCGCGCCTCTGGCTCCACGCCAAGCTCCCGCGCCGTCGCGGCGCGCAAGGTGAGCTCCACCTCGGCGGCGCGGCGGCGGATCAGCCGGCGCGCGCGGGCGAGGAGGAGGCGCGGCTCGGCCGCGCGGGGCAGGAAATCGTCCGCTCCCTCGGCGAAGGCGCGCGCTGCGCCCGCCTCCGGGCCGATGAAGAGCACGGGCGCGCCGCCATGGCGGGCCTTCAGTTCCGCCGGCGTCTCCCCGGCCGCCTCGTCGGCGATGACGAGATCGGCGGCGTCGCCCGGCTCGGCCTCCTCGATATAGGCGACGGAGAGCGCGGCCGAGATCCCCGCGCGCCGCGCGTCGTCAGGCTCCACGATCGATACGCGTCCGGCCATCGCCCGTCCCCGATCCGCTCACCCGACGCTCATAGCGCGACATCGCCGAGATGTCGTCGCACGGAGCCGAGAAAATGCACGAGAGAGACCGGCTTCACGAGATAATCCGCACAGCCCTCGGCGCGAAAGCGCGCCTCGTCCCCCGCAAGGGCGCAGCCCGTCACCGCGATGACGGGAATGCCGCTCGTCTCCTCGTCCCGCTTCAGCCGGCGCGTCGTCTCCACGCCGTCGCCGCCGCGATGCCGCATGTCCATGAGGATGAGGTCCGGCCGCGCGCTCCGGGCCATCGCCGGCACGTCCTCCTCGCCGGTCGCGGTCAGGGTTTCGTAACCCTCGGCGGCGAGAACGTCGTTGAAAAGCCGGAGATTGAGGTCATTGTCCTCCACGATGAGCACCTTCTTCCGCATCCACCGCCTCCGCCGTACGGCGCCGGTCAAGCCGCCGTTCGCCCCGGTTCTACCGGCGGAAGTCTTAACGAAAGCTTTTCGGATCGCGGAAATATCGAACGAAATGGAGCGATTTTGAAAAGCGAGGCGGCGGAAGCGCTTGCGCTGCGCGCGCTCGGCTGGATCGTGGGGGAGGAGCGGCTCTCGGGCGCCTTCCTCGCGGCGAGCGGGGCCTCCGCGGCGGATGTCGCAGCCCGGGCGGGGGACCCGGAATTCCTCGGCTTCGTGCTCGATTTCCTGCTGGCGGACGAACCCGCCCTCCTCGAATTCGCCGCGGCCGAGGGCCTGAAGCCCGACGCGCCGATGCGCGCCCGCGCCGCGCTCCCCGGCGGCGACGTTCACGATTGGACATGAGATGACCCGGCAGGCGAACTGGTTCGCGAACGATCTCGATGAAATTCCGCGCCGTGTGGCGGAGGAGCTGGAGGCGGCGGCGATAGCGCCCGGCCGCCCGCTCCTCGCCGTGGACGCGGACGAGGTGCTGGTGCATTTCGCCCGGCATTTCGGCGCCTGGCTCGAATCCCTCGGCTACGCCTTCCGGCTCACCGAATACCGGCTGGACACGGCGATCCGCGGCCCGCGCGGCGAGGCGCTGACGCGGGCGGAGATCCAGCCCCTCGTCTGGGACTTCATCGAGGCGGAGACGCGCCGACAGCCGGCGGTGGACGGCGCGGCGGAGACCCTCGCCCGCCTCTCGCGAGAGGCGCAGGTCGTCGTCGTCACCAATGCGCCGTCGAAGGTCCGCGCCTGCCGCGTCGCCAATCTCGCTGGGCTCGGCATGGACTATCCGGTGGTGATGAACGAGGGCGGCAAGGGCCGCGCGCTCCGCTGGCTGGCGGACCGGGCGGCGGCGCCGGTGGCCTTCGTGGACGACAGCGCGGACCAGCTCGCCAGCGTCGCCCGCCACGCGGCGGAGGCGACGCGGCTCCATCTCGTCGGCTGCGAGACGCTCCGCCCCATCGTCGGCCGGGCCGAGACGGCGGATCATCACGTGGAGGACTGGCGCGCGGCGGAGGAGACGATCCGGCGCGCGCTCGGGCTCTGAACCCGGCGCGCCGTGCGCGAATCCTTGCCAGCCGGGGCCGGGGGGCCGATATACCGGTCATGTCCCTCCCGCCCGGCTTCCTCGACGAGATCCGCGCCCGCGTCAGCCTCTCGCAGGTGATCGGGCGGAAGCTGAGCTGGGACCAGCGGAAATCCAACGCGGGCAAGGGAGACTACTGGGCCTGCTGCCCCTTCCACCAGGAAAAATCCTCCTCCTTCCATGTCGATGACCGGAAGGGATTCTACTATTGCTTCGGCTGCCACGCGAAGGGAGACGCCGTCACCTTCCTGCGCGAGGCGGAGAACATGAGCTTCATGGAGGCGGTGGAGGCGCTGGCGCGCGAGGCCGGGCTGCCGATGCCGGAGCGCGACCCGCGCGAGGCGGCGAAGGCGGAGCGGCGGGCCGGGCTCGCCGACGTGATGGAGGAGGCCGCGCGCTTCTTCCGCCTCCAGCTCCGCGCCGCGAAGGGGCAGGAGGCGCGCGCCTATCTCGCGCGCCGCGGCCTCGGCGAGGCGGCGCAGGACAGGTTCGGGATCGGCTGGGCGCCCGACAGCCGCACCGCGCTCCGCGACCATCTCGCGGGCAAGGGCGTCTCCCCGCGGGAGATGGACGAGGCCGGGCTCGTGATCCAGCCCGAAGACGGCGGCGCCGCCTATGACCGGTTCCGCGGCCGCGTGATGTTCCCGATCCGGGACGCGCGGGGCCGCTGCATCGCCTTCGGCGGCCGTTCGCTCGACCCGGGCGCCCGCGCGAAATACCTCAACTCGCCGGAGACCGCGCTCTTCGACAAGGGCCGCACGCTCTACAATCACGGCCCCGCGCGGGAGGCGGCGGGCAAGGCCGGCGCGCTGATCGTGGCCGAAGGCTACATGGACGTGATCGCGCTGGCGGAGGCGGGCTTCGCCCACGCCGTCGCCCCGCTCGGCACCGCCATCACGGAGGACCAGCTGCGCCTCCTCTGGCGCATCGCGGAGGAGCCGGTGCTGGCGCTGGACGGGGACAGGGCGGGCCTCGCCGCCGCGATGCGGCTCATCGACATCGCCCTGCCGCTTCTCGAACCCGGCAAGAGCCTCCGCTTCGCCCTCCTCCCCGAGGGGCGGGACCCGGACGACCTGATCCGCGCCGAGGGGCCGGGCGCGATGCGCGCCGCGCTCGACAAGGCGCTGCCGATGGTGGAGCTGCTCTGGCGGCGGGAGACGGAGGGGCGGGAGCTCGACAGCCCGGAGCGGCGCGCCGCGCTCGACGCGCGCCTCCGCGCCGCGCTCGCGAAGATCACTGACCCCGGCCTCCGCGGCCACTACGCCGACGCGCTTCGGGAGCGGCGGGCGAAGGCGTTCGGCGCGCCCGGCCTCGCGCCGCGCGGCGGGGCGAAAAGCGCGCGCCGCCCCTTCGCGCCCTTCGCCGACCCGCCCGCGCCGACGGCGGAGACGAAGGCCTCCGCCCTCGTCCGCGCCGCGGGGCGCGAGGCGGAGGCGCGGGGGCGGGAGGCGGCGCTCCTCCTCGCCGCGCTGAACCATCCCGCCCTCGCCTTCGCCCGGCTCGACGCGCTCGAATCCGTCGAATTTCTGTGCCGGGACCTTGAAAGCCTGCGCAGCGCCCTCATCTCCGCGGCAGGGGAGTTTCCGGATATCGCGCCGGGCGCCGATGCTTGGCGCGCGGCGGTGGAGGCCCGCTTCGGGGCGCCTTCGCATCCTCTCCTCGCCTCCGGGGAGGGCGCGCGCTTCGCGGCGCCGGCCGCCGGGCAGGACGCCGCCGCCGCGGGCTTTGACGAGACGCTGGCGCGGCACGCCGCGCTGATCGCGCGGGCGCGGGAAGTGGCGGAGGCGGAGGCCGAGATCGGCGCCGGGGCCGGCGAGGACCTCGACCGCCGGCTCGAAGCGGTGAAACTCCGCGAGTTCAGGGACGCGGCGCCGCCCTTCCCCGAGGCCGATGACGACGAATCGCACCTGCTCGTCGGCCTCGAAAAGATCGCCCGCAGCCTTTCCGCCGAGAAGCGAAAGGGCGCACGCAGTTGACGAATCAGTGATTCGCTGATGATTCGACCGTATCTCGCCTGAGCCGCCGCCCCGCGCGGCAAGCATGGAGACGCTGATGGCCGCCAAGGATGTAGACGAAAGCCAGACGACCGAGGATCAGCGCGAAGCCTCCGGCCCCATGCTCGACATGAGCCAGGCCGCCGTGAAGAAGATGATCGGTCAGGCCAAGGCGCGCGGCTACATCACCTATGACGAGCTGAACGAGGTTCTCCCGCAGGCCGAAGTCTCCTCCGAGCAGATCGAGGATGTGATGGCCATGCTCTCCGAGATGGGCGTCAACGTCATCGAGGCGGAGGAGAGCGCCGATTCGGAGGAGGAGCAGAAGCCGGAGAAGCAGGAGAGCCGGGAGGTCGCGACCTCCGGCTCCGAGAACGCCTCGCTCGACCGGACGGACGACCCGGTGCGCATGTATCTGCGCGAGATGGGCACGGTCGAGCTTCTCTCCCGCGAGGGCGAGATCGCCATCGCCAAACGGATCGAGGCGGGCCGGTCCACGATGATCGCCGGCCTCTGCGAGAGCCCGCGAACCTTCCGCGCCATCACGATCTGGCTCGAGGAGCTCGAGGAAGAGCGGATCATGCTCCGCGACGTCATCGACCTCGAAACGACGTTCGGCCGCTCCGTCGCAGAGGGCGAGGAAGAGCCCGTCGTCGCCGCCCCGGCCGCCGCAGAGCAGGCCGAGCCCGCGCCGAAGGCCGCGAAACCCGCGCCGCGCGCGGATGACGAGGACGGGGAGGAGACGGCCGAGGCCGGGGATGACGCATCCGAGGAGGACGAGGAGGAGGATCAGAGCAACCTCTCCCTCTCCGCGATGGAGGCGGCGCTGAAGCCGCAGGTGCTGGAGACGCTGCGCGGCATCAGCCGCGACTATGGCAAGCTCCACAAGATGCAGGAGAGCCGCATCCACGCGGCGCGGAACGAGGCGCAGTCCTTCACCTCGACGCAGGAGCGGAGCTACCAGAAGCTCCGCCAGAAGATCGTGGACGAGGTGAACTCGCTCCACCTCCACAACAACCGCATCGAGACGCTGATCGACGAGCTCTACGGCATCAACCGCCGGCTGCTGACGCTCGAATCGAACCTCGTGAAGATCGCGGATTCGCACCGCGTGAACCGGCAGGACTTCATCCGCGAATATCGCGGCGCCGAGCTCGATCCGGGCTGGATCGCCCGCGTCGCGAAGCTTTCCGGCAAGGGCTGGGCCGCGATGGTCGAGAAGGACCGCGCCGCGCTGACGGAGAACCGCCGCGAGATCGGCGAGATCGGCGAGAATCTCGGCGTCGACATCACCGAATTCCGCCGCATCGTCCACACCGTCCAGAAGGGCGAGAAGGAGGCGCGGCTGGCGAAGAAGGAAATGGTCGAGGCCAATCTCCGCCTCGTCATCTCCATCGCCAAGAAATACACGAACCGCGGCCTGCAGTTCCTCGACCTCATCCAGGAAGGCAACATCGGCCTGATGAAGGCGGTGGACAAGTTCGAGTATCGCCGCGGCTACAAGTTCTCGACCTACGCGACATGGTGGATCCGGCAGGCGATCACCCGCTCCATCGCGGACCAGGCGCGCACCATCCGCATCCCCGTCCACATGATCGAGACGATCAACAAGCTGGTGCGCACCGGCCGCCAGATGCTGCACGAGATCGGCCGCGAGCCGACACCGGAGGAGCTGGCGACGAAACTCCAGATGCCGCTGGAGAAGGTCCGCAAGGTGATGAAGATCGCCAAGGAGCCGATCTCCCTCGAAACGCCGATCGGCGACGAGGAGGACAGCCAGCTCGGCGACTTCATCGAGGACAAGAACGCCGTCCTGCCGCTTGAGGCCGCCATTCAGGGCAATCTGAAGGACACGACGACCCGCGTCCTCGCCTCGCTCACCCCGCGCGAGGAGCGGGTGCTGCGCATGCGCTTCGGCATCGGCATGAACACCGACCACACGCTGGAGGAGGTCGGCCAGCAATTCTCGGTGACGCGCGAGCGCATCCGCCAGATCGAGGCGAAGGCGCTCCGCAAGCTGAAGCATCCGAGCCGGAGCCGGAAGCTCCGCTCCTTCCTCGAAGGCTGAGCCGGGCGCGCCTCCGGGCGCGCCATTAACGCAAACGTCGCGTTCTTCCGGCTTCCTGCGCCCGGGCGCGCCCTGAAATCCGCGCCCGGGGGGCATGATGGACGAGACCGCTTTTCACCGCGAACCGGCGACCGGAACGGCGCGCTGGAGCATCGGGATCGTCGCGACCAATGCGGAGGAGCTCGCGGCCTGCGTCGCCAGTCTCCGCGATGCCGGCTTCGGCGCCGAGGACACGACGCTGATGATCGTGCGGAATTTCGGCCGCAACCATTACGATTGCTACGAGGCGATCCACCGCTTCATCGACGAGGCGGAGGGGAAGCGCCTGATCGTCCTCCATCAGGACGTGACCCCGCTGGACGACGCCGCCGCGCTCCACGCCGCGCTCGACGCGCTCGACGCGCGAGACCCGGAATGGGCTTTGGCGGGCAATGCCGGGTTCCGCGCGCTGATGTTTCCCGTCTACCGCATCACCCATCCGGGGGACGACAACGTGCGCGTCGGGAAGCCGCCGCAATCCGTCCACTCGCTCGACGAGAACCTGCTGATCCTGAACCTGAAGGCCCCTGTGCGCCCCTCCGTCGGGCTCTCCGGCTTCCATTTCTACGGCACCGACCTCTGCCTCACGGCGCGGGCGGCGGGGCGGCGCGCCTATGTGATCGACTGGCTCGTCCGGCATGACAGTCTCGGCTCCCGCAACGACGCCTGGCGCGAAGGCATCGCGATGATCGAGCGCCATTGGCAGGGCCGGCTCGGGAGCCTCATCGTCAACACGCCGACAACGCTCCTGCTCTTCGGAATCTTCCGCGTGTTGCGGCCGATCCGGCACAAGGTCTACGGCGCGTTCTGGCGGATCGAGCGGCGCATCTGGTGGTGAGCCCCCCGCGCCGCTGAGCGCGCCGGGCGCTGGACGCGCCGCCGCGCTTCGGACAGAAGTCGCGGATGCTGCGCGACCTCTCCCCCTCCGCCGTCTTCATGGGCCTCCTCGCCGCCTTCGTCGGCTTCGCCTCCTCCTTCGCCGTGGTGCTTCAGGGCCTCCGCGCGGCGGGGGCGACGGAGGCGGAGGCGGCCTCGGGCCTCATGGCCATCGCCATAGCGAAGGGCCTCGCGGCGATCCTCCTCTGCGCGCGCACCCGCGTCCCGATCTCGCTCGCCTGGTCGACGCCGGGCGCCGCGCTTCTCGTCAGCACCGGCCCGCTCCCCGGCGGCTTCGCGGAGGCGGTGGGGGCGTTCCTCGTCGCGGGGCTGCTTCTCGCGCTCACCGGGCTCGTGCGCCCGCTCGGCCGGCTGATCGAGCGCATCCCGGCCTCGCTCGCCGCCGCGCTCCTCGCCGGGGTGCTTCTCACGCTCTGCCTCGCACCCTTCCGCGCCCTCGCCTTCGATCCGCTCTGGGGGCTCACGATCCTCCTCGGCTGGCTGATCGGCGGGCGGATCGGGAAGATCTGGTCCGCCCCCGGCGCGCTCCTCGGCTTCGCGCTCGTCGTCGTATTCGGCGTGCGGCCGGGGGCGGAGGCGCTTTCGGCCCTCTCTGCTGCCGCGGCGGCGGAGCCGGTCTTCACCCTCCCGGTCTTCTCCGTCGCCGGGCTCGTCGGCGTCGCGCTGCCGCTCTGGCTCGTGACGATGGCGGGGCAGAACCTGCCGGGCGCCGGCGTGCTGAAGGCGCATGGCTATCCCGCCCATGCCGGCCTCACCCTCTCCCTCTCCGGCTTCGCGACGATGCTGGCCGCGCCTTTCGGCGGCCATGCCTGCAACTACGCCGCCATCACCGCCGCAATGTGCATGGGGGAGGAGGCGCACCCCGATCCGAAGCGCCGCTACTGGGCGGCGATCTCGGCCGGCGCCGCCTATGTGCTTTTCGGCGTGTTCGCCGGCCTCGCCGCCGGCTTCGTCGCCCTCGCGCCCGTCGTGCTGATCGAGGCGGTGGCCGGCCTCGCGCTCATGGGCGCCTTCGCCGGCGCCGCCGCCGCCGCCTTCGCGAAGCCGGAGGACAGGGAGGCCTCCGCCGTCACCCTCCTCGCCACCGCCTCCGGGCTCAGCCTTTTCGGCGTCTCGGGCGCCTTCTGGGGCCTCCTCGCGGGTGGGGCGATCCACCTGATCCGGAGGAAGGCGTGACGACGATCCGCCTGCCGCGCGCGGAAGACGCCGCCGCCCTCGCCGCCCTGGCGGACGGCCTCTCCGCCCATGAGGGCGATCCGACCGGGAATTTCACTGCCGAGACCGCGCTTCGCGACGTGATCGCGCCCGGCGCGCCGGTCCGCTGCCTCGTGGCCGAGGGCGCCGGGGGGCTCGAAGGCTTCGTCTTCTGGCATTTCGCCTATGAGACCGCCTACGCCGCGCGCGGCGCCTTCGTGAGCGACCTTTTCGTCAGCGAGGCGCGGCGGGGCGCAGGAATCGGCCGCGCGCTCCTATCCGCCGTCGCGCGGGCCGTGAAGGCGGAGGGCGGCGAATTCATCTCCCTCACCGCCTTCCGCCGCAACGAGCGGGCCTGCCGCTTCTACCGGAGCCTGATGGAGGAGGAGCCGGGGCTCACGCTCTTCTTCGTCGCCGAGGAAAGTCTCGAACGCCTCGCCCGCTGAGCCCCCCGCCCTTCGCAATCCCGCTCCGGCGCCCTACACTTCGCCCGGAGATTCGAAGGAGACGCCCATGATCCGCCCCGCGCTCGCCCTCCCCCTTCTCGCGCTGCTCGCCGCCTGCGCCGCGCCGCAACCGGCGGAGCGGCGCGCAGGCCCGGCGGAGGCGCGGGTGATCGCGGACCAGTCGCCGCTCACCCGTCTTGAGGTGCAGGAGGCGCAGGTGCTGCTGAACCGGCTCGGCTTCGGCGGCGGGGAGCCGGACGGGGTGGCCGGCCCCCGCTCCCGCGCCGCTGCGGAATCCTTCCAGCTCGACGCCGGCGCCCCGGCGACCGGCGAATTCGACCGCGGACTCCTCCTCATGCTCCGCGCCTCGGCGGAGGAGGCGGGCGTCGCCACCGCCGCCGCGCCCGCGCCCGTTTCGAACTGAGCCTCGGCGCAGGGGCCGATCCGGGAGGCGCGGCGCGCTCCGGCAAGGCCGGTCGCCGGGCGAACGAAGCGCGAAGGGCCGCGGCCTCCCTCGGGCGGCCGCCTCGGAGCGGTTGGTCGGCGCGGTTTATGACGTCACGAACTTCCACGGTTGCACGTCTTGCGCCGTCGCGATGCGGCCTCCCATGCGGGAGGGAGGCCGCGGCCTGCGCTGGTCGCACGGGCCAAGGGGCGGGCGGAGCGCGCAGCGTTTCCGCCCGGCCGGTTCTGTCAGACCGGCCTCAGCTTCAGAACCACGGCAGCAGCCGCGCCCGCCGCTCCGCATGGAGCTGCGCCCAGGGCGCCGCGAAGCCGACGCCCAGATCGACAAGCCGCGCCGTCTCCCGCCGGAAGAGCCGGCGCCAGCGATCCCCGAAGCCGGGCGGCGGCGGCGAAGCCTCCGTGACGTTCACGGGCCGCGCCGCGATCCCCTCCGGGTCCGGCGTCTCGGGCAGGCCGAGAAACGCCTCCACCTCCCGCAGCGCCGCCTGCGGCGAAGCCGCGATCCGCGCATGGTCGAGCAGCAGCACATGCTCGCGCGGAACCGCGGTGAGCATGGCGGAAAGGTTCGTTCCGTAATTCCCGTCCACCAGCAATTGCGAGCGTTCGACGAACCGCTCCATCCCGCGGAGCGAAAGGCCGCGGAACCGCTCCGCCGCGCCGGTATAGCGCGCATGGAACTTGGCGTGGGACCAGAGCCGCGCCTCCGGCTCCCGCATGATGTAGATATACCGCATCTCCGGCGCGAAGCGCGCGACCTCGGCCCAGCCCGAAGCCGGGATGAGCGAGGTCGAGGGCGAGAAATCGCAGGCCCAGCGCTCCGCCGGCGCCGCGTCGAACAGGCTCCGGTACCAGTCGGGCCCCACCGGCCCCTCGACGAAGCGGCGATACCATTCCGCCATCGCCTCGTCCGCGTCGGGCTTCGCGAGCCGCTCCTCCATCTTCCGGCTGCGGATCTCCGGCGTCAGCCGGTCGAACCAGCCGTGCCGCGTGAAGTGGAAGTTCAGCTCCTTCTCCGGCGAGAACCAGAGGCCGGGATTGGCGCGGACATTGCGGTAAAGCCAGGTCGTGCCCGTCTTGGCCGCGCCGACGCAGAGGAGGAGCTTCTTCATCGCCGCGCCTTACGCCGGCCTGCGGGGCGCATCAATCCCACGGCGCGCGCGGGTCCGCCCGCCCGTCCCGCTCCGGCGCGTCCGCGAGGATGAGGGCGAGGAGCCCGAGCCCGGAGCGGCGAAGCGAGCCGCCGATCCACCGGTCCTCCAGCCGCAGCGCCTCCAGCTCGGAGGCGATCCGGAACGGGTTCACAAGCCGCGTCGGCGCCTGCGCCGTCAGCGTCGCCTGCCCGGTCTGGTGCGCGAGCGCGCGCAAGGCCCGCTCCTCCGCGCCCGAGGGCCGGGCGGCGAAGCGGGCGATGCGGCGCTGGAGAAGGGCGGAAAGCTCCTCCGCATCCCCCGGCCCGCCCGGAAACTCCGCCACGAAGCGGAGCGCCCGCGCCCGCAGCCGCTCGCGCAGCGCGCGCCGCGCCGCCGCCGCCGCTTCGTTGAGCATCGGCGGCGCAAAAAGGGGGGCGCCCGCCGCGTCATAGCCCGTCAGCCGCCCGCGCGCCGGGTCGGCGAGGAAGGGCTCCGCCCAGGCGAAATTCCGCGCCGCGAACCGCCCTGCCCGCCGCCGATGGTCAAGCGCGACGCCCGGCAGGAGCCGGATCGCCGGATGCAGCCGCCGGAGATTCATCTCGACATGGCGGGAAGTGAGAAGGAACAGGAAATCGATCCGCCGCGCCCGCGCCGGCTCCGCCATGAAGAGCGCGGAAAGCTGCGCCGCGAAGGTGCCGGAATAGCCGATATCGACCGCGACGGCCCCGCCCTCCCCGAAGAGGCCCGTCCCCTCCAGATGCGTCAGAAGCCGCGCCCGCGCCGGGGCGAGCAGCGCGGCGAGCGCCCCCGCCTCGTCGTCAATCCCCGCGACGAACGCCTCCCCCTCCGCCCGCTCCAGCGCGCCGGGGAGCGCGCCCTCAAGCCCGAAGGCGGCGCGGAAGGCGGCGGCGGAGGGCGGCTGGCCCGTGAGATAGGTGAGGAGATGGGCGAGCCGGCACATATCCTCCGCCCGCCCGAGCGTGAGGAGCGCGCCCTGCGCCCGGCTCACCGCCAGCTCGTTGATCTCCGGCGGACCGGCGAGCCAGGGATGCGCCGCAGCCGCCGCCGCGGCGACCTTCCCCGCGATGGTCGCATCGCGCGAGAGATGGAAGAGCCGCCGCGCCCCCGTTCGCCGCGCATGGGCGAGCGCGCGGAGCGCGAGGAGGCCGACTGCGGGGCCGAAGAGCTGATCGACCATTGCCTCCGGCGAGCCGAGCGCCTCCTCCGCCGCGAACCCGTGCGCCGCGCGGAGCCGCGCGCGCCGCGTCTCCGGCGCCGGAACCCAGCTTTCGGCCAGCCGCGCCGCCTCCCGCGCCGCGAGGCGCGGCCGGTCGAGAAGATGCGCCGCCCGCATCCCCGCCGCCTCGGCGGGCGCCACATCCGCCTCCATCCGGTCCCCGACATGGAGGATGCGTTCCGGCGGCAGGCCGAGCGAAGCCGCGACGAGGGGGAAGAGCCGCCCGCCCTTCTTCGTCCACCCCGCCTCCGAGGAGACGAACACCCGCTCGAACCGCCCGAGCAGCCCCGCCCGCTCCAGCAGGGCGGAGAGCGCCGCCTCCGGCAGATACATGTCCGAAACCGCGACGAGCCGCTTCCCCGCCGCCGCGAGCGCGGCGAGCGTCTCCGCCGCCTCCCCGTCGACCTCCATCGACTCCGCCTCGACCGAAGCCTCGAAGGCGACGAGCCGGGCGGCGAGCGCGCCCGCCTCCGCCACGCCCGCCGCTTCCAGCGCCGCCTCGAAGAGCGCGCCGAGCGCCGGCTCGTCCCCCCGCCCCTCTGCCAGCATCCGCGCCTTCGCCGCCCGCGCGAAATCGTGGCGGGCGACCACGCCGCCTCCCCGCCGCCCGCCGGCCATCAGCCGCGCGAAGCCGCCGTCTTGCGCAGGATCGCCTCGTGCGCGAGCCGGCGGTGGATCAGCGTGTCAAAGACGTCGAAGCTCACCGCCTCCGCCCCGGCGGCGAGCGGCGGCAGTTCGGAGAGGCGGGAGAGGACGAGCGGCCCGCAGCCGCCGAGGCCGCAGGCGCGGCCGCGCCGCATCGTCTCGAAGGCGAGATGCGCCGTTCGGCGAGGCGTAGGCGCGTCCGATCATCAGGGCCCCTCTGCGGCTTCCGTCTCTATAGCGGCGTGGAGGGGCGAGGCGAGGGCGGTTTTCGCGCATGCGGGCAAAATTGTTTCAAGTCGATCACGGTTTTCTAAAGCAATATCAATGGAAAACGACGATAACCATGGTTATGCTCCCGACTGACCTTCGCGAACCGCCGCCAAGAGCTCACCGGCTGATCGACCCGCGTCGATCAGCCCGCGCCGCCGCCCCCGGCGGGCGCGGAGTCGCCCGCCCACCGCGGCGCACGGCCCGATCTTCGACCGTCGCGACGGCTTGCCCTCGCCCTCCGGCCTTCGCCTCCGGGCGACGGCCTCTGCGGCTTTCCCCCGGAAAGCCGCGATCGAGGCCGGAAGCAAGAGCCGCGAGCGAGCCCCGCCCCCTTGCGCCCCCGCCCCGACCGGCCAAACCGGAGCCATGAGCGGGTTCGTCAGCATCTGGAAGGCCGCGCCGACGCGGGCGGATGTCGGCTTCTTCCTCCGCGCCCTCCTCACCCGCCCGCTCGACATTCCCGGCATCCTGCGGCGGGAGGCGGCGAAGCGGCGCGCCAATCTCCAGGCCCCGCCGGCGGAGGACGCGCTCGGCCTCCGCGCCCTGACCGAAAGCTGGGAGGCCGCGCTCGCCGCCGGCCTCTTCGACGCGCCGCCGGGCGGGGGCGAGCCGCTGGAAATCGCGGAGATCGGGGAGCCGCTCGCCCTCCTCTCCGCCCTGCAATCCGCCTCGGCGATCACGTGGCGGGGCGCGGCGGCGCGCGCGCCCGCCTTCCCGCCCCTCAGCTTTGAGGCCGCGCGGCTCGGCCTCCCCCAGCGCGCCGAGGCGCCCGAAGAGGCGAAGGCCGCCCGCCGCTCCTGGGCGTCTCAAGCCGCTCTCTCCCCCGCGCTCCGCGCCCGCCTCCTCGCGCTCGCCGAAGCGCCGGTCGGGCCCGCATGAAGCGCCTCCTCGTCGCCAATGTCTGGTTCGCGCCCCGCTCCTATGGCGGCGCGACGATGGTGGCGGAGGCGCTGGCGCGCCGCGTCGCCGCCTCCGGCGACTGGGCGGTGGACGTGCTCTCCTTCTCCAACTACGGCGCGTCCCCCCGCCCCGCGCTCTTCCGCACCCGGCTCGCCACCGGCGGCGAGCACTGGACGATCAATCTCGGCGGGGAGCGCCCGCGCGACCTCTCCTTCGACAATCCGGCGATGACGGCGGAGATCGCCCGCCTCCTCGCCCGGCTGAAGCCCGACGCGGCGCATCTCCACTGCATCCAGGACCTCGGGATCGGCCTGATCGACGCGCTGCACGCGGCGCGCATCCCCTTCCTCCTCTCGACGCACGACTATTGGTGGCTCTGCGAGCGGAGCTTCCTGATGGATTACCGGGGCCGCTTCTGCGGGCAGGAGCGGATCGACCCCGCAATCTGCGCCCCCTGCGTCGAGAACCGGGGGACGCTGGCGCGCCGCCGCGCGCGGGCGCTCGAAGCGCTCTCCCGCGCCGCGCGCATCACCTATCCGAGCCGTGAGGCGCGGCGGCGGCACGAGATCAACGGCGCGCCGCCGGAGCGGGGCGCCCTCCTCCCCAACGGCGTCTCGCCGCCCGGCCCGGGCTTTGCGAAGCGCCCCGCCGCGCGGCTCCGCTTCGGCTATGTCGGCGGGCCGGGGCCGATCAAGGGCTGGCCGGTCATCGAACGCGCCTTCGCCGCGCTCGACCCGCAAAGGGCGGAGCTGGTGCTGGTGGACGCCGCGACGAATGTGGGCGCCAGCTGGTGGGGCGCCTACCGCTTCGGCCCCCTCGCCCGCCATGTCACGATCGTCCCCGGCTATACGCCGGGGACGGCGGACGAGTTCTATGCGGGGGTCGACGCGCTCTTCTTCCTCTCCGCCTGGCCCGAAACCTTCGGGCTGACGACGCGGGAAGCCGCGCTCCGCGGCGTCCATATCGTGGCGACCGATTGCGGCGCCCCGGTCGAGCCGCTGACGGACGGCGAGAACGCCACGATCCTCCCCTTCGGCGCCGGCGCGCGGGAGCTTCGCCGCGCCCTCTCCCGCCTCGTGAAAGAGGGCCTGCCGAGCCCCGGCCCCGCCGCGCGCGCGAAGCTCGAAGCCGAGGTCATCAGCCCGGAGGCGCAGGCCGCCGCGCTCCTCCGCCTCCTGGAGGAGATCGCCGCGCCCTGAGCGCGTTCAGAAGCGGATCGTCAGGTTCGCGCCGAAGCCATGCTCCTCGCCGTTGGAGCGGTGCGAGTAAAGGTAGCCGGCGCTCAGGCCGATCTCGTCCCGCAGCGCATAGGAGAGGCCGGCGCCGACGACGAAGCCATGGTCGCCGCGCGACTGGCCGACCTGCCGGAACGCGCCGAAGACCGGGCTCGTCACGGTCACGTCATGCTCGTCGTCGGAGCCTGCGAGCCAGTCATGTTCGTAGCGCCCGAAGGCGACCGGGGTCAGCACGCCCGCGCCCGTCGCGATCGGCCGTTCGAGCGAGAGGCCGAGCGAGGTGACCAAGGATTCCGCCGAGCTTCCTCCGATCCGGTAGTTGAAATCGCCGCCCCCTGTTTCCTGCGCGCTCTCCTGATCGACATAGCCGAAATACGCGCCGGCGGAGGGCGTGATGAGGAAACCCTCCGCCCCGAAGGTCTTCGCGGCGCGGAGCCCGGCGAACAGGCCGATGCTGTCGAACTCCGCCTCCGCCGTCCCGCCGGTGAAGCCGCCGACGGCCGGATTGTCCCGCTCGGTCTCGGTGCGCGCATAGCTGAGGCCGGCGACGCCGCTGAGCGTGACGCCGCTCTCCAGACGATACCGCGCGTAGAGGCCGGCATGGACGGCGTCCGTCTCGAAATCCTGGTCCACGACGTCGTGCTCGCCTGTCTCGGAGCGCCCGGCGCCGAGGAAGGCGCCGCCGGTGAAGGCCTCGCTCCGGAAAAGATCGACGCCGACGACGATGTTGTAGAGCTGGTAGTCCACGCCGCCGAGCCCGTTGTCGCCGTCGATGTCTCCGGTGACGAAACCCGCGTCGAACCAGACCCGGCTCCGCGCGTCGCCCGCCGCGCCGCCCTGCGAAGCGACGGGAACCGGCGCGGCTCCCGAGCCGAATGGCTGCCCGAGCCCGCTCGCATGGTCCATCACCGTGTTCGCCACCTCGTCGAGCTGTTCGAGGAGCACGGAGAGATGGGTGGCGTAGGCTTCGGCGTGTACGCCGTTGAAGGCGGCGAGATTTCCGTTGGTCAGCGTCGGAATCACGTCGATGACCGGCTGGCCGGTGGCGAGCGTGACGGTCGGGTTGGTCACCGCCGTCATGGCGACCGTGGTCACGAGCGTCGAGTGGTTCGGGTTTCCGGTCGCCGTCACCTGCGGCTTGTTCGCGATGACGGTCGGGAGCTGCGGGCTCGCCGTCGCGTCGATGAAGCGGATCGTCACCTCGCCGGATTGCGCCGGGTCTCCGACGACCTGAAGCTGCGCCGCGGCGGGCAGGTTCGCGCCCTCCGTCACCGTCGGCGCGCCGCTGAGACCCGTCGCGCGGAGCAGCGTGTAATCCCCGCCCGCCGCGAGTTCCGCGGGGGTGAGGCCGCCGCGGATCCCCGGCGCCTCGACGGTCAGCCGCTCCGCGCGCTGCGCGTCTCCCTCGATCACGAAGAGATCGGCGTTCTGCGCGGCGCCGGGATCGAGCTCGGAGATCAGGCGGGCCCCGCTTTCGAACCGCGTGACGGGCCCGCGAAAGGTCAGCGTTCCGATCGAGGAGCCGGGCGAGATCGTCGCCGTCGACGTGACGAGGATCGGCGCGCCGGACGTCGCCTCCAGCACTCCGGAGCCGGAGACCGCCCCGGAGATCACCGCGCCAAGGTTGCCGAAGGCAGAGACGATCCTGCCCTCGAGCAAGAGAGCCGCGCCGTCATCGAGCAGGAAATCGACGACCGCGAGGTCCGCGCCGGCCGGCGCCGTCAGCCTGCCGCCCGGGCGAACGGTCAGCCCGCCTGACAGGCCGCTTCCGTCAAGGGTCCAGTCGCCGCCGGCGTCGACGAGCACAGTCTCGAAATCGATCAGCGAGGCGTCGATCGCGCCGGCCCCGGTCAGCGTCAGCCTGTCCGCCGCCCCGTCGCCGCCCTGCAGCACGCCCGACACCGTCGCCGCCCCGTCGAGGGTCACGCTGTCATCTCCGCTTCCCGCGTCGACCCCGCCGACGGACCCGCCCGAGAGCAGGATGTCGTCCGCCCCGTCGCCGCCCTGCAGCACGCCCGTCACCGTCGCCGTCCCGTCGAGGGTCACGCTGTCGTTTCCGCCGCCCGCATCGACCTCGCCGACGGACCCGCCCGAGAGCAGGATGTCGTCCGCCCCGTCGCCGCCAGAGATCCGGCCAACGGTCCCGCTCGTCACCCGCACGACGTCGTCCCCGACGAGACCTGACAGGGCGCGGACATCTGCGCCCCGCAGTTCCAGCACGTCATTTCCCTCTCCGCCGGAAACGACGCCGACCGAGCCGGAGAGACCGATGAACGTGTCGTCGCCCGCCTGCCCCGCCAGCGCTCCCGTGACGCCGCCGGAAACCGTAAACTGGTCGTCACCGTCGCCCGCGGTGATCTGCGTGAATTCGCCGCCGATCAGTTCGATCTCCTGCCGCCCCGCGCCATAGGCGAACCGGGCGGCGGCCGGCCCGCCATCGTCACAGGTGACGAGCCCCGTCGGGTTCGCCGCGGGGGCGGGGTCGCAAGAGCCCGAGGCGGCGGGGCCAGCCTCCAGGCAAACCGCAATCAGGCCGACAAACCCGACCCGAGCCAATTGGAAAGGCCAATACATGACGCCGCCTGCATGAGTTTACATTACGCAACGTCAACCAGAGTGTTCACGCTCCGTCGAAATCTCAAGCGGTTTTTCCGGCCTGGCCCGCGCGGCTCCGGAGCGCCGAAATCGTCGTCGTCGGGCTGATCGCCTCCACATCCGTGAGGATATGGACGATCGCGGGCTTCCCGCTCGCCCGCGCCCGCGCGAAGGCCTCCGGGAAGTCCTCCGTCTTCTCCACCCGCTCGCCATGCCCGCCATGGGCGCGGGCGAGCGCGGCGAAGTCCGGGTTCACGAGCCGGGTGGCGGAGACGCGGCCGGGATAGTCCCGCTCCTGATGCATCCGGATCGTGCCATAGGCGGCGTTGTCCACCACAAGGACGATCACGTTCAGCCCGTATTGCGCCAGCGTCCCGAATTCCTGCCCCGTCATCTGGAAGCAGCCGTCCCCCGCGAAGCAGATCACCTCCCGCCCCTTGTTCCGCGCCTTCGCGGCCACGGCGGCGGGGAGGCCGTAGCCCATCGAGCCCGAGGTCGGCGCAAGCTGCGCATGGAGGTCGCGGAAGCGCCAGAAGCGGTGGACCCAGGTCGCGTAGTTCCCCGCCCCGTTCGTCACCACGGCCTCCGGCGCGACGGCGCGGAGATGGGAGACGATCGGCCCCATCTCCGCCGCGCCCGGCGTCGCCGGCGGCTGGCCGGACCAGCCGAGATACTCCCCGTGCGCCTCCGCCGCCGCGCCCGTCCCCGCGCGGGCGGGGAGCCCGGCGACCGCTTCGAGAAAGGCGCCGGGCGTCGCGTTGATCCCGAGCGCGGGCGCATAAATGCGCCCGATCTCCTCCGCCCCCGGATGGACATGGACGAGCGGAACCTGCGGCGCGGGCGTCGTCAGCAGCGAGAACCCCTGGCTCGGCATTTCCGAAAGCCGCCCGCCGAGGAGGATCAGGAGGTCGCTCCCCGCCACGCGCGCCTTCAGCTTCGGGTTCGGCCCGATGCCGAGATCGCCGGCATAATTCTGGTGGTCATGGTCGAAGAGCCCCTGCCGCCGGAAGGTGACGGCCACGGGGAGGTCGTGCGTCTCCGCGAAAGCCCGCGCCGCCTCGACCGCCTCTGCATCCCAGCGCGAGCCGCCGAGGAGCAGCACCGGCCGCTCCGCCGCCGCCAGCATCGCGCCGAACCGGGCGACATCCGCCGCCGAGGGCGCGGGCGCGGCGACGGTCACGCGCGGGCCGGGCCTGGCCTCGGCCCCATCCTTCAGCATGTCCTCGGGGAGCGCGATGACCACCGGGCCGGGCCTTCCCGACATCGCGACATGGAAGGCGTGGGAGAGGACTTCCGGGATGCGGTCCGCATGGTCGATCTCCTCGACCCATTTGGCGAGGTCGCGGAAGGTCTGCCGGTAATCGACCTCCTGGAACGCCTCCCGCCCCTTCATGCGCCGCCCGATCTGCCCGACGAAGAGGATCATCGGCGTCGAATCCTGCTTCGCGACATGAACGCCGGAGGCCGCGTTCGTCGCCCCCGGCCCGCGGGTGACGAAGGCGATCCCGGGCCGCCCGGTCATCTTCCCGTCCGCCTCCGCCATCATCGCCGCGCCGCCCTCGTGCCGCGCGTTCACCACGTCGATCCTGGCGTCATGGAGGGCGTCGAGCACGGCGAGATAGCTTTCGCCGGGCACGCAGAAGACGCGGTCCACGCCCTGCGCCTCAAGACAATCGATCAGGATCTCGCCGCCGGTTCTCATCTCGTCCCTCCGTTTCGGGGGAGATGACCGGAGCGGGGCGGGTTTGGCAATGCCGGGGGTTCCAGGCGGCAGGACGGCGGCATCGGGCGCGCGTCCGCCATTCAAGTCCCCGGCCTCGATCAGCGGCCTTCCGGTGGAAGGCCGCAGAGGCCGTCGCCCGGAGGCGCAAGCCGGAGGGCGAGGGGCGCCGAGCCTTCCCGAAAGTCGAAGATCCGTCCGCGGTCGCCGCGGCGGGCGCGGAAACGCGGGCGCGGGCGGATCAGCCGCGGGTCTGATCCGCCTGGCGCTTGTCGGAGCCGGCAGGAAGACCTTGGCAGTCGCGAACACAGAGAAGCGCGCAGGCGTCAGGAAGGCTCTGCCGATCCGCCCCTCGGATCGGCCCAACACGGCGGCCTGGCGCCCCTCGCCCTCCGGCCTTCGCCTCCGGGCGACGGCCCCTGCATCTCTCCACTGGAGAAATGCTGATCGGGGCCGGGGACGAGATGGTCCAACGACGCCTCAAACGGCGAAGGCCCTCACCACGCCAGCCGCCCCGCCAGCGAATTCGGCCCCGCGCCGACGATCTCCGCCTCGACGATCCGCCCCGTCATCCCCGCATCCGCCTGCATGTGAACCGCCTGGAGATAGGGCGAGCGGCCGACCATCTGCCCCGGCTCGCGCCCCGGCTTCTCCAGCAGCACCGGCAACCGCCGCCCCACCGTCGCCTGCTGGAACGCCGCCTGTTGCTCGCCAAGCAACGCCTGCAACCGCTGCAGCCGCTCCGCCGCTTCCTCCGCCGGAACCGGCGGCAGCTCCGCCGCGGGCGTGCCGGGGCGGGGGGAATAGCGGAAGGAATAGGCCTGCGCGTACCGCGCCTCCCGCACCAGCGCCAGCGTCTCCTCGAACTCCGCCTCCGTCTCGCCGGGGAAGCCGACGATGAAATCGCCCGAAAGCGCGATGTCGGGCCGCGCCGCGCGGATGCGCTCGACGAGGCGGAGATAGGCGGCGGCCGTATGCCGCCGGTTCATCGCCTTCAGCACCCGGTCGGAGCCCGCCTGCACGGGGAGGTGCAGATAGGGCATGAGCTTCGGCTCTTCCCCGTGGGCCGCGATCAGGTCCTCGTCCATGTCGTTCGGATGGGAGGTGGTGTAGCGGATGCGCTCGATCCCGGCGACTTCCGCCAGCGCCCGGATGAGCCGCGCCAGCGTCCAGCGCCCCTCGCCGCCGTCAGAAGAATTGGCCGGCGCCGCCCCGCGCCAGGCGTTGACGTTCTGGCCAAGCAGCGTCAGCTCCACGACGCCCCGCTCCGCAAGGTCCCGCGCCTCCTCGATCAGGGGCGCCGCCGGGCGGCTGATCTCCGCGCCGCGGGTGTAGGGGACGACGCAGAAGGAGCAGAACTTGTCGCATCCCTCCTGCACGGTGAGGAAGGCGGCGGGCGCGCGGCGGGCCTTCGGGCGGGGCGCGGCGAACTTGTCGTCCTCGGGGAAGTCGGTGTCCACCAGCCCGCGCTCCCCCGCCCGCGCCCGGCGCGCGAGGTCGGGGAGCCGGTGCAGCGCCTGCGGCCCGACCACGAGATCGACGAGCTTCGAGCGGCGGAGCATCTCCTCCCCCTCCGCCTGCGCGACGCAGCCGGCGACGCCGACGAGCATCTCGCCCCCCTCCGCCCGCTTCGCCTCGGCGAGCTTCCGGATGCGCCCGAGCTCGGAATAGACCTTCTCCGCCGCCTTCTCCCGGATGTGGCAGGTGTTGAGCAGCACCATGTCCGCGCCCTCCGGCGCGTCCGTCAGGCGATAGCCTTCCGCCGCCATGGCCTCGGCCATGCGCTCGCTGTCATAGACGTTCATCTGACAGCCATAGGTCTTGATGAAGAGCGTCTTCGATCCGGTCATCGCCCGCCTCCTTGCGCGCCTGTTCCCTTATCGGGGCCCGGAACGCAAGGGCGGGAGAGGCCGGCGGCGTAGTCCGCCGCGAAGGCGCGGTAGCCCGGAGACACCCGCTTCAGATGCGCCCGCGCCCGGGCGTGGAGCGCGGGCAGCGCATGAAAGGGCGCCGCCGGCATCGCGTGATGCTCCGCATGATAGGGCATGTTCCAGGCGAGGAGCCGCACCAGCCGGTTGGTCAGCGTCGTCCGCGTGTTGTCGAACATGTCCGCCGCCGCCGGGCAGCGCGCATGTTCCGCGAGGAGGTAGAGGCGGAGGACGGGAAAGCCGAAGGCGAGCGGCAGGAGCCACACGCGAAGCGGCCACGGGTCCACGAAGGCCGCGTAGAGCAGGATCGCGGCGTAGCCCGCCAGCATCCAGCGCGCCTCCCGCCGCACCGCGCCCTCCGCGCGGGCCGGGACGTAGCCCCCTTCGATCCGCCCGAAGGCGTTGGCGAGGAGCACGCGCAGCTTCGCCGCCCAGTATCCGGCGCCGAGGAGATGGAGCGCGAGCGCCCGCGCCGTCTCCGGCTTGGCCCCGCCCTGAAGCTCCGGGTCCCGCGCCGGGTCATTGGTGTGGCGATGATGCGCAAGGTGGAAATGCCGGAACCAGAGGAAGGGCTGGAGGATGAGAAATCCCGTGGCCCGCCCCGCAAGCTCGTTCAACCGGAGCGTGCGAAACGGCGTCTGGTGCGTGCATTCATGCTGGAGCGTGAAGAGGAAGGCCATCGCCACGCCGAGCGGCGGGACGAAGAGCGGCCAGAGCGGCGCCTGCGCGGCGACAGGCCATGCGAGCAGCGCGATCAGGCCGAGATGCGCGGCGAGGCGCAGGAGCCCCGGCCCGTCCCGCCGGAGCGTGAGCGCCGCCCTCTCCGCCGCCGGAAGTGAGGAGAGGAAGGCGCGATGGTCAAGGGGCGCGGAGGCCGCGTCGTTCATCAATCCTTGCGTCCCCGCGCCGGAATCGCCGCCAGATCAAGGCGGCGCCGGCGCTCAGTGGATGGTTTCGGCTCCGCCGAGCCGGACGATCTCGTCCTTCAGCCTGAGCTTCTGGCGCTTCATCTCGGCGATGCGAAGGTCGCTGGAGGCGGGGCTCTTCAGCGCCTCCTCGATCTTCTGCTCCAGCGTGGCGTGTTTTTTCCGAAGCTCGACCAGATGGGACGAAAGGCTCATGAGGCTCCTCCATTTTCACCAGCTTCAACGTGGAAAGTAGAACACCGAACCGCCGGACTGTCACGGACTTGTTGCGTAGGACTGTAAACGAGCGCGGCGGAGTGCACACGCTTAAGATGTATGAACGCCGCGATCACGGCGCCAGCGCCGCGCCATCCCGCAGGATCGCCGCCGCCTCGCGCGAGAAATCGTCCCCGTCTTTCAGATGCTCCGGGCCTTCATGGAGGATCAGCGGCGCGGCGAGGCGGAACGGCCCCTTCGCGCCCTTCCGCGCCGTCACGATCACCCGCTTCGCGGCCCGCCCCGCCCGCGCCGCGAGCGGGATGACGGAAACATCCCCCGCCCCCGCCCCGAGCCCGGCGAGAAGGGCGGGGAGCGATTCGGCCCGGTGGACGAGGGCGAGCCGCCCGCCGGAGCGGAGCCGCGCGAGCGCCGCCGCCGCCCACTCCGCCGCGTCCCTCTGCGCGCGCCGCGCCGCATCCCGCCCCTTGTCCGGCGCGGCGGGCGCCGCGGCGTCGAAGAAGGGCGGGTTGGAGAGGACGAGGTCGAACCCGATCCGCCGCAACTCCGCCGGCGCGGCGAAGGCGTCCCCCTCCCAGATCGTCGCCTCCGCGCCGTTCAGCGCCGCGTTCCGCCGGGCGAGGTCGGCGTAGTCCGGCTGTACTTCGAGCCCGTGCAGCTCCAGCCCCGGCACCCGCGCCGCAAGGCAGAGCATCGCCGCCCCCGCCCCGCAGCCGAGGTCGAGCGCCCGCTCCCCCGGCCTCGCCTGAAGCGCCGCGGCGAGAAGCACCGGGTCCGTCGCCGCGCGATAGCCCCCCCGCGGCTGTAGGAGCCGCACCCGCCCGCCGAGCAGCGCATCCTCCGTCAGCGCCTCGGGCGCGAACCCTGTCATTCGATCAGCCCGTTATCCTTCAGGATCGACCGCGCGAGGAAGAGATCGCGCCGCGCCACCATCAGCCGACGCGGCAGCACGCCGAGCGAACCTTCGAGGATGCTCGTGTGGACGTCGAAGACGAAGCAGTCTATATCCTCCGCGCGAAGGAGAGCCTCCGCGAAGCTGATGACCGTCGGGTCGTTTGTCTTCAGAAGCTCCTCCATGATCCGGATGATAGGCGCGCCGCGCGGCGAAGGTCGAGAGCGCCGGTTGCGAGGAGGCGCCGATGGCCCGACCTGACCCGAAGCCTTCGGAAGGCGAGGACGCGTTCACCCGCCTCGCCGCCCTCGTCGCGCCCGAGCTTGCGGCGGTGGACCGCACGATCCGGGAGCGGATGGCTTCCGAGCACGCCCCCCGCATCCCGGAGCTTTCCGCCCATCTGATCGAGGCGGGCGGCAAGCGCCTCCGCCCCGTCCTCACCCTCGCCGCGGCGAAGCTCTGCGGCTACGAGGGCGAGAACCAGGTGAAGCTCGCCGCCGCCGTCGAGTTCATCCACACCGCCACGCTCCTCCATGACGACGTGGTGGACGAGAGCGCGAAGCGCCGCGGCCGGCCCACCGCCAACATCCTCTTCGGCAACCAGCAGAGCGTGCTCGTCGGCGACTATCTCTTCGCCCGCTCCTTCCGCCTGATGGTGGAGACGGGGAGCCTCCGCGTGCTCGACATCCTGGCCGACGCCTCCGCCGTGATCGCGGAGGGGGAGGTGCTGCAGCTCACCGCGCAGCACGATCTTTCGGGCGGCGAGCCGCGCTATTTCCAGGTGATCCGCGGCAAGACCGCCGCGCTCTTCGCCGCGGCGGCGGAGGTCGGCGGCGTCGTCGCCGGGGCTGAGGAGGCGAAGGTCGCCGCGCTCCGCGATTATGGCGACGCGCTCGGAATCGCCTTCCAGCTGATCGACGACTTCCTCGACTATGGCGGCAGCGCCGCCGCGATGGGCAAGAACGTGGGCGACGATTTCCGGGAGGGGAAGGCGACCCTCCCCGTCCTCATCGCCCATGCGGAGGGCGACGCGGAGGCGCGCGCCTTCTGGTCCCGCGTCATCGAGGAGCATGAGCAGGAGGAGGCGGACCTCGCCGAGGCGCTCCGCCTCTTCGCCCGGCATGACGCGCTCGGCCGCACCCGCGCACGGGCGGAAGACTGGGCGGCGCGCGCCGTCTCCGCGCTCGCCGTCTTTCCCGATGGCGAGATGAAACGGGCGCTGGCCGACATCGCGGAGTTCGTCGTCGCCCGCGGGCGCTGACCCGTCAGAACGGCCGCGCCGCCGCCTCTTCGAATCCCGGCGGCCGCCGCCGCATCGCCTCCGACCGCGCCACGGCGGCCGAAAGCGCGGCTTCGAGCGCCTCGGTCCGGAGCGGCAGGGTCAGCATTCCGTCCGCCCCCGATCCCGCCGCCGCCGCCTCCAGCCCGTCATCGTCCACCGTGGAGACGAGGAAGAGCGCGGAGGGGCGCAGCGCCGGCTCCGCCCTGAGCGCCCGCGCCGCCGCCTCGCCCGCCTCCCCGCGCCGGACGAAGACGGCGCCATGGCCCTCCCCCCGCGCTGCCGCCGCACGGAGCCGTGTGAGCGCCGCCCCGGCCTCTTCCTCGACCGCAGCCTCGACGCCCAGCCCGGCGAGCCGCTCCGCGAGGATGCGCGCCGCCAGCGGGTCGGGGTCCAGCACCAGCGCCCGGCCCGCATGGGGCGCCCGGAGCGGCGCCGAAAGCCGGTCCGCCTCGATCCGCACCTCGCTCCAGAAGGCGGAGCCCCGCCCGACCTCGCTTTCGAACCCGGCGCCCCCCTCCATGAGGCGGGAGAGCGCGGCGACGATGGAGAGGCCGAGCCCCGTGCCCTTCACCGCCGCAACCGTCTCGCCACCGGCGAAGCGGGAGAAGAGCGCGGCCCGCGCCGCCTCCGGCACGCCCGGCCCGGTATCCGAAACCTCGATCCGCAGCCGCAACCCCGCCTCCGAGGGAACCCGAGAGAGCGAGAGGAGCACATGCCCCGCCTCCGTGAACTTCACCGCATTGCCCAGAAGGTTGAGCATGATCTGCCGCAGCCGCCCGGCATCGCCGATGGCGGCGCGCGGCAGGGTCGGGTCGATCCGAAGATGCAGCGCCAGCCCCTTCTCCGCCGCCCCGGCGGAGAGCAGCGTCGCCGCATCCTCCGCCGTGCGCCAGAGGTCGAAGGGCGCGGCGGCGATCCGCATCTTCCCCGCCTCGATCTTGGAGACATCGAGCACGTCGTCGATGATCCGCATCAAGGCCTCGCCCGAGGAGGCGAGGGCGGAGACGAAGAGTTGCTGCCGCTCGTCGAGCTCCGTGGTCTGGAGGAGCCGCGTCATCCCCAGCACGCCGTTCATCGGCGTGCGGATTTCGTGGCTCATATGGGCGAGGAAATCCGCCTTCGCCTGCCGGCTCCTGTCCGCCTCCGCCCGCGCCTCCGCCAGCGCGGCCTCCCGCTCCTTCAGCGCGCTGACATTGACGCCGATGCCGGCGACGCCGCCCGAGGGAAGTCGATATTTCGTGATCCGCTGCCAGAGCCCGCCGTCGTAGAACCGGTCATAGCTGACCCCATCCGCCTTCCGCTGCTTCTCGACGATGGCCTCCACCGCCGCCGGCGGCGCATTGCCGCCGAGATCGGCGCGCACGATCTCCGCATAGGTCGGGCGAGGGAGGCCAGGGTCGTCCTTCAACCCGGCGAGCGCGGCCTCGTGCGTGCGCTCGTAGGCCGGGTTCCAGGCGAGGATCCGGTCCTCCGCGTCGAAGACGCAGAAATTCGCCGGGCTCTGCTCGATCGCCTCGCGGAGCAGCCGATGCTCCTCCACGAGCCGCCGCAGCGCCGCCCGGTCCTCCGCCAGCGCGTCGAGTTCCGAATCCGGAATCATTGTCCGACCTCCCGGCGCGCACCTTGCCCGGAACAGGCGGAGGAGAGGTTAACGCGGAAGCGCGGCGGTCGCACCCGGTTTCGCCGGGCGGCCTATCCCTGGCGAAGCACCGCGAGGGCGCGATCCCGCCGGTCGCGCTCGTCTCTTCGCAGCAACGCCGTCGTGATGTCGCCCTGTGCGAGACCGACGATATAGAAGAGCGCGGCCCCTGAAAGGGAGACGATCAGGCCGTTTTCCGTTGCGGCGCCGAACCCGCCCATGGCCCCCGAAGCGCCCGCCCGGGCGGCGATCTCGCCGAAGGCGAAGCCGCTCACCGCAAGCGCAAGCGCCGTCCTCCGCGAAAGGCGCTCGTAGCGCGCGCGCACATGAACGAGGAGCCGCGAGCCCTCCTGAGAGAGCGAGAGATGGGAGACCTCGGCGTTCACCGCCTCGACAAGGCCGCGCCATGCGTCGGCTTTCAGAGCATGGATCGGGCCCACGCGCTCTATCTCCCGTCGGAGGGCTTGCAGGCGTTCGTCATGCCTGCGGTCGAGAACGAGCCGCCAGACGCCGCGCCAGATTTCGTCCCAGTCCAGCGGCGCCCGGGCCGCACCCCCTCCGGGCTCCACCGCCCCGGAAGCAAGGTCGAGCCTCGCCCCCTCGGAAGCGAGGAGGCTTCTGCCGCGCGACAGCACCGGGCTTCCTTTCGCCGCCTCGTCGAAGGCGTGCTCCCGCAGGTCGGCGGCGATCTGATCCCCGAGGACCCGGTTGGTCACGAGTCGCGCAAGACCGATCAGCGCCTCGCAATCCTCAGGGTCGTGATGCGCGAGGTAGTCCCTGACGCGCGCAAAGCTGGATATGGGCGTCCGCTCGCGTGAAAGGTCGCCCAGCAACCGGACGATGGCGGCGGCGAGGGCCGGGCGCTCCAGATCGCGCTCCGCCTCCGCCTTGATCCCCAGCAGAAGGGCCGGCAATTCCCGGTCGATCCTGCCGCGCGCATCGGGCAGGTAGACGCGTTCGCGCGCGCCGGCCCGCTGGGAGATATGCGAGAGCGCGACGAGACCGTCAGCGAAGTTCTCGTCGGGAAGGAAGCCGGATATGGACTCGTAGAAGGTCGGGTCGAGCGCCACGTCGCTGAGCGGGTCCGCCCCGGAAAGCCGGCTCAGCTGCCTTCCAACGATCTCACGCAGCAGCCGGCGACGGTCGGCTCCCCCCTCGGGATCGTCGCGCGAATTGAGCGGCTGATAGCCCTCCAGCGGCGCGGCTTCCGGCGCGAGCCGCCGGTGAAGCATCGTTAGGAAGGATTCGGCGGGCTCCGCCCGGTTGGCGCCCGGCGGCGCGTCCGCCGCGCCGCCCGCTCGGAAATAGCCGATGGCGAAGGGGGAGAGCGGGGCGGCGCCGCGCCGGTCCGCGGCGTTCTTCATCTCGTGCCAGACCGCCTCGCGCGTCCGCCAGGCCTCCGCGATCACCGTCAGCGCGGGGAGCGAGCAGACGCTCCACCCCTCCGGAACGACGAGCCGCGCGCCGAGAAGCGTGGCGACAAGCGCCCTCGCCCGCACGGTGTCGAGGTGGCGCGCATAGGCTTTGCTCCGCGCCTCGCGGATGGCCGCGGGGCCATCCGCCTCGCCCGAAGGGTCGAAGACGAAGAGCCCCGGGTCCAGCAGGGTGAGAAACATGCGTCCCTGCAACTCGCCCTCCCTCCCCTTTTCAGGAGGGAAGCGTAGCGCCCCGCGCCGCCAGCGTCACCCGATCACGTTCTTCTCCGGCCCGTACGGAAACCCCGTGACGTTCTCCGCGCCCGCTTCCCCCACCACGAGGATGTCATGCTCGCGATAGCCGCCGGCGCCGGGCTTCCCCTCCGGCACGGTGAGCATCGGCTCCATCGAGACGACCATGCCGGGCTCCAGCACCGTCTCGCAATCCTCGCGCAGCTCCAGCCCCGCCTCCCGCCCGTAATAATGGGAGAGGACGCCGAAGGAATGGCCGTAGCCGAAGCTGCGGAGGCCGAGCAGCCCCTCCCCTTCGAGGAAGTCGTTGATCCCGGCGCAGATCTCCGAGCACCGCGCGCCGGGGCGGATGAGGGAGAGGCCGAGCTCGTGCGCCTTCACGTTCGCCTCCCAGTAGCGGAGCGTCGCCGCGTCCGGCTCCCCGAGGAAGAGCGTGCGTTCGAGCGCGGTGTAGTAGCCCGCGATCATCGGGAACGTGTTGAGGGAGAGGAGGTCCCCAAGCCGCAATTCCCGCGTCGTCACCGGGTTGTGCGCGCCGTCCGTGTTGAGCCCCGACTGGAACCAGACCCATGTGTCCCGCAATTCGGTGTCGGGCCAGGCGCGGGCGATGTCCGCCTCCATCGCGTCCCGCCCCGCCATCGCCACGTCGATCTCCCGCGCGCCGGGGCGGATCGCTTCGCGGATCGCCTCGCCGCCGAGATCGGCGATGCGCGCGCCGTCCCTGATGAGGGCGATCTCCTCGGCGGATTTCACCATCCGCGCCCGCATCGCCGCCGGGGCGACATCCGCCAGCTCGACGCCGGGCAGCTTCGCCTCCAGCGCCGCCCGCGCCGCGACCGTCAGGTGGTCCCCCTCCACTCCGACCCGCCGCGCGCCCGGCAGCAGCGAGGCGACCGCGCTCTGGAAATTGTCGCGCCGCCAGTCGGTATAGACGAGGTGCTCCGCATGGGCCCGCCGCCCCGGCTGCCCCGCATCGATCATCGGCGCGACCACGGTCGCTCTCCTCGCATCGACGACGAGCGCGAAGGGCCGCCCGAAGGCGCAATAGAGGAAGCCCGAATGGTAGCAGATGCCGTGCATCGAGGTGAGCACCGCCGCATCCAGCCCCTCCCGCGCCAGAATCGCGCGGAGGGCGCCGAGCCGCCGCTCATACTCGGCGGCTGAGAAGGGGAGGGGCGCCTTCGGCCCGTTGGGGAAGCGGAGGAAGGGCGCGCGCGTGTCGGTCATGGGTCAGCTCCTGAATCGCGGAAGGAAGGCTCCGGGCGTTCAGGAAGCGGCGTTTCCGCCGCGGCGCCTGTCGTTGATGCGGCGACGCCATCGCCGCTTGCGCTGCTTCCATCTCGCGCAAGCGGCCCCCGCTTGTCCAGCCCCTTCCCTTCGCGCCCGATCGCCCCTTTACTGCGCCAAAACGGAGGGGACGGATGGACGCGGATATCGGCATCATCGGCGTGGGCGTGATGGGCGCCGCGCTGGCGCTCAACCTGGCGGAGAAGGGCTTCCGCGTCGCCGTCCACGATTCCGATTTCGACCGGATGCTCGCCGCCCGCCACGCCGCGAAGGCGCTCAAGGGCGAGATCGAGGTGACGGAGAGCCCCGCCGCCCTCGTCGAGGCGGTGAGAAAACCCCGCCCCTTCGTCATCCTCACCCCCGCCGGCCCCGCCGTGGACTCCGTGATCGCCGCCTACTCCCCCCTCCTCAGCGAAGGCGACCTCCTGATCGACGCCGGCAATTCCGACTTCCACGACACCCGCCGCCGCTCCGCCGCGCTGGAGAAGACCGGCCTCGCCTTCCTCGGCCTCGGCCTTTCCGGCGGGGCGGAGGGGGCGCGGCATGGGCCCTCGATCATGGCGGGCGGCTCCCCCGCGCTCTGGAAGCGGGTGGAGGCCCCCCTCTCCGCCATCGCCGCGCGGCATGAGGGCGAGCCCTGCTGCGCCTGGTTCGGGCCGGATGGCGCGGGCCATTTCGTCAAGACCATCCATAACGGCGTCGAATACGCCGAGATGCAGATGCTGGCCGAAGCCTACGCCCTGATGCGAGACGGCCTCGCCATGCCCCCCTCGGAAATCGCCGCCGCCTTCGCCGCCTGGAACGCGGGCCCCCTCGCCTCCTACCTCACCGAGATCACCGCCGCCGTCCTCGTCGCGGAGGCGGAGACGGGCGCGCCGCTGATAGACCTCGTGCAGGATCGCGCGGGGCAGAAGGGCACCGGCGGCTGGTCCGCGCTGGAGGCGCTCCGCCTCGCCGCGCCTGCGCCGATGATCGAGGCGGCGGTCGGCGCGCGGAACCTCTCCGCGCGGAAGGCGGAGCGACTGCGGCTCGAGCGGCAATTCGGCCCCGCCCCCCGCCCGCTCGGGGAGGCGCTCGGGAGCCGGGAGGAGGCGCTCTCCGCAATCGGCGCCGCGCTGCTGGCGGGCCGCGTCGCCGGCTTCGCGCAGGGGTTCGAGGTGCTGCGCGCCGCCTCGCATCAATACGGCTGGGCGATGGACCTCGCCGCCATCGCCCGCGTCTGGCGCGCCGGCTGCATCATCCGCTGCGCGCTCTTGGACCCGATGGCCGCGGCGCTGGAGGCCGCGCCCGAAGCCGCCCTCATCGCCTCCGCGCCCTTCGATGCGATCATGCGGGAGAGCGAGGGCCCGCTCCGCCGCATCGTCTCCGCCGCCGCCGCGCACGGCCTCCCCGCCCCCGCCCTCGCCGGCGCGCTCTTCTGGTTCGACCAGCTTCGCACAGGCCGGGGCGCCGCCAACCTCATCCAGCTCCAGCGGGATTATTTCGGCCGCCACGGCTTCGAGCGGGTGGACCGGGAGGGAACCGGCCTCCACGGCCCCTGGGCCTGAAACACCGCCGGCGGGGCAAGCGCGCGCCGCCCGCCTCCCCTCCCCCTTGGCCCGTGCGACCAGCACGGGCCGCGGCCTCCCTCCCCCCAGGGAGGCCGCATCGCGACGTATCAAATAGCTCAACCCTCAGAGTACCTTACGCCATAAACCGCTGAAACCGATCGCCCCGAAGCGCCCTCCCGAGGGAGCCCGCGCCCCTCCCCAAACCCGCCGCGCAACATCACCGCGCGCCCCCAAAACCCCGCCTTCACCCGAACGCGCCATGATCCGCCCGCCCAAGCCGGAGAGCGCCATGACCGACGAACCCAAAGCCCCCGCCCTCATCCCCGTCGCGGAGATCGACCGCGCCGCGCTCACGCGCGACCGGCTGCATGTCGACCCGGCGGCGCTGGAGGAGCTCGCCCTCTCCATCCTCCAGCAGGGCCTCCGCAACCCGGTGGAGATCTACGAGATGGAGGAGCCCCGGCCCCCCTTCCGCTACGCCCTCGTCTCCGGCGCCCGCCGCCTCGCCGCCTATGAGCGGCTCCATTACCTCACCGGGCAGGAGCGGTGGACGACGATCCCCGCCTGGCTCCGCGCGCCGGAAACGGGGGCGGAGGCGCTGGCGCTCATGGTCACCGAGAATGCGGTGCGGGAGGATGTCTCCCCCTGGGAGAAGGGCCGCATCGTGGTGAAGGCGCGGGAGAAGGGGCATTTCGAAACGCTGGATGAAGCGGTGAAGGGCCTCTTCCCCGGCGCCGACCGCATGAAGGCCGCCCGGCTGAGGGACACGGCGCTGGCCGTGGAGGCCTTCGACGGCCTCTTCGCCGAACCCTGGCGGCTAAGCTTGCGCCAATGCCTCCGCCTCGCGAATGCGGAGAAGGACGGGTCAGGGGACCTCATCGCCCATGTGATCGAGGAGGAGCGGGCGAAGACGCTGGAGGCGCAATGGGCCCTCATCGAACCCATCCTCGCAGAAATCGAAACCCCGCCCGCCGCAAACGCGCCGAAGCGGAAGGAAGGCTATCCGCGCCGGCTGAAGCACCTCCGGCCGGACCTGACGATAAGGCGGGAGAAGACGAAGCTCGGCTATTCCCTGCATTTCACCGGGAAATATGCGCAGGACAGATTGATGGAGGATGTGCTGGACGATGTGATCCGGCGGTTTGAGCCGGTGGGGTGAGTGAGGGCGCCTATATTCCGTGGCTAAGACCCGCCACGAACCGAGCGCACGCCAACCTCACCTCCGTAAAGGCTAATGTCTACTCGCGCAGATCGGTGTGCGGGACTAAGGAATTGCAGCAATCAACCGAAACGTTATACGATACTGTTTCAACCGAATTGACCGGGAGATCGCACAAATTGGCCACGGACCCGAACGGAACAACGCAGTCTGACGATGCGATCGACCCGGTTGAAGAGGAGAACGTCTCAGGCCGAGCGAGCTTCACAGCGAGCCTCCTTACGCAAGGCAGACACCGTTTCTATACGCTTTCAATGCCAAGTGACGTATTGGCGAACACCTGTGTAGTCGAACCTCGAAATGAGGACCCAGAAGAAGGTTTCCAACGCGCTTTAGACGAGAAGCGAGCGCGAGACATCGCTAATTATATCGATGCAGGCATGGGAACAATTCCAACATCAATTGTACTATCAGCCCAGCCTGCGGCAAACTTGCAATACAAAAGGACTAATCGTACATTAAGTTTTGAACTTAACCAACGTGCGTTTTTAATTCTGGACGGGCAGCACAGGGTATTTGGCTTCCGGCTGGCAAAGACATCTCTGAGGGTTCCAGTCGTTATTTATAACGGATTGAATAGAATGGAAGAAGCTCGTCTCTTTATGGATATCAACACGAAACAAAGGCCGGTGCCTAACGAGTTGATACTTGACATTAAGAGACTGGCAGACACAGAATCAGATGCTGAAGCGCTCATGCGTGACGTCTTTGATTTATTCGATAAGAATGCAGATAGTCCTTTGCTCGGTCTGATGTCTGCCTCAGAGCGTCGAAAAGGCAGGATTTCCCGTGTTACCTTTAACGGTGCGATGAAGGCGATCTCAGATTCATTTTCTGGCGCATCTGCAGAACAAATTTATGATGTTCTCAGCGCTTACTTGATTTGCTGTAAATCAGGTCTAAGAGAGTACTCAATGGAGGATCTAATTGTGAATCCTACTATGTTCAAAGCGCTCATGTTAATTTTTCCAACCATTGCGGAACGTGTTAATGATCGGCATCCAAGCAGCTTCACCGTTGCGCATTTTGATGAAATCGTTTCTCCGATGTTTCAAAGAAGCAAGCGGGCAGAGCTGTCGAACCCAGGCAAGAGCCCAAGTCTATTGGTAGACAGCTTCCGAAAAGCCTTACGGTCTGGTTTTACGATTGGTGGGGGCAATGCTGTATAATGTCCGTAGCAGCGGATGCTTTGCAGCCTTTGCTTGTGAAAGAGTTGTTGGTTTTGAGAGGGCGAGCAGCTTTCGGTCACTTTTCAGAGATTATTACGAACGCTCCCGGCGCTGGTTATGATATCGATTTTGACGAAGCGACAAATCAAATACGAATCGACTTTCGAGAGTCGGCTTTTCTCGGAGCAGCCATTGGGAGTGATGCTAGCAGGTTTGCGGGCGCAGCATTTTCGTCGTTCAAAGGGCTCGATGTTCACCTTGATGACGCTAGCAGTTTGGCCTGGGGCCTAGTGCGCGCGTATTATTCGGCATTCTATGCTGGACATGCACTTATCAGATTACTTGGCCGCACATGTACACAAATCGAATCCAGCCACCTAAACAGAATAAAAAATATCGCTAACGCACTGGGAAAACCAGTAAATTCTAGCGTTTCTGCAGGGCTATTCGTTTGTGAATTGAATCCTACGCAAACGGGCTTCGAAATGAGGCAAGCGCGGGGCCGAGTGGGAGGAGCCCATGAGGCATTTTGGGAGGTGTTCGATGGCTTTGTCTCGGAGATTACCGAAGACGTGCTTCGCGGTCGAATAGCACCCGCGGATGCGCGTGCTGTGTTTTTAAAGTTAGATTCATTTCGGAAAATAACAAAACGAGCCTCGGGTGCAAGTTGGTTAAGTACTGTAAGAAATGAAATTCAGTACAGGCATGCTCGCGGCGTTTGGGCGCCTTCAGTGCTAAAACGTAGAGAACGCGGGGTGCTCTCCCGCACTGCGGCGCAATGGAAACGCGATCCAATGACTATGGATATTGATGGCCCTCCGGGAGGAGATATCGGGGCATACGTTATGGCTTGCACTTTCTTGACGGCCCTGTGTCGTGAAGTGTTGCGACGTGTCGCAGACAGATCGTCAGCAGGAGTGAACTCATTTGCTCGCTTTCCTCTTAGACTCTGTGATTGATATCACCTTCTGAATTACTCACCTCAGATGAAGTCTTTTCCACATTTATCGTCGAGTATTTCAGAAATACAGAGCCTAGCGCTGCCCCCAACCTCACTTCGGCACATCCGGCCGGCCTTTCGGGGCACGCATGCATTTTCAAAACGCTATTTCTGATTACCTAATAAATCCAATCACTTAACCCCCCTGCACACTGTGTGCACACACCCTCACGCCCCCACCGCCATGCCGTCCGCCGCCGGGTCCGCCCCGCCGTCGAGCCCCGCCTCCGTCAGCCGGATCGCATGGACGAGGGGCATCATGTGGCTGAACGGGTGGCGCTTCACCGGATAGCCGCGGGCCTTCAGCGCCCGCTCCGTCGAGCGGAGGATGCGGTTGGTCAGTTCGATCGTCTCCGAGGTGGCGGTGAAGCGCGGGGCGCTCACCGCCTCCTGCGCGTCCATCCCGAAATCCACCGCGTTGAGGATCGCCTGGAGGTTCCCCATGGTGATCGTCGTGCCCCCCGGCGCGCCGACGAGGAAGAAGGGCCGCTCCCCCCGGAAGACGATGGTGGGCGAGAGGGCGGAGAACCGCGCCTTCCCCGGCGCCAGCGAGCCCGCCCTGCCCGGCCGCGGGTCGAACACCATCATGCAGTTGTTGTACATGAAGCCGAGCCCCGGCGTGACGACGCCGGAGGAGGAGCCGAGCGAGTGGGTCATGCTCACCGCATTCCCCGCCGCATCGGCCACGCAGATATGCGTCGTCTCCCGGCTCTCATGCCCGCCGCCGAGCCGCGGCACCGCCGCCTTCTCCCCCGCCCTGATCCGCGCCGCCGCCGCATCCGCATAGGAATCCGACAGCAGCTCCTCCTCGGGGATGGTCACGAACCGCGGGTCCCCCATCCGCGCATCCTTCTCCGCCGTCGCGATCTTCATCGCCTCCGCCACGGTCGCGATATAATCGGGCGAGTTGTGCCCCATGGCCCGGAGGTCGAACCGCTCCAGGATGCGGAGCATCAGCGCGACGACGAGCCCGCCGCCCGGCGGCCGGTTCGTCGCCACCCGATGCCCCCGGTATTCGAGCCAGAGCGGGGAGGTTTCCTCCGTCGCGCAGGCGGCGAGGTCCTCCATCGAGAGGAGCCCCCCGTTCGCCGCCATGTCCGCCGCAATCTCCCGCGCGATGGCGCCGGTATAGAAGTCCTCCGCCCCCTCGGCGGCGATCCTTCGCAGCGTCTTCCCCATGTCCGGGTTGCGGAGTATGTCCCCCACCCCGTGGATCGCCCCGTCCGCCTTCGCATAGATCCGCCGCGTCTCCGGATGGTCGACCAGCCCGTGGATGCGCGCGACCCGCCCGTTATCCTCCCCCCGCATCCAGAAGGAATGGACGGCCGGCCGCACCATGAACCCCTCCTCCGCATATGCGATGGCGGGCGCGAGCGCCGCGGCGAGGCTCATCGTCCCGAACCGCCGCAGCGCCTCGTCGAACGCCTTCAGCGTCATCGGCGTCGTCATGGACCGGTAGCCGATCTCGTTGACCCGCCCCTTCAGCACGAAGCCGAACCCGTCATCGCATTCCCGCTCGATCAACGCCTCCCACATCCCCGCCGTAGTCGCCAACGGCGCCCGCCCGTGAAAGTCGATCAGCAGGTGAGGCCCCCCGCTCAGATGCAGGTGCATAGACCCGAACCCCGCGATCCCGCACATCTGCGGGTCCACCACCGTCTGCACGAACGCAGCCGCAATGGCCGCATCCACCACATTCCCTCCCGCCTTCAGAACATCAATCGCCGCCTCCGCCGCTTCCGGCTGCGGGGCGGAGGCCATGAATCGCGTCATCGGAAGGCTCCTTCGCTTGGCCCCAAACCCTAAGCGCGCCCGCTGCGCCGGCGCAAGCCGGCCGGCTCTCGTGCACTTTTGGTGCGATTTCGCACATTATGACGCCACGCTAACGACAGATTCACGATATGCGTGGGGAATCTCACAGCGAGATACCACCATCGCGCGCATGTCTCCTTCCGCGGGCCCCCGCCCGCGCCAAAGCTCCGGGGCTGTCCCGGAGCCAGCCAGGAGACAAGAATGTCAGGCCCCAGCCACGGATTGAGCCGCTACGACATGCTCGTGCGCGCCTGCGACCAGCATCACGCCCTCGCCATCCCCTTCCCGCAGATCTTCGGCCGCCTCGGCCCGCGTAACCCTGTCACCGGAACCGCGCCGGACGGAAAGCCCTTCGACGCGAAGCGGGTGACGGAGGCCTTCATCGCCGCCGTCGACGGGATGCGCGACGAGACGGACCCGGAGGGCGCGGCCGGCGCCGCGCTCACCTTCTTCGGCCAGTTCATCGACCACGACGTGACGCTCGACACGACCAGCGCGATCGGGACGCGGATCGACCCGCGGACGATCCGCAATGTCCGCACGCCGGGGCTAGACCTCGACTGCGTCTATGGCGACGGGCCGGAAGGCTCGCCGCATCTCTACTCGCCGGATCATCACGGCTATCTGCTCTACGGGACAAAGAGCAACCCGCATGACCTTGCCCGCACCTGCAAGGGCGTCGCGCTGATCGGCGACCCGCGGAACGACGAGAACGCCGTCGTCTCCCAGCTCCACGGGCTCTTCGTCGCGCTCCACAACATCCTTATGGACGCGCTGATGAAGGACGAATCCATGGTCGCCGCAGCCTTCGCCGGCGTAAGGGCGCAGGCTGTCGCGGAGGACATGAAGGCGGTGGACCGGCCGTTCGAGGCGGCGCGGCGGATCATGCGGCTGCACTACCACTGGCTCATCCTCAACGAGTTCCTGCCCGCCTTCGTTGACGGCGAGGTTCTGAAGACGGCGCTCCACACGATCCGGAAGGGGCGGCTGCCCGAGCCCTGGACCAAGGACAGCCCGGTCATGCCGGTCGAATTCTCCGGCGCGGCCTTCCGCTTCGGGCACGCGACCATCCGGAGCCGGTTCCGTTTCAATGACGCCCATCCCGATGTCGGCCTCTTCGAGATGGGCGCCTTCGGCGCGCGGGAGGCCTCGCAGAACATCGCCTTCGGCAATCTCCTCGCCTATCCCGGCGGCGGCGCCTTCCAGAAAGCCCGGCCGGTGGGGCGGAAGCTACCGGCGGCGATCTTCTCCTTGCCCTTCGTAAATTCGGGGCTCACAATCGATGGGCATGAGCTCTCGGTCACCGAGGCGAAGAAGCTCCCCGCCCGCAACCTCTTCCGCGACCGGTTCGCGCTGGAGCTGCCTTCGGGCCAGCAGATGGCGCGGGCGATGGGGGCGAAAGAGATCGCCGCACCGAAGGAGCTGACGAAAGCGGGGATCACCAAGACCCCGCTCTGGTACTACTGCCTCCACGAGGCGGAGCATTTCGGCGGAAAGCTCGGCCCGGTCGGCGGCGGTATGGTGGCGACGGTGCTGATCCGGCTCATGGCGCTCGACCATGAATCGCTTCTCTGCTCGGCGGAGGACTTCACGCCCTGGGCCGCGCTCGGCGCGACGGCGAAGGGCGAATGGTCCCTCGGGCGGATGGCGCAGTTCGTGGAGGAGAACCGGGACAAGGTGAGCGTCGCCGCCGCGCTCCGCTGCCCGGACTGAGACGCGCGGGGCGGCGGGGCTCAGGCGCTCCGCCGCCCTTTCGCCCGCCCGTCATGGGCGACGACGCGGGCGAGTTCCTCCTGCAACGCGCCGATATCGAGCGGTTTTGAGGCGTAGCCGTCCATCCCCGCCGCCACATAGCGCGCGCGATCCCCACTCATCGCGTCGGCGGTGAGGGCGATGACAGGAATGCCCGACCAGGGCGCCGGCGACTCCCGGATTCTGCGCAGCGTCTCCGGCCCGTCCATCTCCGGCATGTGGATGTCGAGCAGCACGACGTCGAACGGCCGGATCGACAGCGACCGGAGCGCAGCCGCCCCGCTCTCGACGGCCGTCACGGCGTGGCCCTCGGCGGAAAGGAGAAGGCGGGCGACGAGCAGGTTGGTCGCAGTATCGTCCACCACGAGAATGGAAAGCGGCGGCGGCGGCTCCGACGGCCCCTTGTGGGGCAGACGCTGCTGCGCCGGCGGCGCGCGGAAGCTGAGCGTGAAGCAGGCCCCGGCCCCCTTCTCGCTTTCGAGCGTCACGTCTCCGCCCATCAGCCGCGCGAGGTTGCGGGAGATCGCGAGGCCGAGCCCCGCGCCCCGCCGCCGCTGCCGCATGTCGCCCACCTGTTCGAAGGGTTGGAAGAGCTGCGCCTGCTCTTCCGGCGAAAGACCCGGCCCGCTGTCGCGCACCGCGATCGAGACGAGGGAGCCCCCTTCCACTGTCTCCGGGACAGAGACCGAAACCGAAACCAAGCCTTCAGGCGTGAACTTGATGGCGTTAGAAAGGAGATTCCCGAGGCATTGGCGCAGTCGCGGCCCATCTGTCTCCACCCAGGCCGGCACGTCCGGCGACATGGAAAGGCGCAGCGAAACGCCCTTTTCCGAAGCCTGCGGCCGCCAGAGCGCGACGACGCCTTCAAGCAAGGCATGGAGATCAGTCGGCTCGGGCGCGATCACGAGCCGGCCCGCCTCGACCTTCGAGATGTCGAGAATATCGGTGAGGAGGCGGGAGAGGGACTGCGCGGCCTCGCCGAGAACGGCGACATGCGCGCGCTCGGCCTCGCTCCCGACGCTGCGGCGAAGCATTTCCGCCATGCCGATGATGGCGTTGAGCGGCGTGCGGATTTCGTGGCTCGTCGTGGCGAGGAACGTGGATTTCATGCGGTTCGCCCGCGCCGCCTCCTCCGCCGCCTCCGCCAGTTCATACTTCGTTCGCGCCAGCGCCCGCGCCGTGCGGATACTGTAGAGCATCACCGGATAGGCGATCGCCGCGGCGACGATAACGGCGATGAAGACGTGCGAGTAATGATCGTTCGTGATCGGATAGCCGCGAAGGGCGGTCATTGCGACATTGCCGATTTCCACGATGAGGCTGACGAAGACGACCGCGACGACGACGATGAGACCTGAGCTGCGCGCCGCCGCGGCGCGCACTGGCAAGTGCTTCGTCCGCGCCGCGAACCGGTCGAAATAGGTATTGAGCCAGTGCAGCACGCGATCCTCGCCTTTCGGGGCGGCGCAGATGCTACATCGCTGGTGCAGCGGTCGCGTTAACGCATCGCACGCGAGGATGCAGGCCGTGCGCTCTTGCACGTCTGTACGGCGCGGCCGATTGTCGCCCTGAACACAGTGGCAGGAGGAGCGGCAGATGACGGCGGAGCGGTTCAAGGTAGGCGTGACGAAGGATCTTCTGACCGCGTCCGGGGAGCCCTGCTTCAACCCGGCGGCCTTCGACGAACTCAAGGCGAACCCGGCGATCGAATGGGAATGGCTGGCGCCCTGCGAGGCGATCACGGCGGACCATGCCGCCGCCTTTGACGCGCTTCATGTGAACCTGCCGCGCGTCGGCGCCGATGTCGTCTCGCGCTCCGATCTCCGGCTGAAGATCGTCGCACGGAACGGCGTCGGATACGACAGTGTGGACGTCGCCGCGCTGGCGGCGAAAGGCGTGTTGACGACGAACACGCCCTTCGCGATCCGCCGGCCCGTGGCGGTGGCGGCGCTGACGCTCGTCTTTGCGCTCACCTCCCGCCTCTTCACGAAGGACCGGCTGGTGCGGGAGGGGCGTTGGAACGACCGGGTGGAGCATATGGGCGTAGGCCTGACCGGGCGAACGCTCGGGATCGTCGGCGCCGGCGGCATCGGATCGGAGCTCATCCGTCTCGCCGCGCCCTTCTTCGGGCGCGTCCTCGCCGCCGACCCTCACGTGGCGGAGGCGCAGATCGCCGCGCTCGGCGCGAGGAAGGCCCCTTTGGAGACGGTGCTCGCCGAGGCGGACGCCGTGGTCGTCTGCTGTCTCCTGGCGCCGGAGACGCGCCATCTGATCGGGCGCGAGGCGTTTCGCGCCATGAAGCGGACGGCCTTCTTCGTCAATGTCGGGCGCGGCCCGATCCATGACGAGGCGGCGCTGGCGGAGGCGCTGGCGGCGGGGGAGATCGCGGGGGCGGGGCTCGACGTGACAGAAGTGGAGCCGATCCAGCCCGATTCGCCCCTCCTCCGGATGGAGAACGTGATCGTGACGCCGCATGCGCTCTGCTGGACGGATGAATGTTTCGAGGAGATCGCGAGGACGGCGCTGCGCTCGATCGCCGATCTCAGCCTGGGCCGACGCCCGGCTCACGTCGTCGGCGGTTGAAAACAAAACCGGCCCGCGCGCGAGCGCAGGGCCGGTCTCAGGACGGCTCGCTCTTTCGGGGGATCAGATCACTTGATCTTGCCTTCCTTGTATTCGACATGCTTGCGCACGACCGGGTCGTACTTCTGGACGGACATCTTCTCCGTCATCGTGCGCGAGTTCTTCTTGGTCACGTAGAAATGGCCGGTCCCCGCGGTGGAGTTCAGCCGGATCTTCACAGTCGTCGGTTTCGCCATCTCGTCTCTCCTGCCCCGCGCAAGCGCGCCCGCCGGAGCGGGTGAATTCGGAGCGCTCTATCTACCCGCCCGCGCCGGTGAGTCAAGCCGGCCTTCGCCGTCAGTCGCCGTCAGGCGCATCAAGCGCCTGAAGGGCGGCGCGGGCGATTTTCGCCGCCGGGCCGTCCGGCGCTGCGGCGATGGCGGCGAGGAAGGCGGCGCGGGCCGTCTCCTCCTGCCCCAGTCCGGCGGCGGCGAGGCCGCGCTCGAGCGCGGCTGGCGCGCTCACGGGGTCAGCGGCGAGGGCCGCATCCGCATCGACGAGGGCGCCGGCTGGGTCGCCGAGCCGCCGCCGCGCCGCGGCACGGAGCGTCAGCGCCTCCGCATTCCCTGGCGCGAGACGCAGCGCCGAGTCGAGCGCCTCCCGCGCGCCGCGATCGTCTCCTCCGGCCGCCCGGAGCGCGGCCCGTTCGATCAGCAGCGAGGCCGCCGCGGCGCCAGGGGCGACCGCGAGACCGGAGGCCAGCGCGGACTCCGCCGCCGCCGCCTCTCCAGCGTCCCGGCGCAGGGTCGCCGCCTGCAACCAGACTGCCGCCTGCTCCTCGGGCGAAAGCGCCGGCGCGACGGCGAGGGCCTCCAGCCGCTCCGCCGCGAGCCGGGGGGAGCCGGTGGCCGCGAGCGCCAGCGCCTCGCAATGGAGGGCGCCGAGGGCGGCGGTCTCCTCGCGCCAGATCCGCGCTTCGCGCACGGCCTTCGGCGCGTCGCGCTCCACCCGCGCGACGCACGATTCGTAGTCCTCCACGGCGTAGGCGGCGCCGGCGAGGAACAGCAAGGGCAGGAGAGCGAGGGCTCGCATCGGGGCTCCGCATCGGGTTAAGGAGCGCAGCATAGAGCCAATGGAAGGCGGACCCAATGCCCACGCTCCTTTGCGCCGGTTTCGGCTATTCCGCGCGCGCGCTCGCCGCGCTTCTTATCCCGGAGGGATGGCGCGTGATCGGCACGCATCGCGCTCCCGAGGGGGCCGGCGCCGTCTCCTCGGCGGGAGCGGAGCCGGCCCTGTGGCCGCCGGCGCCGGATATCTTACGCTCGGCGACGCATCTCCTCGTCTCCGCCGCGCCGGACGAGGCGGGTGATCCGACGCTCCGCGCCCTCGGCCCGCATCTCTCCGCGCCGCCGCTCGAATGGGTCGGCTATCTCTCCACCACCGGCGTCTATGGCGACCGGGCGGGCGGCTGGGTGGATGATCGGACGGAGCCCGCGCCGACGACGAAGCGGGGGGAGATGCGCGTCGCCGCGGAGGCGGAATGGCGGGCGACGGGCCTCCCGCTGATGATCTTCCGCCTCGCCGGCATCTACGGGCCCGGCCGCGGCCCGTTCGAGAAGGTGAGGGACGGGACGGCGCGGCGCATCATCAAGCCCGGCCAGGTCTTCAGCCGCATCCACCGGGACGACATAGCCGCCGCGCTCCGCGCCTCTATCGCGCGGCCCGATCCCGGCGCGGTCTACAATCTCTGCGACGACGATCCTGCGCCGCCTGAGGACGTGATCGCCCACGCCGCCGATCTCCTCGGCCTGCCGCTCCCTCCCGCGGTGGACTACGAGACGGCGGAACTGAGCCCGATGGCGCGAAGCTTCTATTCCGAATCGAAGCGCGTCTCGAACGCGCGCACCAAGGAGCGCCTTGGCCTCACGCTCCGCCACCCGACCTATCGGGAGGGGCTGGCCGCCATCCTCGAAGAGGAGGGCGGCGCGCCTGCTCAGTGATTGTGCCGCGGCACGTCCTTCCGCACCCGCTGATACTTGATCGCGAGGTCAATGCAGCCGCCCTGCGCCAGCTGGGTCACATGGTTCCGCGCCATTTCCTGCCACGGGGTCTGGCTGGCGGGATAGGACGTCGGGCCGGCCTTCTTCCGCTCCTCCCATTCGGCTTCGTCCACCAGCGCGTCCACCCGGCCGGTGTTGAGGTCGATCCGCACCATGTCACCGGTCTTCAGGTAGGCGAGCCCGCCGCCTGCGGCCGACTCCGGCGAGGCGTTGAGGATGGAGGGGCTGTCCGCCGTGCCGCTCTGGCGCCCGTCGCCGATGGTGGGAAGCGAGGTGATCCCCCGCTTCAGCAGCGCGTCCGGCGGCTGCATGTTCACCACCTCCGCCGAGCCCGGCCAGCCGATCGGGCCGGCGCCGCGGACGACGAGCACGCAATGCTCGTCGATGTTGAGCGAGGGGTCGTTGATCCGGTCGTGATAATCCTCCGAACCCTCGAAGACGATGGCCCGCGCCTCGAAGGCGTTCTCGTCTTCGGGGGTGGAGAGGTAGCGGTCCCTGAATTCCTTCGAGATCACGGAGGTCTTCATGATCGCGGTGTCGAAGAGATTGCCCGTCATCACGACGAAGCCGGCATGCTCCACCATCGGATCGGCGTAGGGCCGGATCATTTCCCGGTCCTTCGACTCGCGGCCGTCGAGATTCTCGGCCATCTTCCGGCCCGTGACCGTGATCGCCTCTTGGAGCCGCCCGGCCTCGCGCAGCTCCCACATGATCGCGGGCACGCCTCCGGCGCGGAAGAAGCGCTCGCCGAGATACTTGCCCGCCGGCTGCATGTTGAGCAGGAGCGGGATGTCATGCCCGTGAATTTGCCAGTCCCCCGGCTTCAGCTCGACGCCCATATGGTTGGCGATGGCGTGGAGATGCGGCTGGGCGTTGGTGGAGCCGCCGATGGCGCTGTTGACGGCGATGGCGTTGAGGAACGCCTCGCGCGTCATGATGTCGGAGGGCTTGAGGTCCTCATAGGCCATCTCGACGATGCGCTTGCCGGTGACATAGGCCATGCCCATCCGCTCCCGATAAGGCGCTGGAATCGCGGAGCAGCCGGTGAGCGACATGCCGAGCGCCTCGGCCATCGCGTTCATCGTGCTCGCCGTGCCCATCGTGTTGCAATGGCCGAGCGAGGGGGCGGAGCCGGCGGCGCCGACGAGAAACTCCTCCTCCGTGATCTTCCCCGCCCCGAGCTCGCGCCGCATCTTCCAGATTGCGGTGCCGGAGCCGACGAGGTCATCCCCCTCCATCCAGCCGTTCAGCATCGGCCCGCCCGAAAGGACGATGGCGGGGATGTCCACCGTCGCCGCCGCCATGAGAAGCGCGGGCGTGGTCTTGTCGCAGCCGGTGGTCAGCACCACGGCGTCGATCGGATAACCGTGCAGAAGCTCCACAAGGCCGAGATAGGCGAGGTTCCGGTCGAGCGCGGCGGTCGGCCGCTTGCCCGTCTCCTGGATCGGGTGGACGGGGAATTCCATCGGGATGCCGCCCGCCTCCCTGATCCCGTCGCGGAGGCGGGGGGAAAGGTGCTGGTGGATCTTGTTGCAGGGGGAGAGATCCGACCCCGTCTGCGCGATTCCGATCACCGGCTTGCCGGAGCGAAGCTCCTCATAGGTGAAGGCGTTGTTGCAGTAGCGCTCGATATAGAGGGCGACCATGTCCGTGCGGTGGCGGCTGTCGAACCATTCGCTGGAACGGAAACGTTTCTTCTCGGTCATCGGCATTCCTCCGGGGCGCTCTGGCGGCGTATCGCCGGAGGCTATGCGCGGGCGGGGCGGGCCGCAAGCGGGCTCAGAAGGGAATCGCCGCTCCGTCATGGGCGTAAAAACCGCCCGTCGCCTCCGGTCCGAGTCCCTCCAGCACTGAGAGGAGCCTCGCAGCGCTCTCCTCCGGCGTGAACAGACCCTTCGGCGCCGAGGCCTGAAACGGCTTCGAGAGCGCCGTGGCCACTGTTCCCGGATGAAGCGCGACGGCAAGCGCCTCACGGTTCCGCCGCGAGAGCTCGATGGCGAAGCCGCGGATCAGCATGTTGAGCGCGGCCTTTGAGGCGCGATAGCCGTGCCACCCGCCGAGCCTGTTGTCCTCGATCGAACCAACCCGGGCGGAGAGCGCGGCGAAGACGGCGCGGCCCTTCCGCGGCAGGCGCGGCAGCATGTGCTTCGCGATCAGCGCGGGGCCGATGGCGTTTAGCGCGAAGGAAGCGGCCAAGGCCTCCGGCGCGATGGCGGCGAAGGATTTTTCGGGCGCGATCCCCGGCGCATGCAGCATCCCCGTCGCGACGAAGACGAAATCGACCTCCCCCGCCCGCTCCGCGGCGGCGGCGATGGAGACCTCGTCAGTCAGGTCGAAGGGGAGATGGCCGGAGCGGGCGAAGCGCAGCACCTCGGCGCCCCGCGCCTCTACGGCGCCGGCGATGGCGGCTCCGACGCCGCCGGAGGCGCCGAAGATCGCGGCGCGGCGAATGGGGGGAGTGTTCATTCCCGTCGAGCTAGCATCGCAAAGGCGCGCGGAAAGCGCGCCCGGCGCCGCTTTTTGGCAGGCGCTTGCCCCCCGGCGGCGCGAGCCTACCGGCAAAGGGAGCGCGCGATGGGCGAGAGACGGGGAGGAAGAAACCGGCGCGAGGACGCGGCGCCCGCTCGGACGGCGCCGCGGCGCGGCTTGCGGAACCCCTTCGCGCCACAGTCCTTTCTCTCGGCCGACGAGATCGAGGGGATCCACCGCGCGGCGCTGCGCATCCTTGCGGAACACGGGATCGACATCCTTTCCGCCGAGGCCCGCGCGCTCCTTCGCGCGGCCGGTGCGGCGACAGGGCCGGACGGGCTGACCCGGATCGGGCCGGAGATTGTGGAGGCGGCGCTCGCCTCGGCGCCGGCCGGCTTCACGATCCGGGCCGGGGAGCCGGCGCACGATCTCGACCTTTCGCCCGGCGCGCTGAACTTCGGCCCCGGAGCCGGTTGCCCCAACGCGACCGACAGAAGACGCGGCCGTCGGGCCGGCAGCCTGCGGGATTTCGAGGAGCTGACGCGCCTCGCCGCGGGGCTCGACGCGATCCATATCCAGGCGCCGATGACGGAGCCGCAGGACACGCCTCCTCAGATCAGGCACTACGCCATGACGCGCGCGCAGCTTTCGCTCTCTCCCAAGGCGCCTTTTGTCTATGCCCGCGGGCGGCGGCAGGTCGAGGAGTGCTTCGAAATGCTCGCGCTCGTCCGCAGGCTCGACTCGGAGGGCTTCGCCTCCGCCCCGCACTGCTACACGGTTGTGAACACGAACTCCCCGCGCCGGATCGACAGCGCGATGGCGGAGGGGATCATCGACCATGCACGGGCGGGGCAGGCGGTGATCGTGACCCCCTTCTGCCTTCTGGGCGCGATGGCCCCGGTGACGGTGGCCGGCGCGCTGACGCTCCAGCACGCGGAAGCGCTGGCGGGGATCGTATTGGCGCAGCTTGCGCGGCCGGGCGCGCCGGTCGTCTACGGCGCCTTCGCGACGAATGTGGACATGCGCTCCGGCGCGCCGGCCTTCGGTACGCCAGAGCATGTGAAGGCGGCGCTGATCTCGGGGCAGCTCGCCCGGCGGGCGGGTCTGCCCTGGCGAGGCTCGGCGGGGACCGCCTCCAATGCTCCGGATGCGCAGGGCGCAGCGGAGACCTCAGCCTCGCTCTGGGCAGCCGTGCTGGGCGGCGCCGCGATTGTCATCCATGCCGCAGGCTGGCTGGAGGGCGGGCTGACGCATTCTTACGAAAAGCTGATCCTCGACGCCGAGATGCTGGAGGGCTTTGCCGAATTGTGCGCGCCGGTCGTGGCGGATGAGGCTTCGCTGGCGCTCGACGCTATCGGCGAGACGCCTCCTGGCGGGCATTTCTTCGCGGCGACGCACACGATGGACCGCTATCGCACCGCCTTTCACGAGCCGCTTGTCGCGACGACTGCGAATTTCGGCCAGTGGGACGAGGCAGGCGCAGCTGAGGCGGCGGAGCGGGCGACAATTGTCTGGGAGGCGCGGCTGGCCGCCTTCACGCCGGTCGGCGCGCCGGCCGAGAGACTCGCCGCGCTCGACGAGTGGATCGCGAAGCGGGCGGAGGCGGGCGGCGCGCCGCCGGGAGACTGACCAGTTGACGCCCTCGCCGCGCCGCCCTCTCATGCCCGAGAAGAGGGAGGGAACGCCGATGGAAAACGTCTCGATGCCGCATCTTCCTGTGCGGGAGGACTGGCTGGCGCTGCGCGAAGAGGCGCCGATCGAGCCTGCGCGGCCGATCGTCGACCCGCATCATCACCTCTGGGAGCGGCCGGGCGCTCTCTACCTGTTCCACGACCTGCTCAGGGATGTCTCGAAGCGCAACATCCTTGCGACCATCTATATCCAGTGTCGCTCCATGCACCGGAAGGATGGGCCGCCGGAACTCGCCCCCGTCGGCGAGGTGACATTCGCCGCCGGGGCCGCTGCGATGGCGGAGAGCGGGCATTACGGACCATGCCATGTCTGCGCCGGGATCGTCGGCAATGCGGACCTGACGCTCGGCGCCGGGGTGGAGCGCGTGCTGGACGCGATGGAGGCGGCGGGCGGCGGGCGGCTTCGCGGCATCCGTTATCCGATGGCGAAATCGGGGGACACGGCGATCATAGGCTCGGTGGTGGACCCGGCGCCGGGCCTGATGGCGGAGCCCGTTGTGGCGGAGGCGGTGCGGAAACTCGGGCCTCGCGGGCTCGTGCTTGACACCTGGTCCTTCCAGTCCCAACTCGACGACCTACTGACGCTTGTGGACCGTGCGCCGGAGACGACCATCGTCGTCGACCATGTTGGCGGCGTCATGGGGATCGGGAGCTATGCCGGGCGCCGGGAGGAACTCTTCCCCGTCTGGCGGGAGAAGATGGAAAGGCTCGCCGCGCGGCCGAACACGCGGGTGAAGCTCGGCGGGCTCGCCATGCATTCCGTCGGCTTCGGGTTCGAAGCGCGGGACCTGCCGCCTTCATCGGAGGATCTGGCGGCGGCCTGGCGGCCCTATATCGAGACCTGCATCGAGCTCTGGGGCGTCGGGCGGGCGATGTACGAATCGAACTTCCCGGTCGACAAGGGGCAGGTCAGCTACGCCAATCTCTGGAACGCATTCTTCCGCCTCTCCTCCGGCGCATCGGAGGCCGAGAAGGATGCGCTCTTCCGGCGGACGGCGGCGGAGACATACCGGCTTCAGGCTTGAGCGCGTGAACCCGTTCGGCGTCATCCTCGCCGGCGGGCGTGCGACGCGGATGGGGGGCGGGGACAAGACGCTGCGCCTCGTCGCCGGGCGCACGCTGCTCGCCCGCGCCGTCGAGCGGCTTTCGACCCAGGTTGTCGCCATGGCGATCAACGCGAACGGCGACCCGGAGCGCTTCTCGGCCTTCGGCCTGCCCGTGATACCGGACGGGGCCGCGGACTTCCCCGGCCCTCTCGCCGGGGTGCTGGCGGGGATGGACTGGGCCGCGCTGCATGGCCAGACCCATATCCTCACCGCCGCGGGGGACACGCCCTTCTTCCCGGAGGACCTCGGGCCGCGGCTCGCCGCGGCGTTGTCGGAAGGCATCCCGGCCGCCTTCGCCGCCGGAGCCGACGGGCGGGCGCATCCGACCTTCGGGCTCTGGCCCGTGGCGCGGCGCGAAGACCTGCGCGCCGCGCTCGCCGCCGGGATCCGCAAGGTCACGCTGTGGGCGGAGCGCTGCGGAGCGGTTGCGGTCCCTTTCCCCGCCGCCCGCTACGATCCCTTCTTCAACGTCAACGCACCGGATGATATCGCGGCGGCGGAGCGGATCGTGGCGGAGCACGGATTGTGAGGGTCTTCGGCGTCACCGGCTGGAAGAACGCGGGCAAGACCACCCTGATGGAGCGGCTTGTGGCGGAGATTGCGGGGCGCGGCCTCTCCGTCTCCACGCTCAAGCATGCGCATCACGGGTTCGACATGGACCGGCAGGGAAAGGACAGTTTCCGCCACCGCGAGGCCGGGGCGCGGGAGGTTCTCGTCGCCTCGACCGCGCGCTTCGCGATCCTGCATGAGCTTCGGGGGGCGGAGGAGCCGCCGCTTGATGCGCTGATCGCGCGGCTCGCACCGGTCGATCTCGTCCTCGTCGAAGGGTGGAAGCGGGACCGGCATCCGAAACTCGAAGTCTGGCGCCGCGCCACCGGCGCCGCGCTGATCGCCGCGGATGACGAGACGATCCGCGCCATCGTCAGCGACGACGCGCCGGAGATTGCGCGGCCCGTCCTGCCCTTCGGAGACATCGCGCGGATCGCCGATTTCGCGCTCCGCGAGGCGGCGACGCTCTGATGCCCGCCGGGCTCGCCGGCTCCTCGGGTTTCTACGTCTTCTTCTTCCTCGCCATCGGCGCGCACATGCCGTTCTGGCCGCTCTGGCTTTCGGACTGGGGGCTCTCCGCCGCCGAGATCGGGGCGCTCACCGCCTCAGCCGTCGCGGTGCGCGTCATCGCGGGCGTGGCGCTTCCCTACGCGGCGGACAGGGCGGGGCGGCCGCGGCGCGCGCTGGCGCTCCTTTCTGGCCTCGGCGCGCTCGCCTTCCTCGCGCATGAATGGGCCGGGAGCCGCGCGCTCCTCTACGCCGCGACGATCATCGCCGGCGCCGCGCTCGCCGGGGCGATGCCGATCGCGGACGCGCTGACGCTCCGCGCCGCCTCGCGCGGCGGTTTTTCCTATGCGCTGGCGCGGGGGATCGGCTCCGCCGCCTTCCTCTCCGCCAATCTCCTGGCGGGCGTCGCCGTCGCGAGCTTCGGCTCCGGCGCGGCGCTCTGGTGGATCGTGCTCTCCCTTCTCCCCTGCATCTGGTTCGGGCTGCGGCACCCGGGCGGCGCCGGCGCGCCGCTGCCAAGCCCGAAACTGTCGGAGGCGGCGGCGCTCCTCCGCCGGCCGGATTTCCTCCTCATCATGTTCGCCGCGGCGAGCCTCCAGGGCAGCCATGCCGTGCTCTACGCCTACGGCTCGTTGCACTGGAGCGCGGCGGGGATCGGGGACGGGACGATCGGCGCGCTCTGGGCGTTCTCCGTGCTTCTCGAAGTCCTGCTCATGGTCTTCTACGGGCGCCGGTTCATCGCCTGGGCCGGTCCGGCCGGGGCGATGGCGCTTGCCGGCGCGGCGGGCCTCGTCCGCTGGGCGGCGATGGCGCTCGACCCGCCGCTCGCGCTGCTCTGGCCGCTCCAGGCGCTCCATGCGCTCACTTTCACCGCCGCATGGCTCGGCGCGGTGGCGATGACGGAGCGGGCCGCCCCCGCCGCTCTCGGCGCGACGGCGCAAGGCATGGTCGGCGCGATGGCGGGCGGCGCCATGATGTCGGCCGCGGGCTTTGCGGGCTCCTTCGCATATCCCGCCTTCGGCGCTGGCGCGTTCTGGATCGGCTTCGGGCTCTCGCTCCTCGGGCTCCTCGCCGCGCTCCGGCTCAGATGAGGCCGAGGGCGCGGAAGCTCGCATCCCGCTCCTTCCCGATCACGACATGGTCGTGGAGGACGACGCCAACCGCCTGAAGCGCGGCTGCGACCTCCTTCGTCATCCGGATATCGGCCTGCGAGGGCGTCGGGTCGCCCGAAGGATGGTTGTGCGCCATGACGAGCGCCGAGGCGTCGAGGGCCAGCGCGCGCTTCGCCACCTCACGCGGGTAGACCGAGACCCCGGAAACATCCCCTTTCGCCTGCAATTCGTCGGCGATCAGCACGTTTTTACGGTCCAGAAAGAGGAGGCGGAACTCCTCGACGCCCTGATGGGCCATCCGGGTCTTGCAGTAGGTCATCAGCGCGGACCAGGAGGTCAGCGCCTCTTTCCCGATCACGCGCGCCTGCGCGAGGCGCTGCGCCGCCGCCTCGACGATCTTCAGCTCGCGCGCCGCGGCCTCGCCCATCCCTTCCACGGCGAGGAGCCGGGAGAGCGGGGCGGAGATCGCATGGTTGAAATCGCCGAATTCGCGCAAGAGCCGCTTTGCCAGCGGCTTCACGTCCCGCCGCGGAATGGCGCGGAAGAGGACGAGCTCCAGCATCTCGTAATCGGCCAGCGCCTCCGCCCCGGCTCGGTCGAACCGCTCGCGAAGCCGGGCGCGGTGATGGGCGTGGTCGGGCTCCGCGCCCGGCCCTGCAAGGCCGGGAAGCGCCGCCTCCGCCATGTTCGCCCGCTTCGCCATTGCCCCATCCTCGCCGCGCGCGCGCCGCTTGCAACAGAAAAGACGGGCCCATATGGTCACGCGAGTCACCGGGCGCGCCCACCGCGAAATCGCAGTGGGCGCGCGTTGCATTGACGCCGCAGGAAGGGCTGCGCGGGAAGGAAAGAGGCCAGGATGGTCGAGAAGGCGCCGATGACGGCGGCGGGCTACGCCGCCCTGAACGAAGAGCTGAAGGACCTGAAGTCGATCCAGCGGCCGGACGTGATCCGCGCCATCGCGGAGGCGCGCGAGCACGGGGACCTTTCGGAGAACGCCGAATACCATTCGGCGCGGGAGCGGCAGAGCTTCATCGAGGGGCGGATCAAGGAGCTGGAAGGCCTCATCTCGCGAGCCGAAGTCATCGACCCGTCGAAGCTATCGGGCTCCCAGATCAAGTTTGGCGCGACGATCACGGTCGCCGACGAGGACACCGACGAGGAAAAGACCTACCAGATCGTCGGGGAGACCGAAGCGGACATCGCCTCCGGCAAGCTCAACATCCGCTCCCCCCTCGCCCGCGCGCTGATCGGCAAGGAGCCGGGCGACAGCGTCGAGGTGATGACCCCGGGCGGCGGCAAGAGCTATGAGGTCATCTCCGTCGAGTTCCGCTAGGGCGATGGCGGGCGTGGCGGCCGGAGCCCGCCGGCGCCTCTCCGGCCTTGTCCGGGGGGACCGGCCCTTCGCCGCCGCGGCGCTGCTCTCCCTTCTCTGGATCGGCGGGGCAGTCGCCTATGGCGCGGGCTTCTTCGGCTTCGTCGCGAGCGTGACGGAAGGCCCGCGACCCGCCTTCGCGATCGAGATCGCTCTCTTCCTGCTCGCCGCCCTCGCGCCTGTGACCTTCTTCTTCCTCGCGGCTCATCTCGCCCGGCAAGCCTCGCGGCTGAGGGATGAGGCGGCGGGGCTTCGTGCGCTGCTTGCGGAGCGGCCGGCGGACCCGGACCTCGCCGCCGCGCTCGCCGTCGCCGCCCGCGCCGCGCTGGCGGAGGAGAAGACGGCGCTCGCCGCCTCCATCGCGGCGCTCGACAAGGCGGCGGAAGAGACGAAGGCGATGGTCGCCCGGATCGAGGGGCGGGAAAGCGCCGCGCGGCGGGAGGCGAAGCTCGCCCTGCCCCGTAAGCCGCCGGACGCGGCGCAACCCGCCCTCCCGCTCGGGGCCGAGCCGCCGGCGGCGGAGGGTCTCTCCTGGGTCAGCGTCGTCCGCGCGCTCGACTTTCCGCGCAACGAAGGGGACAAGGCGGGCTTCGCCGCCCTCCGCGCCGCACTCCGCGAGCCGGACTTCGCCGCGCTGCTGCAGGCGGCGGAGGACATGCTGACGCTCTTCTCCGAGGACGGGCTCTACATGGAGGACGTCGCCGCCTTGCAGGCGACCGCAGAGGCCTGGATGCGCTACGCCGCCGGCGCCCGCGGCGCGGAGATCGCCGAAGTCGGCGGGGTGACGGATGACGTCGCGCTTGCGCTCGTGCGCGCGAGGATGCGCAAGGACGTGATCTTCCGCGACAGCGCGCTTCACTACCTTCGCCGGTTCGACCGGCTCATGCGGCGCATGGCGAAAGAGCTCGGCCCCGATCCGCTGATCGTCGAGGCGGCGGACACGCGCTCCGGCCGCGCCTTCCAGATTCTCGCAAGGGTCACCGGCGCTTTCGACTGATTGTTTCGGGAATGGCGCCGAACCGTGACGGGCGCGGCGACGAATTCGCGCTATCCTCCGGCTCCCGACAGAAGGAGGAACACATGCCCCGCAACGCCCCCCTAACCCGCCGCGCCGCGCTCGCCGGCCTCGGCGGCGCCGGCCTCGCCCTCGCGGCGGGCCCAGCCTTTTCCGCCGCGCCGATGCTCGGCCCGCTCCGCCCCACGGTCAACCGCGTGAAGCTCGGCTCTTTCGAGGTCACGACGATCTGGGACGGCGCAGCCGTTCTCGACGGCCCGCACCCGATCTTCGGTGAAAATCAGGAGGCTGCCGCCGTCCAGGCTCTCGCAGTGGAGAACGGCCTGCCGGGCGACAAGATGGAGATCAGCTTCACGCCCGTGCTCGTCAACACCGGCTCCGAGCTGATCCTCTTCGACACCGGCAACGGCGAAGGCGCCCGCCCCGGCCGCGGCAATCTCCGCCCTCATCTCGAAGCGGCGGGCTACAGCCCGGATCAGGTGGATGTGGTCGTGCTGACCCACATGCACCCCGACCATATCGGCGGCATGATGGAGGGCGGCGCCCCGGCCTTCCCGAACGCGCGCTATGTCACGGCGGCGGCGGAATACGACTTCTGGTCCCCGGAGGAGCGCCTTTCGGGGCCGACCGAGCGCGTGGCGACGCTCGTCCAGTCCAACGTAAAGCCGATGGCCGAGAAGATGACGTTCATCAAGCCGGGCGACACCGTCGCCTCCGGCGTCGAGGCGATCGACGCTTCGGGCCATACGCCCGGCATGACGAACTGGCATATCGAGAGCGAGGGCCAGCGGCTCGTCATCATCGCGGACACGGCGAACCATTTCGTCGTCTCGATGCAGCGGCCTGACTGGCATGTCCGTTTCGACATGGACAAGGAGGGCGCGGCGGCCACCCGCCAGCGCGTGCTCGGCATGATCGCGGCGGACGGGATTCCCTTCACCGGCTACCACATGCCCTTCCCCGGCATCGGATATCTCGAGGCGGCGGGCGAAGGGTTCCACTATACCGCCGCGGCCTATCAGTTCGCCGTCCGCGGCTGATTGCGGCGCACCCCGCCCCGTGCGAAACTGGCGGGCCGCTCGATGGACGGGCGGCGCGTTCTCGGGGCGGGGCGGAATTCCCCACCGGCGGTCACAGCCCGCGAGCGCCCTCATCGCCCTCGGGCGGCGGGGGGTCAGCAGATCCGGTGAAATTCCGGGGCCGACGGTCACAGTCCGGATGAGAGAGAACGAGCGAACGGCGCCGGCGCTTCCGCGCCTGCGCCGCCGTTCGTCGCCCTGATTCGACGCTTCACCCTTTGGGAGCAGACGATGAATCAGAGCACCGAAAGCAGAAAGACCCTCCGCTTCGCCTTCATCGAGGCCCGCTGGCATGACCGCATCGTGGATCAGGCCCGCATCGGCTTTCTCGACGAGCTGGCGCGGCGGACCAACGGGGCGGCGGATACGGACGTCTATGACGTTCCCGGCGCCTTCGAGATCCCGCTTCTCGCGCAGAGACTTGCGAGAACCGGGCTCTATGACGGGATCGTCGGCGCCGCCTTCGTGGTGGACGGCGGCATCTACCGGCACGAGTTCGTGGCGGAGACGGTGGTGGGCGGGCTGATGACCGCGCAGCTCTCCACCGGCGTCCCGATATTCTCCGTGGTGCTGACGCCGCACCACTTCCAGGAGAGCGCGGCGCACGAGGCCTTCTTCACCGCCCATTTCGTGAAGAAGGGGGAGGAGGCGGCGCGCGCCGCGCTCGCCACCGTCGCCCTCGCCGCGACCCTGCCGAAGGCGGCGTGACCCTTCCGCCCCGGCGCGCCCTTTCGCGCGCCGGGGCGCCCACTCTTCAGGCTTCGGTCGCTTTCGGCGCGGGCCGCAACATGCCCTGCAACTGGCCGATCCGGGCCGCGCCCGCCTCCGCCATGATTTCCTCCAGCTTGCGATAATGGGCGAGCACGACCTCTCCCGCCTCCGTCAGGCGGGCGCCGCCGCCATGGGGGCCGCCGCGCGAGGATTCGACGAGCGGGTCGCGAAACGCGGCGTTCATCTCCTCCACCAGCATCCAGGCGCGCTTGTAGCTCATCGCCATGCTGCGCCCCGCCGCGGCGATCGAGCCCGTCTCGCCGATGCGCTCCAGAAGGTCGGCCTTGCCCGGGCCGAGCATCGCGTCGTCGCCGAAGACGATGCGGATGCGGAGCTCAGGCCTGTCTGAACTGGAGGGCGCCGTTTCGTTCATGCGGGCGTTATGCCCAGCGCGCGATCCGCCGCGCAAGCCATATCGCGCCCCGCCTCCGCCGCTTCGCGGCTCAGCCCGCGGCGCCGGAACCGACATCGGCCGGCGCGACGGCGACCGATTTGACGACGGCATGGACCGAGGCGCCGGGGGCGAGGCCGAGCGCCTCCGCCGAGCGCCGGGTGATCCGCGCGAGGAGCCGCCCGGCCGGCGTATCGATTGCGACCAGGGCGCCCGGCCCCTCCCCCGCGCGGATCTCCGCCACCGTTCCGGGAAGGATGTTCAGCGCGGAAAGGCCCTCGGGCCGGGCCCGTGCAAGCAGAACGTCATGCGCCGCGATGCGGACGCGGATGGCGGCGCCGGGCGCACGGTCGATCCGCGGCAGGAAGAGCGCGCAGCCCCCTGCATCGAGCTCGCTCAGCCCGTCCGCATGATGCCGGGCGACGCGCGCCGTGAGCACCGCGCCGGCCTCGCGCGCGCCGGCCGGCAGGACCGAAGGATCGCCCAGCACTTCCGTTGCGGCGCCCTGCGCGATCACGCGCCCGGCTTCGAGGGCGACGACGGTGGTGGCGAGCCGGGCGACCTCGCTCGCCGCATGGCTGACATAGAGGATCGGGATCGCCACCTCATCCCTCAGCCGCTCGAAATAGGGCAGGATTTCCGCCTTCCGGCCCGGGTCCAGCGCCGCGAGCGGCTCGTCCGCGAGAAGAAGTTGCGGCGCGGAGAGGAGCGCGCGCCCGAGCGCGATGCGGGATTTCTCGCCGCCCGAAAGCGCGCCGGGTCGCCGGTCGAGCAGCGGGCCGATCCCGAGCATCTCGACGATGCGCCAGAATTCCTCCCGCTTCGCGCCGCGCGGCGCGAACCATGAGCCATAGAGCAGATTCCGGCGCACGGTGAGATGCGGAAAGAGCCGCCCCTCCTGGAATACATAGCCGATCCGCCGCCGGTGCGGCGGCAGGAATACCCCCGCGCCGATATCCGTCAGCGACCGCCCGTCCAGCGCGATCCGCCCGGCGGAGGGGCGGAGGAGGCCGGCGACGGCGTTCACGATGGTCGTCTTGCCCGAACCGGAACGGCCGAAGAGCACGGTGATGCCCGGCGGCGCCGAAAAGGCGATATCTATCGAGAACGTTGCGAAGGCGTGGCGGAGGGCGACGTCGAGCGTCATTGGCCGGCGATCCGCCGCGCCACCGCCCGGCTGACCCATTCGGAAAGAAGGAGCGCCGCCATCGCGACGATGACGGCGACGACGACGAGCCGCGCCGCCTCGTCCTCCCCGCCCGGAACCTGGAGGAAGGTGTAGATCGCGCTCGGCAGCGTCTGCGTCTGGCCGGGGATGTTGGATACGAAGGTGATCGTCGCGCCGAACTCGCCCATCGCCTTGGCGAAGGCGAGGATGGCGCCGGCGATGATCCCGGGGAGGATCAGCGGCAGCGTGACCGTGGCGAAGACCCAGGCCCGGGAGGCACCGAGCGTCCCGGCCGCCTGCTCCAGCTTCGGGTCCACCGCCTCGATCGCGAGCCGGATGGCGCGGACCATGAGCGGGAAGGCCATGACGCCCGCCGCCAGCGCCGCGCCCGTCCAGCGAAAGGCGAGGACGATCCCGAACCACTCGTCGAGAAACTGGCCGACCGCGCCACGGCGGCCGAAGGCGAGGAGCAGGAGATAGCCCGTTACGACGGGCGGGAGGATCAGCGGCAGGTGAACGAGCCCGTTGAGCGCCTGCCGCCCCGGAAAGCGCCAGCGCGCGAGCGCATAGGCAGTCAGGACGCCGAGCGGCAGGCTGAAAGCCGTCGCCCAGAAAGAGACGCGAAGCGAGAGCGAGAGCGCCTGCCATTCCGTAGGGGAGAGCCAGTCGGACATCGACCCCGGATCAGCTCGGCGAAACGCCGGGAAGCGGGGCGGTTGCGGCGGCCAGAGGCGGAACGCGGCGATTCCCGGTCGAACGCAAGGCGGTGTCTCCGTTCTGGACGATGAGGCGCAGAGGTATCGCAAGCGCGCCGGAGCGGGGCAAGCGATAACTTCGGGAGGACATATCGCTCCCTCCTCAGCCCTGCGGATAGGCGATGACCGAGAGATAGCGCGCCGGCAGCTTCACGAGCGTCTCCGGCCCGTGCCGCGCATCCGCATCGAAGAGCAGGCTGTCCCCCGGCTTCAGGGGATAGATCCTGTCGCCATGGCGATAATCCACCTCGCCTTCGAGCATGTAGAGAAGTTCGAGCCCCTCGTGCTGAAAGGTCGGGAACCGGTCGCTCTCCGCGGTGAGGGTGATGAGATAGGGCTCGACGACCACGCCCGAACCGTTCGAACCGACATGACCGAGGAGATGATATTGATGCCCCGCGCGGGTTCCCCGCCGCTCGATCTCCACATGATCCCCGGCGCGGACATGGTGCGCCTCCCGCCGCTCCTCGAAGCTGCGGAAGAAGGCGGTGACCGGGGTCGAAAGCGCATGGCCAAGCGCCTGGAGGGTGGTGAGCGAGGGGGAGGTGGCGCCGTTCTCGATCTTCGAGAGCATCCCGAGGCTGAGCCCGGAGGCGCGCGCGAGCTCCGCCACGGTTAGCCCCTGCTGGCGGCGGAGGCTCCGCACCTCCCGCCCGATCGCCGCCTCAAGGTTGCGGCCCCCGGCGTCGCGGACCCGATGCGGATCCTGGTCGAGGGCCGGCCTACGCGGCCGCCTTGCGAATGATGTCGGCATGACCTCGCCCCGGAGTGAACTTTCCAAGAGAATTTTCACTAATAGGAAAATTTCGCGCCGGCAAGCATGCGACCACGGCGCTCGCCGATCTTCCCCATGGAGAATCGACTTGCGCCCCAGTGAAAAAACATTCCTTCTAGGGAGAGACACGGAGACATCGCATGTGCGGCATCGTCGGATTGTTCCTCAAGGACGCATCGCTTGAGCCCCGGCTCGGCGCGCTGTTGACGGACATGCTCGTGACGATGACCGACCGTGGGCCGGACTCGGCGGGAATAGCGATCTACGGTCGGCCGGAGGCGGGTCGCGCGCGGCTCACGCTCCAGTCTGCGGACCCGGAGTCGGACTTTCCCGGCCTCGCGGACGCCGTCTCCCGCGCCCTCGGCTGTGAGGTCTCGCTCCGCGTGAAGGACACCCATGCGTTGCTGGAGCTTCCGGCAGACCGGCTCGACGCAGCGCGGGAGGCGGCGCTCGGGGCACGGCCCGGGCTGAAGGCGATGAGCGCGGGCGAGCGGATCGAGATCTACAAGGAGGTCGGCCTGCCGCGGGATGTCGCCCGCCGCTTCGGCCTCGCCGACATGGCCGGCACGCACGGGATCGGCCACACGCGCATGGCCACCGAATCCGCAGTGACGACGATGGGCGCCCATCCGTTCTCCACCGGGCCGGACCAGTGCCTCGTCCATAACGGCTCGCTCTCGAACCACAATTCCGTCCGGCGCGAACTGCGGCGGAAGGGCATGGCCTTCGAGACGGAGAATGACACGGAGGTCGCCGCCGCCTTCATCAGCGAGCAGATGCAGGCCGGCGAGAGCCTGGGCGACGCGCTGGAGGCGACGCTGAAGGATCTGGACGGCTTCTTCACTTTCGTCGTCGGCTCGCGCGACGGCTTCGGCGTGGTGCGGGACCCGATCGCCTGCAAGCCCGCCGTCATGGCGGAGACGGAACGCTACGTCGCCTTCGGCTCCGAGTATCGCGCGCTCGCGACCCTGCCGGGGATCGAGGCAGCGCGCGTCTGGGAGCCGGAGCCCGCCACTGTCTATTTCTGGGAGCGCTGAGCGGATGGAGACTTTCGACCTCGCCGCCGGCCCGCTCCGGTCGCTGAACGCCGCGCTCCATGCCCTGAAGGGGCAGGAGACGAACCGGACCGAATGGGAAGTGCTGAACCCCCGCGGCGCGCACGCCGTCGCGGCGGGGGTGGACGCGCCGGTGGAGATCAGGGTGCGCGGCTCCACAGGCTATTATTGCGGCGGGATGAACAAGCAGGCGAGCATCCGCATCGAAGGTTCCGCGGGCCCAGGCGTTGCGGAGAACATGATGTCGGGCGCCGTCATCATCGAGGGCGACGCCTCGCAATACGCGGGAGCGACGGGGCGCGGCGGGCTCCTCGTCGTGAAGGGCTCAGCGGCCTCGCGCTGCGGTATCTCGATGAAGGGGATCGACATCGTCGTGCACGGGAATATCGGCCACATGTCCGCCTTCATGGCGCAGTCCGGACGGCTCGTCGTACTCGGCGATGCGGGCGAGGCGCTGGGGGATTCGCTCTACGAGGCGCTGATCTTCGTCCGCGGCTCGGTGAAATCCCTCGGCGCGGATTGCGTGGAGAAGGAGATGCGGGCGGAGCATTTCGAAATGCTGGAGGACCTTCTCCGCCGCGGCGAGGCGGAAGGGAAGGCGCGGCCGGAAGAGTTCCGCCGATACGGCTCTGCGCGCCGGCTCTACACGTTCAGCATCGACAACGCGTCGTCCTATTGAGGCCCGCCCCATGAGCGACTTTCCGAGGACCCCGCCGCGCTTCTCCGCCACCTTCACCCCTGCCGTGAACGCCGAAATCCGCCGCGCGGCGGCGACGGGAATCTACGACATTCGCGGCGGCGGGACGAAGCGAAGCCTGCCGCATTTCGACGACCTCCTCTTCCTCGGCGCCTCGATCAGCCGCTATCCGCTCGAAGGCTACCGCGAATCCTGCTCGACCGATGTCTGGCTCGGCACGCGGCACGCGAAGACGCCGATCCATCTCGCCATCCCGGTCACCATCGCCGGCATGTCCTTCGGCGCGCTTTCGGGCCAGGCGAAGGAGGCGTTGGGCCGCGGCGCGACCGCCGCCGGAACCTCGACCACCACGGGCGACGGCGGCATGACGGAGGAGGAGCGAGGGCATTCGAAAACCCTCGTCTATCAATACCTCCCCTCCCGCTACGGCATGAACCCGGACGATCTCCGCCGGGCGGACGCGATCGAGATCGTCGTCGGCCAGGGCGCCAAGCCGGGCGGCGGAGGCATGCTGCTCGGCCAGAAGATATCGGACCGGGTTGCTGAGATGCGCGACCTGCCGAAGGGCATCGACCAGCGCTCCGCCTGCCGACATCCGGACTGGACCGGGCCGGACGACCTCGAGATCAAGATCCTCGAACTCCGCGAGATAACTGACTGGGAGAAGCCGATCTACGTGAAGGTCGGCGGCTCCCGCCCCTATTACGACACCGCGCTGGCGGTGAAGGCGGGGGCGGACGTGGTGGTGCTCGACGGGATGCAGGGCGGCACGGCGGCGACGCAGGACGTTTTCATCGAACATGTCGGCATGCCGATCCTCGCCTGCATCCCGCAGGCCGTGAAGGCGCTGCAGGATCTCGGGATGCACCGGGAGGTGCAGCTCATCGTCTCCGGCGGCATCCGCTCCGGCGCGGACGTGGCGAAGGCGCTGGCGCTCGGCGCGGACGCGGTCGCCATAGGGACCGCGGCGCTGGTCGCGCTCGGCGACAATGATCCGAAATGGGAGGCGGAATACCAGGCGCTCGGCTCGACCGCCGGCGCCTATGACGACTGGCACGAGGGGCGGGACCCGGCCGGGATCACGACGCAGGACCCGGAACTCGCCAGTCGGCTCGACCCGGTTCTCGGCGGGCGGCGGCTCTCCAACTACCTGAAGGTTATGACGCTTGAGGCGCAGACCATCGCGCGCGCCTGCGGCAAGAGCAGCCTTCGCAACCTCGAAACCGAGGATCTGGTGGCGCTGACGATCGAGGCGGCGGCGATGGCGGGCGTGCCGCTCGCGGGGACGGACTGGATACCCGGCCGGTCAGGCCGGTTCTGAAGGGGCGCGACGAAAGGGAGAGACGGCGATGGCACGAAACCTGGCGGATTGGGCGCGCGAGAAGGGCGTCCGCTATTTCATGATCTCCTATACCGACCTTTTCGGCGCACAGCGGGCGAAGCTCGTTCCATCGCAGGCCATCGCGGAGATGCAGGCCGAGGGCGCGGGCTTCGCCGGCTTCGCGACCTGGCTCGACCTGACGCCGGCCCATCCGGACCTCATGGCGATCCCCGATCCGGAGGCGGCAATCCAGCTTCCCTGGAAGAAGGAGGTCGCCTGGGTCCCCGCCCGCGCGACGATGGAGGGCGCGCACGTCGCGCAGGCGCCGCGCAATGTCCTTGAACGCCTCGTAGCCGAGGCGGCGGAGGACGGGCTCCGGATCATGACGGGGGTGGAGCCCGAGTTCTTCCTCCTCAACGCGGAGGGAACCGCGGCGTCGGACAGCCTCGATACCGCGGAGAAGCCCTGCTACGACCAGCAGGCGGTGATGCGCCGCTATGACGTGATTTCGGAAATCTGCGACCATATGCTGGAGCTCGGCTGGGAGCCTTACCAGAACGATCATGAGGACGCGATCGGCCAGTTCGAGATGAACTGGAGATACGACGACGCGCTGGCGACGGCTGACAAGCACAGCTTCTTCAAGTTCATGGTGAAGTCTGTGGCGGAGAAGCACGGCTTCCGCGCCACCTTCATGCCGAAGCCGTTCGAGGGGATCACCGGCTCGGGCTGCCATGCGCATGTCTCCGGCTGGTCGCCGGACGGGGCGACGAACGCCTTCGCCGACGGAAGCGCGGAGCTCGGCCTCTCCGCTAAGGGGCGCGCCTTCCTCGGCGGGATCATGCGCCATGCGAAGGCCTTGGCTGCGATCACGAACCCGACCGTCAACAGCTACAAGCGGATCAACGCGCAACGCACTGCGTCGGGCGCGACATGGGCGCCGAATACGGTGACCTGGACGGGGAACAACCGCACCCACATGGTGCGTGTGCCGGGGCCCGGCCGGTTCGAGCTTCGGCTGCCGGACGGCGCGGCGAACCCCTATCTCCTGCAGGCCGTCATCATCGCGGCGGGGCTGGACGGCGTTCGCACCTCCGCCGACCCCGGCAAGCGCAGCGACCTCGACATGTACGCTGAAGGCCACAAGGCGAAGGGCGCGCCCCGGCTGCCGCTCAACCTCCTCGACGCGCTCCGAGAGTACGAGCGCGACAGGACGCTTGCGGCGATGATGGGGGCGGACTTCTCCGCCGCCTATGTAAAGCTCAAGACGCAGGAGTGGTTGAGCTACACCGCGCATTTCTCGCGCTGGGAGCGCGAGAATACACTGGACGTCTGAGCGCCGCCGCCCGGCTCAGGCCGCAACGGCGCTGGTGGAAGCGTGCGCCGAGAGGGCATAGCCGCCCCGGCGAGTCTCCACGAGCGGCGACGCGAGAAGCCCCCGCAGCTTCCGACGGAGCGTGCAGATCGTGACGTCGACGATCTTCTGCCCCGGCTCCTCGCGCCCGGCATAGAGCCGGTCGAGGATTGCATCGCGGGAAAGCGTCTCCCCGCCCCGGAGCGCGAGCATCTCCATCACACGGTATTCGAGCGCGCGTAGCGGAGCGGCGACGCCGCGAACCCGCACTTCCCGCCGCTTGAGGTCGATCACCGCCCCACCGCCGCAGGCGATGCGCTCCGCGCCGCGGCCGGCGAGCCGGTCCAGCACGGCGCGGCGAAGCCGCTCCGCCGTCGGCCCCGGCGCGAGCGGACGGGCGAGCGCATCGGCGGCTCCAGCGGCGCGGAGCCGCGCCTCGGCTCCCTCGTTCCGCGCATTCCGGAAGGCGACAACGGCGGCAGCGCGGGCGAAGCGGCCGGTCGCCGCGACGGCCTCGTTCAAGTCGAGCGAAGGGCCGAGCGCGACAAGCTCCGCCATGGTGGAAAGGGCCAGTTCCCGCGCCTGGAACAGGTCGTCGGCCTCGACATGGCCGAACCCGGCCTCGTCAAGCGTTCGGCGTAGCCAGTCCCGGAACGGGCCGGCGGGCTCCACGATGAGAACGAGCATGGGAACCTCCTCAGCTAGCGACGGCCGCGGGCCGAAGCTCCGCGCCAAGGCCGGCGGCGGCGTCGAGGAACGAGAAGAGCTCCTCCGTCATCCGGCCGGCGCCGTAATGGTCCAGCGCGACGAATTCGGGGCATTCCGCGAAGGCGCGGGCTGAGACGAGCGCTGCCCGGACGCGCCGGGCGTGGACGCCCGCGCCGAAGCGCGCCGCGGGGATGCGGATCACGTTGCCGGATGACGCCGCCTGATCGTCGCTGACAAGACCAGCCGCCGCGCCGCTCTCGCGAAGCCCCTCGTGGCGGCGGATCGCCCGGAGCACGGTTTCGTAGTAGCCGGCCCAGCCGGCGATCCAGCCGCGCGTGGCCCGGAACACGGCGAGGTCGAACGGGTCGCCTTTCGCGTCGCGCAGATGCGTCTCGGAGTTAAGATGCATCAACTCCGCCAGCGCGCGCCGCGCGCTGTCATAGCGCGCCTGCAGCGTCTCCTCGGCGCCGAGGCCTATCAGCGTCTCGTTCATTTTCGTGCCCCTTCAGGATGCAGCAACAACAACATGCCAGGCTTGGGTCCCGGCCCGCTGCGCCCCCTCCCGATCGCACCAGTTGGTCCGGATCGTTCGGAAACGCCTAAATACTGATAGAGACGGCATCGGGATTCGTCCCGGCAGCGAAAGCATCGGCGGCCGGTCGTAAAGAGGGGGGGGAGGTCTCCGAATGGATAGCCGCGCGGCGCGTGCGCGGCGAGAAGGGGAGGCCGACCTATCCTTTGGTATAGAGCAGCTCTCTTTTGGGATGATGCCTCGCGGCCGCGGATCGGTTACGAATTGTTCACCATCTTCGCCGCTTCTGGAGATATCATGAGACAGCGCCTTCTCTACGCCCGTACGGTGGTCGCTTCGGCCGCGTTCGCCCTCGCCGCCCTCTCTGCCGCCGCTGATGACGGCGAACGGCTCACCATCATTCCCGAGCCAGGCGCAGCGCCGGTCGAGCTCGATCGCGCCGCGCTCGAGGCGATGCCCGTTACGATGATCGAAACCTCGACGATCTGGACCGAAGGCGTCCGGACCTTCACCGGCGTCCTGCTCGCCGACCTCGTGGCCTCACAGGGCATCCGGAGCGAAATGATTAGCGCCGTCGCGCTGAACGACTACGCCGTGGAGATCCCCCTATCCGACGCGGAGCCGGGCGGCCCCATTGTCGCCTACATGCTCGACGGGGCGGCAATGTCGGTGCGCGAGAAGGGCCCGTTCTGGATCATCTATCCCTACGACTCTGACGCGAAATACAGGACCGAGACGATCTATTCCCGCAGTATCTGGCAGCTGACGAGGATCGAGGCGATTGAGTGACCCTCTCCGTCAACCTCGTCGCGTCGCCGTCCGGGCGCTGATCGGCTCCCTCGCAGGGCTAGCGCTGCTTGCAGCCGGATTCACCGGGCTGAGGCTCTGGGAGGAGTTGGCGCAGCTCCGCGCCTCCCCTTCCGACAACGTTCAGTGGACCTTCGCGCAAGTCGAGGTGGACCTTCTGCAATTCCGCCGCGCTGCGGCGGAGGTTGCGGCGGGCGAGGCGACGCCGGCGGAAATGCGCCGGGCCTTTGACCTTTTCTACAGTCGGATCAGAACGCTGGAGCGAGGCGCCGTCTTTGAGGCCTTGCGCGCCGAACCGGAGGTAGGCCAGTCGCTAGGCCGCATCCAGGCGTTTCTTGCCGGCGCGATCCCGCTCGTGGACGGGCCGGACGACGCCCTCGTCGCCGCGTCGCCCGGCTTCGCTGAGGAGGCCGCCGCGCTTCAGCAGGTCGCGCGCGCAATGTCGCTGACCGGCGTCCGCATTTTCGCACGCATGTCCGACGAGCGCCGCGCCGGTTTCCGTTCGACCCTGGCAGCCGCCGCAGCGCTCGCCGCCGGGCTGATCGCTGCGCTTATCGTCAGCCTCTACGTGATCAACCGCCAACGCGCTGTCTCGCTTCGCCGGGCGGCGGCGGCGGAGCGGATCGGGCGGCGCCTTGCGGCGACGGTGGAGGCGTCGCTTGACGCGGTGATCGTCGCCGACGCGCGCGGCGTGGTGACGGACTGGAACCGGGCCGCCGAGCGCATCTTCGGCCACAGCCCGGAAGCGGCGCTCGGGCGCGACATGCAGACGCTGATTGTACCGCATCGCCACCGCGCGGCGCATAGCGCGGGCATGAAACGCTTTCTCACCACGGGCGAGCGGCGGGTGATCGGGGCCGGTCGAATCGAGATGACGGCGCTCCGGGCCGGGGGGGAGGAGTTTCCAGTAGAGCTCGCTGTCGCCGTTTCGGAGGATCACAAGGGCCCGATCTTCGTCAGCTACCTGCGCGACATCTCGGACCGGCTCGCGGCCGAGCGGGATCTGCGCGGCGCGCTCGAAGCGGCGACGTCGGCGCACCGCGCCAAATCCGAATTCATCGCCGTGATGAGCCACGAGATGCGAACGCCCCTGAACGGGGTCATCGGTCTGGTCGACCTTCTGCTGAGATCCGGACTGGACGAGAGACAGCGCCGCTTCGCAGAGAGCGCGGCCGCTTCAGGGGAGATCTTGCTGCGGCATGTCAACGACGTGCTCGACATCGTTCGCGCAGACGCCGGGCGGCTTACGCTTTCGGACGAGCCGATCGACATCGCCGCAGTCGTCAGGGAAGCCATCGAGATCGTGAGGCCGCTGGCGGAGGAGCAGGGCGACAGCATCGACTTTGATCCCGGCGAGGGGCTCGGCGCGCTCCGCGGAGACGCGCGGCGCGTGCGACAGATCGCGCTAAACCTCCTTGGCAATGCCGTGAAGTTCACAGAAAGCGGAAGCATCCGCGTATCCCTCGCGCTTCTTCGTCAGGATGAGGCGGGGGCGGAGGTCGAGCTCGTCGTCGAGGATACAGGCTGCGGCGTTCCGGAAGCCGAAAAGGAACGCATCTTCGAGGATTTCGTGATGCTGGACCCTTCCTACGAGCGGAAGGCCTCCGGCTCCGGACTCGGGCTCGCCATCGTCCGGCGCATGGCGCAGGCGATGGGCGGCTCGGCGCATGTCGAGCCGGTGGAGAGCGGGGGAAGCCGGTTCCGCGTCGTCATGCGCCTCGCACGCGGCGAAGCAAGTGAGCCGGCCGCTGAGGAGCCCGCACCGCCGCCGTCGCCTTCGGCGGCGCCGACAGCTTCGCTCAGGGTGCTGCTGGTCGAGGACAACGGCGTCAACCGGATGGTTTTCGGCGAGATTCTGCGCGCGGCCGGCCACGAGATCGTCGAGGCGGCGGACGGGCGGGCGGGCGTAGCGGCGGCGGAACGCGAGCGCTTCGACGCCGTGCTGATGGACATCTCGATGCCCGTGATGAACGGCGTCGAGGCGGCGCGGGCGATCCGCGGCGGCGACGGGCCGAACCGGTTGACCCCGATCGTCGGGCTTACGGCGCACGCCCTGCCCGAGGAACTGGCGCGCTTTGCCGAGGTCGGCATAAGGCCCTGCCTTACCAAACCCCTCCGCAGCCGCGATCTGGAGCGCGCGCTCGCCGCGCTTCCTACCGACGGGGAAGGCGCAGCGACCGGGGATGCGGAGAATGAAGAGGAGCAGGACCCGCTCTTCGATGACGAGAGCATCGCTGAGTTGGCCCTGAGCCTCGACGAGGCGCGACTGAAGCGCACGCTCCTCGCCGTCGCCGCGGAGCTGGAGGCGGGCCCGGCGGACCTCGCATCGGGCGCCTGGCCGGAGCGCAGGGCGCTGGCGCATCGCCTCGCCGGCTCCGCCGCGCTCGTCGGCGCGAGCCGGGCGCGGTCCGCGCTGATCGCGCTCGAAACGGCGTGCGCGCACAAGAACCCGCCCGCATGGGAGACGGCCGAAATCGAGTTCGAGGCGGTCTTGCCGGATACGCTCTCCGCCCTCCGCGAATACGCCGACTCGATCGGGGGCTGAGGGCGAGTGGCGGACGGGTTGCGGCGCGCTCCGGCTGCGGCGATGATCGCTGCGCAACCGGAGAAGGCGAAGTCATGAGGATTCTCGTCGCAGACGATCACGAGCTGGTGCGCGACACGATCTCCGCCTATCTCGAACGCGAGCCGGACATCGAGGCTCGCGCCGCCTCCTCCATGGAGGAGGCCGGCCGCGTGATCGAGGAGGAGGGGCCGTTCGACCTCGTCTTGCTGGATTACGCCATGCCCGGCGTCTCCGGCCTCGAAGGGCTGCATCTCGCGATGCGGCTCAATGGCGGCAAGCCGGTCGCGCTCATCTCCGGCGCTGCGGGGCAGGACGTGGCGAAGGCTGCGCTCGCCGCCGGCGCAGCGGGCTTCCTGCCCAAGACCATGGCCGCCCGCTCCCTCGTCCACGCGATCCGCTTCATGGTCTCCGGAGAGCAGTACGCCCCGATCCAGTTCCTGCAGGCGGCCGAGGAGGAGGCCCCCGACCCCTTCGAAGCCCGGCTCACGCCGCGTGAGAAACAGGTGCTCGGCGGCCTCTGCCGCGGCCTGGCCAACAAGGAGATCGCGCGCGAACTCGAACTTCAGGAGGTGACAGTGAAGCTCCACGTCAAGACGATCTGCCGCAAGCTGGACGCCCGAAACCGCACCCATGCGGCGATGATCGCCAAGGAAGCCGGTTTTTCCTGAGGAGCGAACCGGTTCACGGCCCGGCGCATTCCGGCGGCCACGGCGTTGACACTCGCGCCGACGAGCTGTATCCGAGCCTAGCAGTGCTTGGGGAATAGGTTAACGGTAGACCCACGGACTCTGACTCCGTTAGTCCTGGTTCGAATCCAGGTTCCCCAGCCAGCCTACCTGCCTCAAATCACAAACAAAAAAATACCGCAGCGCCCCGCGGCAGGCGATCTACCGCAAAAATGCTACCGCAAAGCAAAATACCGCAAAATTACCGCGCTGTAATCGCTCGCTTTTTCTCCGGTGCGCTCGATTCGCCGCTCGAACCCGGGGCGATTCCAAAACTAACGTAGCCACTTGGCGCGCCTGCATGGCAGCTTTCTGGTGTGCATGAGTCGGCCTACCAAGGCCTACGCTCTGACGTCTTTTCACTTCCGTCTTGCCAATTTTGCATATAAGGCTTGAATTGCCGATATCGTCACTACCTTACGGTTGTGCGACTCCGTCAGGTTCAACGGACGGGCGAGCCGGGGAGAGCGACGATGGTCAAGGGCGAATGGACTGCGTGCGATGGGGTTCCAAGAGGCGGGCTGCGCTTCGACCGGCGGGAGGAGACCCGCCGATGACAGAGGAGACTGAGGATGCGGACGGCGTTCGGAGAGATGCTCGGGGCGGAACTGCGAAAGAGGAACATGACGCAGTCAGACCTCGCGCGGGCGGCAAACGTGGGCAAGGACCGGATCAGCTATTACGTGAGGGGCGGACAGCCGCGGCCGAAGACGTTGCAGAAGCTGGCCAAGGCGCTCGGGATGACGCTCGAGCACATGCAGACGGCGATCAAGGAAGCCGAGGACGCGGCGATACCGTTGACGAAGCCGACGGACCACGACAGCTCAAACTTCTCCATTTTGGAGACCGAGCGGCCGGGGTGGATGGCCGTACGGTTCATCGGCATCCTGCCGCGTCAGGCGGCGCTCCGCGTAGCCACGGCGATCGGGGAGGCCCAGGAGGAGGCGGAGCGCCTTGGAGCGGCGCCGACCGGGGGGACGACAAAGACGTCGTAGCGGCGATCGACTGGCTCGCCCATATCGGCGACGATGTCCTGGCGGCGCTCCGCAAGGAGCAGGAGCAGCGTTTCGGGCGAGAGCTTCCCCAAACGCTCGCCGTCTGCCTCGTCGCGATCGTGGAGAGAATGCTCGAAACCGGCGCGAGCAGATCGGACGTCAAGAAACTCGTGAAGCGCGCCATCAGACCCGAGCCGAGGTCCTGACCGGTCAGGGATGAGCCGCGGCGTAGGCCCTGAACTCGGCGGTCAACTCCTGCAGGGCCTTGATGAGGCACGGCACGAGAACCGAGTATTTCACGCCCTTCATGCCGTCGGCGTCTTCGTCGACGAGGCGGGGCTTGATCGGCTCAACCTCCTGCGCGACGAGACCCATGTAGACGATTTCGGGCGCGTCCTTGAACGCGAAATTCCGCACGCGCAGCTGGAGAAGATCCTCGAGCTGCGGCGAGGCGTCGACGATGCCGGTCTTGAGCCGCTCGTCAGAAAGGCCTCCGTAGGAGTTCGCCTTGGTCTGCATCGTGCCGTCTTTCGCGAAGATGGCGACCGTGCGGGTCGTTCCCTCGAAGACGGAGAAGGCGTGAAACGCCGGATTGTAGAGGCTCGCCTCGGTGTCGACGCGCATCGCCGCAACGGTGTTGGCGTAGGGCGCGTAGATGCGAAAGCCGAAGCCGGTTCCGGGATAGATGGCCGAGGCGCCGGAGGTCTTTACGAAGCCCGAATCCACCTGGGCGCGCGTGTAGCCGCTCGACGTCGTCAGGTAGGAGCCTTGCAGCTGATACCGGCCGTCGCTCTGGCCCTTGGTGTAGTAGCGCGCATCTCCGGACGCGGCGTTCAGGGGAACGAAGCTCGTCTGGTAGAGCCAGCCGGTCGAAGAGATATAGACGTTCGGCGCCGCCGCGGTGTTCGAGGGTATCGCTGTCGCGCGCAGGCGCTCGGCGACGACGTCGCCGCTCACCGTTCCGCCCGTCAGACGAAGATAGCGCGCGTCGCCGCCGGCCTGGTCGATGGGAACGACGCTTGATCTGTAGATCAAACCGTCCGTGTGGATATAGGCGTTCCCAGGAAACAACGTAGAATACGGAGCGGTGGTCGTCAGGCGCACCGCAGCGAGGTTGCCGCTCAGCGTGCCGCCCGTGAGCTGGAGATAGCGAGCGTCGCCTTTCTCGCGGCTTACCAGAGTGTTGGCGTTCGCGAGGGCGGTGCCGGCCGGACCGATTTCGGCTGGAATCGCGCCGCCGATAGCGAACAGAACCGTGCCCGCCGGGCCGACCGCTATCTGCGCTTCCTGAGAGCCGTCGCCGCGCCGGAGGGAAATGTTCGAGCCGTCGCGGCGCGAGACTATCTGGCCGTCCTGGACCGTGAGGTTGCCCGAAAGGGTTCCGCCCGTCAGTCGCAGATAGCGGCCGTCGCCGCCAGCCTGGTCGATGGGCACGAAGCTCGTCTTATACAGTCGCCCCGCCGCGTTGGCGTTGAGATTGGGCGGCTGCACCGAGATCGCCGTCTGGACTTCGACGACTTCAAGTTTGGGGACGGCGAGAATTCCGGTCACGATGGTCTGCTTGAGTCCGGTCGGCGGGTTGGCGACGATCGCCGGAGCGCCGACGATCAGGTCGAGCGGCGCTCCGACGGCGTCGATCACGCCAAGGGCCTTGTCCGCATAGTTGACGTAGAGCTCGCCCGGCTGCTTGCCTGTAGGGCGGCGCCCGACCGTCGAGGAGCGCATGATCTGGAGTCTGTAGCTCATCTGGCCTCTCCGAAGGGCTCATCTGGCCCGGTTGCGTTCATCACGCGACGCCGCCCGCCTTGAGCGCGATCATGGCGCCCGTCGCCGCGAGGAAGAGGAACGGCAGCGCGAAGGCGCCCATGTCGAGCGTCTTCGCCGCCGCCGGTTCGGGGCAGTAGACCGTCTTCTCGCCGGCGGCGAAGCTGACGGGCGCGCCGCCGTTGGAGGAGGAGAGGACGCTGTTTCTCGTGAGCGTCGGACCTGTGAGCGTGCCGAGGCCGATCTCCCATTCGCCGGTCGTCTCGTCGATGATCCCGTAGTAGACGGGGCCGTCGTCGAAGGCGTCAGACCATGCCTGATAGCTCGGCAAGGCCGCACCGAGATTCATCGGCCCCGTCCCCGTCGAGATCGAGACCACCGCCACCCTGTCCGCAACGCGCGTCATCAGCCGCTCTCCCTCAGCACGAATGTCTGCTCGAACCGCCGGAACCCGAGCGCCTGGATCGGGTTCAGCGTCTCCTGGTAGCCGAGGATGGCGTGGCGCTCCGGCGGGTAATATTCGTGGTCGGGGACGAAGAGGACCTGCTTGGCGAGCCCTGCCGTGAGGCTCAGGTCGCGCGCCGGGCCGTCCCACTCAAAGACCGGCATGGCCTCGTATTTGATCTCCTGCCGTCGCAGGCGCGCGGCGGTGTCGGTGAAGACCGTGCCGCTCCTGAGCGCGACCTGTTTCTGGCTGAGGTCTTCGACGAATTGCTGCGCGCCGTAGACATGGGTGAAGTGCGGGCGCCAGAGCGCGGGCCCGGCCCACACGCGCCCGATGTCGAGGCCAGAGGCCGAGAGGACGATCTCGCGCACTGTGAGACCGGTCCCGCCGGGCGCGTCCACATCGGCGATCCAGAGCGCCTGACGCGCCATGCGGTCGATCTTCGGAAGCCACGGGCCCGTGCGGAGGTCGCCGGCGCCCGGCGTCGAGGAGAGCTCCAGAGTCAGTTCGGTGTCGGGCTTGAAGGCCGGGCCCGCGACGAGGATCACGTCGACCTGGACGGCGTTCGCGAAGGTGATCTTGAGCGTGTCGGTCGGCGCGCCCGGGCGCCACGCCTTGCCGCGCCTTGGATCGGCGATGCGGTCGGGCGTCAGCCCCGCGACGGCGCCGGTCGCCGTGATCGCGGCCCGGTCCACCGGATTGTCGACGCACCAGATGTCCTTCGCCATGATCCTAGCCCCACAAGGTCAGGGTGACTTCGCCCGCGGCGTAGCTCTCCGTCGTCGCCACGACGACGAGGCGGCGCCCGCCGTCGAGGCCGAAGCGCGGGAAGGTCACGTTCACCGTCGTCAGGAGGCCCGGCATCCCGATGTTGATCGGGATGGTCACCGAGAACATGGCGCGCTGAACGCCGTGGAGTTCGAGCAGCCGGTTGGCGACGGCCTCGGCGTCGGCGGCGAGGAGCAGCCCGGTCTCCGCAAGCGGAGGCGCGACGGCGCGCCGCCCGGGGATCGGCGTGCCGACGCGCTTCTCGCGCCATTCGATCGCCATGAGCTTCGCGTTCGCCGCGGCGGCGACCGAGCCCGTCGGGCTCCAGTTGCGGCCGAAGAGGATGGTCCGCTCCGAGTGCGGATAGGTGAAGCCGTCCGGGAGCCCGAGCCGCGAGATGCGAAGCACGTCGTATTCGTCGATCTCGAGCTCCGGCGCGCCGATCACGTCCGGCGGCTGGAGCAGGGCGGCGGCGATGAGCCCGCTGCGGTTGGCGCCCCAATGCGCGCCGATGGAGCGCATGACGTCCTCCATGAGGTCGCGCCATGTAACCTCGATGGAGAGGAACCGACCGTAGACGAGACCGGGCAAGGCCGCCGCCAGCGCCGCCCAGGAGGGCTCGTCGGTCGTCGCGCCGAGCGCGTCGTCGGCCGCCGTCGCGATCCATGCGGCGATCACCGCGCCGTCGCTGCTCGCGGCCTCGCCCGCCTCGCAGTCGAGGGTGACGATGAAGCCGCCGGAGACGCCGCCCTGCGTCAGGCCCATGCGGACAAGGCCGAAGGCGAGGCAGGTCGCATATTCGCCCACGGCCAGCGGCGCGGCGCGAAGATCGTCGATGTCGGCGTAGTCGGCGGTGAACGCATGATCGAGACCGCCGTAGCGGGCGGCGGTGACCGCGCGCAGCACGCCGGTATGCGCCATGAAGACGAAGGCGACGGCGTCGATCAGGACCGGCTGAATGTTGAAGACCGAGCCGATCACCACCGGCTTCGGCGAGTCCGCGAGCTCGGGCGGCCCTTCGAGATCGCCCGTCCCCGCGAACGTCATGCTGTTGAAGGGCGCGTCGTAGAGCGTGTCGTATTCGGTGAAGTTGATGGTGGCGTCTTCGCTGGTCAGATCGACCTTCTCGGTCCGACATGTCGCGACGCGCTGGAACGCGCCCCAGGGGGCGCCGCGCCGCCCGATGTCGATATTGACCTCCGCCGTGGCGACGTCGGTGTCGTCGCCGAACTCGTCGAGCGCGCCGTCTGCATTGGCGATGCGCACGGCTCCCGCCTGCGTCGTGACGGCGGCGCTGTCGAGCGGCGAGAGGCGCACGGATCGCGAGACCTCGCCGGCGCCGATGATCCGCCCGTCGAACCACTTGTTCGGCAGATCGGGATCGTCCGCCGCCGTGGTGAAGTCCTCGGTCGCGAAGCGGTCCAGCCGGTCGAGATCGGGCGGTGGGATCTTGAGCGCGATGGAGCGCCGGCCGGCGACCGCATGATCGCCGACGCTGCGCGGCTCCCACTGGCTCGGCTCGGCCGGCACATAGACGCCGGGGCGCGGGCGCGCGAGCGTCAGGGCGTAGACGAGCTCCACATCGAGGAGATCGACGAGACCGGTCGCAGGGGCATAGCCCGGAACGGCGTCCGGCCATGTCGGCGCGTCCCCGCCCGGGGGCGAGAGGATGATGGTGCGGACGAGGGCGGTCATGCGGCGACTCCGGTCGCGTTGCGCGCGGCGGCGGCCGAGGTCGACTGCGACTGGCTGAGCGACTGCCGGTAGAGGTCCTCAAGCCGCTGGTCGAGCTGCGCGAGGGCGGCGAGGAGCTGGTTGGTCGTCCGCTGGGTGATCTCGTCGAAACTCTCGGCGGTGAGCTCGCTCTCGATCCGGTCGGCGGTGATGGCGACGCTGCTCTCGAGCGCCGCGAGGGCCGTGTTCACATCCTTGAAGAGCTCGCCGTAGAGCGTGCTGGAGCCGTAGACCGCCTGACCCTGTTGCAGGAGCGCCTGCGCCAGCCTGGCGGCGTCCTGCGCGGCCTGCGCATTGCCTCCGGCGCCGGCGCTCACCAGGTCGTCGAACTGAGCGCGGATCGCCGCCAGCTGGCTCCGCTCGTCGCCCGGCGAGAGATCAGAGGTCACAAGGTCGCGCCGCGCGTCGGCGAGCGCCTCCTCGGCGGCGCGGAGCTCGTTGGCGCGCCGCGTGAGCTCGGCGAGGACGTCGGCGCGCTCGCCTTCGGCCTCGGCGATGGCGTCCAGCACGCCGGAGATTTCGTCGGAGAACCGGTTGAACTGGTCCGTGAGCTCCGAGAGCGGCAGATCGAGCATGTAGCGGCGGAGGAGCGCGAGCTCCGCCTGGGTGGCGCCGGCCGCGACGGCGGCCTGTCTCTGCTCCTCGTATTCCGCCCTGATCTGCGCCGAGGAGAGCTCGCGGAACTTCGCGAGGGCCGCGGCGTCGGCCTGACCCGATTGTAGCGCGCCGCTGATCGCGTTGAGAAGGACGCTCTCGAACTCGCTCCGGAGCGCGGCGGCGGCGTTCGCCACCTGAGCGGCCAAGTCCTCGAACTCCGCCGCCAGCTCCGCCAGCGGAATGTCGAGCATGACTTCTCTCAAGATGGCGAGATCGTCCTGCGCTGCGCCGGCGGCGACGGCGGCGCGGCGCTGCTCCTCGTAGGCCGCCCTGATCTGTCGCTCCGTGATGGCGCGCCACCGCGAGATCGCCTCGGCGCTGACGTCGCCGGTTTGCAGAGCCGATTCGATGGCGCCCCGCAAGACGTCCTCGAACGCCTCGCGGGCGATTGCCGCGGCGTTCTCGATCTCATAGGCGAACTGGCGGAAGTCCTCGCGGAGCTGCCGCATCGGCAGGTCGAGAAGCACCTCCTGCAAGAGCTCAAGATCGCGGCGGCCCGCGCCCGCCGCGATGGCGTTCTGCCGTTGGACCTCGTAATCGGCCTGAATCTGCTGCGCCGTGAGGCGGCGCCAGCGGTCGAGCGCCTCGGCGCTGGCCTCGCCGGATTGCAGGGCCGACCCGATGGCGTTCCGCAGGGCGTCCTGATAGGCAGCCTGCGTCGCCGCCGCCGCCGCCGCGGTCTCGTTCGTGAGCTCGTCGAGATAGCCGCGATACTGGTCGCGGAGCACCTGATACTGCGCGGCGTAGAGCTGCTTCGTGAGCTCGACGTCGCCGCCGATCTCCTTCGCCGTCGCGATGGCGGCCTGGCGGCTTCGCTGGAACTGCTCCTGCACCAGCGCGAACCAGGCGTCGATTCCCTCGCGGGTGGCGTAGCCGGTCTCGACGAGCTGGCTCGCCACGTCGAAATTGTAGGCCTCGCGGAGCTCGCGGCGGGCCTGACGGCGGGCGAGGACGATCTCCCGCGTCGTCACGCCCAGGGCGCGGACGTCTGCGGTCGCCTCGCGCGAGAAGGTCTCGCGGATGTTGCGGAAGGCCTGCTGATAGGTCGTGGCGGTTTCGTCGACGCCCGTGACGTATTCCCGCGCGGCGGCCTTGATCTGGTCGCGGAAGGCGTATGCCTGCTGGATGATCCGGGCGAAGGCCTCGGGGTCGTCGCCGCTCCGGTCCAGCGCGCTCTCGATGAGGTCGAGCTCGCGCCGGGTGATCTCGCCGGTCGCCTGCATGGCGGCGCCGAGCTCGGTGATCGCGTCCGACAGGTCGAGGCCCGCCTCCTTGTTGATCCCGAACTCGGCGAGGGCCTTCGGGCCCGATGCGACCGTCACGTCGATATTGTCGCCCCGCAGCCCGTCGGCGACGATCCGCGTGATCCCTTCGGTCGTGACAGAGAACATCTCCCGGACGAGTCCGAGAACATCGGCGACCGCCTCGGCGGCGGACGTGCCGGCCTGCCGGAGCGAGCCCGAGCCCCGGTAGACGACCTCGCCCGCCTGCGCGCCGGCGGTGAAGGCCGTGGCCGATCCGCTCGGCTTCGAGCCGAAGAGCGAGCTCGCGAGGCTTCCGACGATTCCGCCGAGCGCCGCGCCGAGGGACGTGCCGATCACGGGGATGAACGATCCGAGGGCGGCGCCGGCGGCCGTGCCGATCCCGGCGCCGATCTGCTGCGAGTTGCCGCTAAGGATCCCGCTGATCCCGATCCCGATGCCGGCGCCGATGCCGGTGATCGTCGCATTGTCGAGCCCGAAGAGCTGGCCCTGACCATCGAAGAGCCCGGAGAAGAGGTCCTTGAACGCGCCCTTGAGGCTCTTGAGCTCGTCGCCGAGGTTTTTCGCGAGATCGTTGGTCAGGCCGCCGGTGATGGTCGAGGCGAGATCGCGGAGGCCGCCGTGGAACGACCCGCTTTCGGAGACGGCGCCGATCACGCCGCCGAAGGCGGAATTGAAGGCGTTGGCGAAGGTCGATCCGAGACGTGTACCGGCGTTTTCCGCTGGTTCTGCAAGGTTTTCCTCGATCGCCTTCCGCGCCTTCTGCGTCTCGCCGACGACGGCGCCGATCTCGGCGACGGCCCGCTTGTAGGCCTCCGATTCCTCGTCGAGATTCATCGCCTCGGCGAGCCGCTCGAACTCCTCTATCGCCTGGGCGAGCTCCTCCCGGTCGGCGAGGGCGTCCTGATAGGCTTCATATGCCTCCCGACTCTCGGCCGCCGCGCGCGCGCCGCCGATGGCCGCGTCGCGGGCACGCTCGAGATCGGTCCAGAACTCCTCGAGATCGCGGCTGAGGTCGCGGAGCGACCCGCCGGCGCCCCTGGCCTCGTCGGCGAGCCCGGAAAGACCCTCGGCGAGGAGCCCCGCCGCCTGCGCCTGTGCGGTCAGGAGCTCTGCGACGTTCTGGCGTCCGGCGGCGATCTCGTCCTCGGTGAGCTTGGCGGCGGTCGCCAGCTTGACGTATTCCGCCTGGGCTTCCTTGATCCTGTCGGCGAGCTGGAAACCCGACTGGAGCGCCTCGACCGCCTCCTTGCCGTCCTTCACCGCGCCGACGAGGACGTTCTGCCGGTCGACGCTCTCCGCGAGGCCGTTCAGAAACTCGGCGAGCTCGGCGTTGGCCTCCGCCCGCGCCCGGTTGGCTTCGCGAGCGGCCTGCGTCTGATTCTCGGCGAGCTCCTTCTCGAGCTCGGCGGCGCGCCGCTCGGCGGAGGCGCGTTCCTCCGCCGCGCGCGCCTGTTCGCGCATCTCGGAGGCTGACGCGACGATAGCCTGCTCGGCCTCGGTGAGCTCCGCCCCGAGATTGGCCACGGCGTCGAACGCGGCGAGGGCGTTGTCGGCCATGTCGCGGAAATGACCCGCGGCGCGTTCGCCGGCCTCCGCCGCGCCGGACCGCCCCATAGCGAGCATGGCGTCGAGCGCCCGGCCCATGCCCTCGGACGTCTCGCGGGCGCTTATGCCGAGACGCTCGAACCCGGGCAGGCCCTCGACGAGCGCGAGGGCGTCGTAGAACTCCTTCGTGGCCCGCGTCGCCGCCTCGAACGGCAAGAGAACGAAGCCGACGATGCCCTTCATGATGGACTCGACTGCGGCGCCGAGGCCCCTGTAGCCGCTGACCATGGACTCGATCGCCAGGGTGGAAGCCTTCGAGAGCCGGTCGATCATGATTCCGGCCGTCGGGAGAGAGGCGATGTAGTCGCCGGTCGCGTCGATCAGCTCCTCGACGGCGTCGGTGATGTCGCCCCAGGCGTCCGCCCAGGACGGAAGCCCGAGATCGTCGAACACGGCTCTGGTCGAGCCGAGCTCGCTCCGCAGCTTCACGAACTCGGCGACCAGAAGGCCGGCGCCGACGACGAGCGCGCCGATGCCGGTCGCGACCAAAGCGCGCGAGAAGAGCCTTACCGCGCCCGCCGCCGCCGCGAAGGCGCGCGCGAGCCCGCCGCTGACGATCACGCCGGCGCCGCGCAGCGCCCCCGAGAACGTGAGAGAGGCGACGTTGGCCGCGACCATCGCGCCCGTGAGCCCCCTGACCGACCCCGAGACCGCCGTGATCGCCGTCACGAGGCCCGCATAGCCCGCGCGGACGCCGGGCGCGACGACGGCCGCCTGAGCGACCGCCAGGCGCTTCATTTCGATGACCGTCTTCGCCGCGCCGAGCGCCCAGCCGCCGAAGACGGCGCCGAGCCGGAGCGCCGCGACCCCGCCGCCGACCAGAACCAGCGCCTTGAGGACCTGCTCGAAGCCGCCGACCGCGTTCGCCGCGTCCGTCGTTGCGTCCACGACGGAGCGGACGGACGAGCCGATGGCGTCGAATATCTCGGCCGCGCCCGCGTCGGAGATCGCGGCGAAGGCCAGCACTGCGAGCCGGATGCCGCCGGTGAGGGTCGTGAAGCTCTTGATGAGGCCGAGAAGGGCCGGGCCGGCGGCGATCGCGCCGAGCGCGGCGAGCGCGACGCCGAACCGGGTCACGCCGTCGATGGCCGGCGTCATGTTGAGCGCGATCTCGCGCAGGGCGCCGGAGAAGGCGGCGATGGGCCCGTCAAGGAGGGCGCCGAGCTCGAGTGCGAAGCGGTCGCGGAAGAGGCTCGCCGCGCGGTCGACGGTGATGTTCACGTTCGAGAGCTCTTCGTTGAGCTTCGGTATCTCGCGCAGGATCGCCCGGATCACGAGATCGGTCGTCAGCACGCCCTCCGCGCCGAACGCACGCAGGTCGGCGATCGTGACCTTCGTCGTTCCCGAGAGCTCGTCCATGCCCTGCTCGAAGAGGACGAGTCCGTCGGCGGTCAGGCGCAGCTGGTTCTGGAGCGCCGTCATGATGCGGACGCCCTGCTCCGCGACCGACCGGAACTCGTCGCCGTTGAACGTCCCGGACGAGAACGCCTGGCTCAACTGATACATGGCGTTCGTCTGTTCCCGCGCGGTCGCGCCGGAGAGGATGAACGCCTTGTTGAGGGCCTCGGTCGTGACCTTCGCGAGCTCGACGCCCTCCGGAAGGTCGCGGAAGATCTGGCTCAGGCGGAAGTAGCTGTTGGTCGTCGACTCGATTTCGCCGAAGGACCGCTCGGCGATGCCGGCGAGGTCCTGCATCTCGGCGGCGACGCGCTCCGTCGAAGCCGAGACGCCGTCCTGGGCCGTCGTCACCAGCTTCGCCTGGTTCTGCATCTTCTGATAGATCTCGACGAGGCTCCTGAGCGACGAGCCGAGCTCCTGCACGCCGTAGACGCCGATGGCCCCGGCGAGCGCGCTCCTGAACAGGTCCGCCGAGCGCGAGACCGTGTTCAGTTGCGTGTTCATCGTGCTCAGCGAGCGGTTCGTCGTGCGCGTGGCCGCGCCGAGCGATGCGACGCCGCGACCCATCGTCTGGAGCTGGCGCGTCGCCTGCCGCGACGATTGCGAGAGCGCGTTCAGATTGCGGTTGCTGCTCTGCGTCTCACGCCGGATCGCCGCTAGTTCGCGGAGCGCCTGGTTGGCTTCGATCTGGAGCCGGACGAGCCGGGTGAGCTGCTCCGTAGCCATCTATCGGAGGCTCCTACGGAAGGCGAAGGCGTAGGCGCCCTGGTAGAAGGAGGCGAAGCCCGTCCGCCGCGAGGTCCAGTCCTGCCGGCCGAGGGGCCGGGGGATCGTGTTGGTGTCCTTTCCACGGATGCGCCGGGGGATGAAGGCGGCGAGGCGCGGCTCCCACAGCATGACGGGCGGCGCGATCCTCGCGCGCTTGAACGACTGGATCACGGTCACAGAGAACTCCGGCCGGATCGTGCCGGAGCGGCGCGCCGCCTGGGTGGTCTCGGCCATGAAGCCCTTGCGCGACCGGGCGCGCCGTTTCGCCGGCCGCGCGCGCTGTTTCGCGCTCGGCTGGATCGTCCGGCCGCCGCGCGACTCGATGTAGGCGATGTTGCGCTGCGCGATCTTCATCTCGTTCGGGCCGCGCGGGACGTAGTAGAGCGTCTCGCCGAGCTTGAGGGTGACCGGTCCGCCCTTCTGGATCTGCGCCCGGACGATGCGCTCCCGGCCGCGGGCATTGCCGACGATCCAGCGCCAGGAGACGCCGACATGCGGCGTGACATGCTCGGCGACGAGCAGCTCGAAGGCGCGCATCGCCGGGCGCGCGTCGTTGCCGAAGACGACGGTCAGCGTGCGCTGCATCTGCGCGATGGTCTTGTTCTGCCGCCCGTCGACGAAGACGCTCTCCGCCGGGTTTCCGAGCCGGTCCTGGCGCTCCGCCTCCTCGTTGGCGATGGCGTAGGCCATGGCGCGGACGCCGTCTTCGGTCCAGTCGACGATGTCGCCGAGGTCGATGGTCTCGATGGCGTTAGCGCCGGCCCCGACCGTCCAGCTGCGCACGGCCGGGATTCGGGAGGGCTGCGGGCGGCCGAACGGCGGAACGCTCATGTGATCTCGTCCTCTCCCGTTTCTGCGAGGACTCGAGCATCATTGCGTCGAAGCTCCTCAGCAGCTCGACGAAGCCGCATCCGAAGCCGTAGCGGCGCGCATACTCGCCCACCGTGAAGAACGGGAGCGGGAACCCGGGCGCGCGCCGCTCGCCCGACAGGCGGACGAAGGCCTCAAGGACAAGCCTCAGTGGACCGGCTTCCGGGCGCCGCCTTTCCTCCGGGATGAGCCCCGAGGCTGCGACGACCTCATATTGGTCTTCTCGTCCGGCCCATTGGTCGTGGAACTGGACGATCCGTCGGAGTTTCCCATCATCTCCTTCATCCGCGCGTCGAAGAGCTCGGAGACCTCCTTCGCCTTCGCGAAGAGGAGGTTCAGGGCGAAGGGATAGGCCTCGAAGAAGGCGGGCGGTTCCATGCCGGCAGGCAGGCCGCGATGCGAGACGATGCAGGTCTCGACGAAGGCCTCCCGCTGCATCTTCACGAACTCCATCGGCTTGACATGCGCGTCGAGCGTGGCGGCGTCAGGCTCGGTCATCGACATCTCGAAGGGCAGCTTCGACATGAGCGCGGTCTGGAAGTCGTCGTTGTAGGCGGAGAGCGGCGCGACCATGAACACGGCGGGCGTGCCTGGAAGCGGGATCTCCACGCCCTCCCGCAGCTCGAGCGGAAGGGCGAAGCGGGCGAAGGGATCGGCGGCGGACCCGTTGGGCTTGGACGTGGTCATTGCGCTCCTCAAGAGATGGCGGCGGAGGCCGCGGTGATGTTGGTGGCGCCGCCTTCCGGCGTGACGGTGACCGTCCCGCCGACGGCCGAGGCGACGAAGCCGGCGTCGACGTCGATGGCGGCGGCGACCGCAGACGCCACATCGGCCGCGGTGTCGCCCTCGGAGATCGGCACGTTGAAGTCGACCGACGCGCCGCCGTCGGCGGTGAGCGAGATGTCGGCCGAGACCTGGGCGACCGTCGCCGGACCCTCGGAGAAGGTGATCGTCACTTCGGTCGAGGCCGGACCCGCGCCGGCGGCGCTGACGGCCAGCGGCAGCGGGCCGCCGCCGACGGCGACGGTTCGGTCGATCCGCGCGGAATAGACGTCTGGCGCCACGCCGACGAGCGCGACCATCTGACCGGAGACGACGACATCCTGTCCGGAGCCGCCGGCCACCGTCTCGGCGGTCGAGATGCGCACGCGCGGGAATGTCAGGAGATAGCTGTTCCCGAGCGCATCCTCGAGCGTCACCTCGAGCGCGAAGTCCTCCTGCGCCACGAGGGCGTCGACGAGGAAGTCGCTCGAGAAATACACGCTGTAGTCGATGGTCGCCTCGAAGCGGCCGAGAACGCTCTCCCGGGAGCCGAGCGTGCCGATGCAGGGCACGTTGCGGGTGTTCGAGGCGAAGTTGACGGCGAGGTTGGTCCAGCAGGCCGTGCCGATATCGAAGACCGTCGCGCCCTCGGAATCCTTCATGCTGATGCCGCGAACGAGCGGCGCGGTCATGACCGGCGTCGTCGAGGGCTGCACATAGGTCGCGCCCGCGGCCTCGGCGTTGTCGTTGGCGAAGGAGGCGCCGACGAAGCCGATGGAGCCGGTGATCGGCTGGTTCGGCGTGATCGTGAGGCTGGCCGTGTCCGGCACGACGCCGAGATAGCGATGGTAGAGGAATGGATCGGGCGCGCCCGCGCCCATGTTCCACCGCTTCTCGAAGGTGAAGGTCTTGAGCGTGTCGGAGACGTAGAGCGTATCCGGGCCGGCGCCGATGGCCAGGGGATCGGCGCCCCAGGCGGAGCCGAAGACGGCGGCGATCATGTCCTCGAAGGCGGCGTCCTTCGCCAGCTCGAAGTTGATCGGACCGGTGACCGCGCCGCCAGTGAGGATGCTGTCGCGGACGCCGCGACCCTCTCCGCCGAGCTCGTTCGATGTGGTGCTCTCATAGGCGAAGCTGACGCCCTCGCCGGTGGCGCGGACGACCTTGAACGCCGGAGCGGCGGCGATGACGCCCGGCGTGGCTTCCGGGGCGATGGCGAGGCGGACGCTGTCGGCGGAGACACCCATGTCATGATCCTCATGCTACGGCGGCGATGAAGTCGTGCTCGGCGTTCAGCTCCGTGAAGGTTTCGTTCCAGAGGCCGCTATAGGCGCCGAGCGGGAGGGGCGGGCTGAGGTCGATGACCCGCACGCCTGCGAAGGAGCGGCGCCGCAGGGCGTCGCGGAGCTGGTCGACGATCAGGCGCGCCGGCTGGTAGCCGTCGCGGGCCTGGGTGAAGACGTGGATCTCGAAGACGCCGGTCTCGCGGAAACAGGCCGCCTCCGGCGCGCCGACGGAGACAAGGGTCTCGATCCCGCCGGTCTCGACAAGCGCGAGGAAGGGCTGGCCGGAGTTCTTCGCGGCGGCGTCGACTTCCTCGAAATCGTAGACCCGCAGCGGCGCTGCGGCCTCCGCGAGCGCCGCCTTGACGGCGGAATATTTGGCTGTGGACGCCATGCCCCGTTATCCCGCCGACCTGTCGGCGACGTAAGTCGCCAGACCGGCGCCAAAGCGGCGCCAGGTTGGCGTCAGGTCGGCTACGTAAGGCCTACGAGACGACGACCAGAGCGGGCGGGATCAGTCCGGGCGGTCGGCGACGACGCGCGGGCGCACCGGATCGCGCCCGGTCAGGATGCCCCGCGACGCGGCTTCGTTCCGGATCAGGACGCGGATGAGCGACGAGAGTGAGCGGTCTTCGGCGGCGGCGAGGCGCTGGAGCAGCTGGCGGTCGTGCGGCGCGAGGCGGATGGTGATGCGGTCCGGGTCTTCGGTCATGTCGCCACCGCGATCTCGTAGGTCAGAGAGACCCCCGAGACTGCGGAGGGAGCCGCGTCCGTGACGCCGTAGCGCACGCCGCCGGCGATGATGACGTCGCCCCGCTCGGGCGCGCGGCCGATGGCGGCGTCCCACTCGTCGATCATCGCGACGATCACCGTGCGGAGGATCTCGAGGCCTTCGGTGCGATCCTCAGGGCGCCGCCGCGCCACCGCGACGACGGGCCCCGGAATGGGCGACGGCGCCTCATGCTTCTCGACCTGGGAGGGCACGCCGAAGAGCCGGACCGCATCGCCGATCGAGGCCTTGAACTGCGGGGCGAAGGGAGCGAGCGCCATCAGACGTGCTGCCGGCGGTAGCTGTCGAGGATGAAGGCCAGCCGCGATCCCGGCGTGATGAGGACGCCGCTTTCGGCGAGATCGCCCGCGGAGACCGCCGTCGATCCGACGTCGTAGGAGACCGAGCCGACGCCGAAGAGCGTGACGGATTTCACTTCGCCGCTCCCCGGCACGATGACCGGGCCGGAACCGCCGAATTCGGAGGGGAACATCTCGGCGAACATCGTGTCGAAGAGCGCGCCTATCGCCCAGGCGAGGTCCGGCGGCAGAGGCTCGTAGCCGCCGGTATAGGTCACCTTGACCGCGCCCTGCCAGGCGGCGTGCGGCCAGATTTCGCCGACCGTCTCAAAGAGCCGATAGGAGGAGACCGGAACCGCCTCTCCGACATTCTCCACCGAGACGACCGGAACGCCGACGATGGGGTAGCGATAGAGGAAGAGGCGGTGACCCTTTCCGATGTAGAACTCGTCCTCTGCCTCCTGCCGGACGATGCCCCGGTCGCAATACCGTTCCGCGAAGGCGACCGCGACGTCCAGCGCGGCCGTGATGTCGTCGTCGCGGCTTTCGTCATCGGGCTCAAGCCCGATGCGCCGCCGGAAGGGTGCGAGGTCGAGCGGCATGGTCAGTCTTCCGACAGGTCCTCGGTGATGACGATGGCGAAGGTGATCTCAGTCGCCGCGCCGGCGGTCGCGATGGTGAGGACAAGCCCGTCGAGCGACGCGGCGATGTCCGTGCGGCCGACGGCGTTGATGGCGTTCAGGATGAGCGTCGCCGCCGCCGCCGCATCGGTTCCGGCCGGAAGCGAGACGTCGGGGACAATGTCCGAGCCGACGTCGGTCACGAAGTTGACCGACGCGCCGCCCTCCGGAGCGCCCGCGCCGCCGCCGGAGAAAGTGAAGGCGACCGACGTGACCCCGGCGCCGGCCGCCGGGACCGGACCCGCCACCGCCACCACGGCGACCGGCTCGCCGCCGCCACCCTCTTCGGGCGGCTCGAAGGCGTAGGTCGTGGAGGCGTCGAGGGAGAGCAGGCTCTCTTCATCGGGCAGGCCGATGTAGACCCGGGCGCCTCGCGCCGTTGCGGAGACCGGGGCCGGGAACTCCGCGGCGAGGTATCCCGCGATCTCTTCCACCGAGTCGGGTGGCGAGAAGGCGTAGGTCACTTCGACCAGCGTTTCCGGCTCCGAGGCCAGCCGATAGGTGACCGTGACGGCGTCGTCTGCGATGGCGACCCCGCCGGCAAGCTGGATCATCTGCATCTCGAGATCGGCGAGCGCCCCGATGGACCCGGCTGGCGCGGGCGTCCCGGGCACGCTGGCGCCGTGATAGTCGTCCGGAAGATCGCCGACCTCTGCGCCGTCGAGCGACGATTCGCCGATCTGCCGGCGGGTGATGCGGTCCCAGGCGAGGCCGCGACCGGTGCGGATGAAACGGGGCACGGCGTCGTCATAGACCCGGCCGTCGAGCGTAGAGAGGCGAAGGGGCATGGCGGTCTCCTGTCGATCAGTCTTCGGTTGCTGGCGGGGCTTCCGCGCCTTCGTCCGGGGCTTCCGCCGCCGCCGGAGGTTCCGGATCGGCGTTCGAGGCGCTCGCCTGAAGGAGGATCTTCTGGATGAGGTCCGCGACGCGCCGGTAGGGCATCTCCGTGAGCGCGTCGAGGATCGTCTGCGCCTCCTCGAAGCTCACGGTGAGGGTGATCGGCGGCGGCGCGGTTGGTTCGTTCAGCATCAGGCGCTTTCTTTTGGCGGTTCGGATGGATCGGGGGGCGCGGCGGTCGGCGGATCGACCCAGGCGGGCGCGCCGTCGGCCGAGATGGCGAGGACATGTCCCGGTCGTCCGCCCGGCGGAAGCGAAACGCCGCTGCCGCCGCCCGACGGCGCGCGCATCATCATCGTCCACGCGCGGCTCATCGGGTCGAGCGGATCGGTTCCCGTGCGCTCGACCGCGAGGTAGAGGCCGGCGCCGGCGGCCACGACGGCGCCCGGCAGATAGTCCCGCCCGCGCCGATACTGGCCGGCGAAGCGCGTGATCCGGGGCTCGCCCTCGACCTCGTCCGGATCGAACGCCCTTTCAACCGCGACAGGATGCTCGGAGCCGTCGTCGAGCGTGAAGACGATCGCGAAGGCGCCGTCAGCCTCGCCGGCGCGGATGTTCCGAAGCCCGACGCCGCGCGGACCCTGCGGGCCGACCTTTCCGGGCGTTCCGCGCTGCGGCTCGTTGACGAGGCGCCATGCGGCCTCGGGCGCCGCGGGCGAAAGACCGGCCTCCACCGGACCGACGGCGATCCACTGGCTATGTCGGAAGACGACGTGGTCGCCGGGCTCATAGGCGCGCGCTTTGTCGTAGACGCCGCAGTAGCGGGAGACGCGGAGGTCGACGACCTGATCCGGGCGCCCGGCGGTGGAGAGCGTCAGGCGGATGACGAGGCCGTCCTGTACGGTCACCAGCGTCTCCGCCGTGATCTGCGTCGCGGCCAGCGTCGGCTCGAAATCGTCCGGCGCTTCATCGGGCGCGTGGTTCGTGCGATGGCGAGCGCGCCAGACCGTCGCGCCGTCAGAGACAAGATCGCCCCGCTCGAGGAGTGTTCCCGAACGCGCCTGGCGAGCGTCGCTCAGAAGCCGGTCGCGTCCAGGCGCGCCGTCGGCGCCCTTCTCTCCCGGAGGGCCGGACGGACCCGGATCACCCTTTTCGCCCGGTGGACCCGGATCGCCGCGCTCGCCCTTGTCGCCGGGATCGCCCGTTTCGCCCGGATCGCCCTTTTCGCCCGGCGGCCCCGGATCGCCACGCTCGCCCTTTTCTCCGGGATCGCCCTTCTCCCCTTGCGGCCCCGGATCGCCTTGATCGCCGCGCTCGCCCGGATCGCCCTTTTCGCCCGGCGGTCCCGGATCGCCGCGCTCGCCCTTTTCTCCGGGATCGCCCTTCTCCCCTTGCGGCCCCGGATCGCCCTGATCACCGCGCTCGCCCCGATCGCCTTTCTCGCCCGGCGGTCCCTGATCACCGCGCTCACCCGGACCGCCGCGTGCGCCCTTCTCGCCCGGCGGACCCGGATCGCCGCGCTCGCCCTTTTCTCCGGGAGCGCCCTGCTCGCCCGGTGGTCCCGGATCGCCGCGCTCGCCCTTTTCTCCTGGATCGCCCTTTTCGCCCGGCGGTCCCTGATCGCCGCGCTCACCGCGCTCACCCGGATCGCCGCGTGCGCCCTGCTCGCCCGGTGGCCCCGGATCGCCGTGCTCGCCCTTTTCTCCTGGATCGCCCTTTTCGCCCGGCGGTCCCTGATCGCCGCGCTCACCCGGATCGCCGCGTGCGCCCTGCTCGCCCGGTGGCCCCGGATCGCCGTGCTCGCCCTTTTCACCGGGATCACCCTTTTCGCCCGACGGTCCCTGATCGCCACGCTCACCGCGCTCGCCCGGATCGCCCTTCTCGCCCGGCGGACCCGAAACGCCGCGCTCGCCCTTTTCTCCGGGATCGCCCTTCTCGCCCGGTGGTCCCGGATCGCCACGCTCACCGCGCTCACCCGGATCGCCGCGCGCGCCCCGCTCGCCTTGCGACCCCGGATCGCCTTGATCGCCGCGCTCGCCCTTTTCACCGGGATCACCCTTTTCGCCCGGCGGTCCCTGATCGCCACGCTCACCGCGCTCGCCCGGATCGCCCTTCTCGCCCGGCGGACCCGGAACGCCGCGCTCGCCCTTTTCTCCGGGATCGCCCTTCTCGCCCGGCGCGCCGGTCTCGCCACGCGGACCGGGCTCCCCATCCTTGATCGAGGCGACGCGAAGGTTGAGGTCATCAAGGCGCCGGGCGATGTCGTCCGCGAGGCCTTCGAGCGTCTGGAGCGTCGGCGCCACCGCTGCGGCGATGATCTCCGGATCAGGTGGCGAACCGCGTTCGCCCTTTTCGCCCTTCTCGCCCTTCTCGCCCGGCTCGAGAGCGCGGGCCTGAGCGATCGCGTCGCCGATGTCCGTAAGCGCCTTCTTGACCGCCGCGCCCGTGAGCTCGGTCCATTCCTCGCATTGAGCGATGAAGGCCGCGAGCTGGCTGAGGTTCGGATCGAAGGCGGCGCTCACCGACTCGTCGACGATGACCTTGAGCGTCTCGGGGTCCGGCGGCGGACCGGGCTCGCCCTTATCTCCCTTCGGACCAGGATTGCCCGGATCGCCCTGCGGCCCGGCGTCGCCGGGAGGCCCTTCCGGTCCCGGCTCGCCGTCCTTGAGCTCGGACATGCGGGCGCGCACGGCCTCGGCCAGATCGTCCAGGAGCTTCACGCGCTCATAGACCTGCCCGAGATCGGCGGCGCGCGCGGCGACGAGCTTCTCGGCGGCGAGGGCGACGGCGCGGGCCTCCGCCTCGGCCGCGAGTCGGGCGCACTGGTCGGCGACGGCGTTCATGCGCTCTTCGACCATCGCCATGACGCCTTCGACGTCTTCGGACGTGGCGCGCGTGGCGATGGCGTCGAGCGTCTCCTTCCGGAGGGCGGCGATGCGCTCTTCGGCGAAGGTTCTCTCTTCGTTGAAGAGGATCCCGAGCGCCGTCTCGAGATCGACCGCCTGGTCCTGGGCGCCGTCAGCCATTGGCGTACTCCTTCGGCGGCGCGAGGCGCGGCTGGTCCCGGCGGGCGCGGATCGCGTTGAGACGGACGACGTTGTCTGCCGAGGCCTGTCCTTCGGGCGGCGGCTCGTCCTCGGCCGCCGCTCCGTCCTGTCCCGCCTCGTCGTTCGCGCCGTCGGCGGGCTCCGGGTCCGGCGTATCTGTGCCGGGCTTCCAGTCGAGCGGGATCATCTGCTGCTGAACGCGCGGCATGTCGCCGCCCTCGACCGGGGGCAGACCTTCCTTCCGGCGGACCTCGTTCGGCGAGAAGATGCCCTTCGTGACGGCCGTGCCGTAGGCCTCCATGCGACCCTTGAAGTCGGTGCGCAGGAGCGTCTCCTCGTTGAACTCGGAGAGCTGGTTCGGCCCGAGTTCGAACAGCCGGTCGCAGCAGAGCTCCACATGGTCGAGCATGAAGCCGAGGCCGGACGCGAGCCAGAACTGCATCAACTGCTCGACATTGTTGAAGCTCGCCTCGCTCATGATGTTCACGAGCGGCAGGGGAACGCGGAAGGCGCGGGCGATGTCCTCGACCGACATGCGGAATGCGTCGATGATCTGGCTGTCGTTCGCGGTGAGCGAGAGGGAGTCCCATTTCAGGCCGTTCGTGAGGATCGGCACGCGGCCTGCGTTGAGGCCCTGACTCATGTCTTCCCATCGCTGGCGGAGCTCGTTCGCCTGCGCGGTGTTGAGCTTCTGATCGGTCGTGAGGACGCCCGATGGCCGGCTCATGTTCTCGAAGAAGGCGGCCTGATGCGCGCTGATGGCGGTGTTCGCGGCGATCCCGGCGGCGGCGGCGGCAAGCGGCGTCTCGCCGATGAGGGGATGGTGCGGCGTGTGCAAGCGCACATGCAGCATGTCGCGTTGCGGGACGAGGATGCGCCCCTCGACCATGAACTCCGTGAAATCCAGCATCGTGCCGCTGGAGACCGAGTAGAAGATATCCCCGGTCTGACGGTCGACCATGGGATAGGCGCACATCGGCATGACCGGATGAAGCTCCCGGATTCGCTGCCCGTCGTCGCGGAGCGCGATGGCGTAGCCGTTCCCGCGCGAGAGAAGGCTCCGGATGAGGTTCAGGAAGAAGTCGGAGCGGGTCTGGTAGTGGTTCGGGTTGCGCAGAACGCGCGCCAGCGGCGTCGTGCGACGGATCGTGCGCGTCTCCTGATCGTCATAGGAGGCGTGGACGATCTCGAGCTGCGCGATGGTCTGCGCGTAGGCGCCGATCACGGCCTCCACCGTCGCGCAGGATCGCTCATGCGACCACCGCATGTCGCGCTGCCAGAAGTCGATCGGGAAGGTCTTGGGCGGATCGTTGAGCGCGGAGATGAATGTCCGCATCCGCGTCAGGAGCCCGCCGCCGATGCGGGCGACCGCCGTCACGATGACGCCTTCCTGCGCCTGCCGCCTGGGCGGCGCTCGACGGTCATGCGCCTGTCGAGATAGCCGCTCGCGTCCGAGGGGCCGGGGTCTTCATCGGGCGAGGGCGGATAGACGCCGGAACGGATCGCCGCGCGGTCGGCGTCGTCGAGCGGCTGGAAGGAGTCGGGCCGCCCGACCTTGAGCGCAGACTTGCCCTCCACGTTCTCGGCCTTGCCGTCCCGGATAAGGCGCTCGGCGACCTCCGTTCTGGCGGTCTGCCATCCGTCGCGCGTCGCGATGAGACGATAGGACTGAGGCATGGCGTGCGTCTCTCTCTGAGGAGACGGGGCGGCGCGGCCGCCCCGTCCGTGGACTGTCGGGCGCTTACCAGGTGGCGCCGGTCGTCACGCCGATGACGCCGGTCCGCATCATCTGCCAGCTCATCGGCAGGATCATGCGGATGCCGATGCTGTCGGTCTGGAAGAGGGACCGGACCGGGGCCGGACCGCCGACGACGCCGGCGGCGCCGTCGACCGAGACCGTGCCCGCAGCCATGTCCATCGTCGGGTCCGTGCCGTCGTCGTTCAGCATGACGAGGGTCGCGGAGCTCGAGACCTCGAATTCGGGGTCGCCCGATGCCGTGGCGAAATCGGCCGCGTCCATCAGCACGACGAGGCCCGCGGGCACATTCGTCGAGGAGATGATCCGCACCCCGAGAAGCCGGCCCTGACCGATTTCGTCACGGAAAAGGAACGTCCCCGTCGCGGCGGTCAGGAGGGTCAGGCCGAGGAGTCGCGTCGGGTTCAGGATCAGGACGAGGTTCCGGCCGGCGTTCGCGTTCGCAACGGTCGTCATCATCGCCCGGAGATCGGCGATCACAGATTCGGCGTCGGTGCCGGCGGACGGGTTGCCGGGGACGCCGTTGATGATCGACGCCGGGCGCAGGCCCGCGACGGCGGCGGCGCCGTCGAGGAGCGACATGTCGAGCCGGTAGGCAGTGTCGTCGATGATCTGCTGCCGGATCAGCCCTTCGATCTGCGGGATCGACTGGTTGGCAAGCTCCCGGCTGAACGTCGAGATGACGCCGAGTTTGTAGCGGTTCATCGTCTTGCCGCCGAAGGTCGTGCGTTTCACCGGGATCGGATTCGACTCTCCGACCCACGAGCCCGCGAGATCCTCTCGCCCTCCGCCGCGCTGCGGCGTCAGGATCGAGCCGTTCCGACCAAACTGGAGCGCCACGCCCATGGAACGCAGCTGCGCGTAAACCGAGACGGGTTCGAGCGACTGCAAGAAGGCGGCGCTGTCGGTCTCGATCAGCTCGGCGGCCCATCCCGCATTCGTCGTCGTCGCCGGCTCCACCGCCGTTCGAACGATGGCGTCGACGCGCTGATCGTTCGCATAGGCCCGCTCGGCAATGGTGATCGGCGAGACCTGCTTGACGTAGGAGAGGAACTGGACGACCGCGTGCTTGACGAGGAGGTCGCCGGGCTTTTCGTTCTTCACCTGGGCGGGCACGGTCGGCGCGTTTCCGCCGGCGGCGACGGCGCGAGACTGAAGGTTGCGCGCCATGATCGTCTCGGCGCGACGCAACGAGACGAGATTGTCTTCGAGCGCCTTCGACTCGGCCTCGAGCTCGGCGAGCTGAGCCTCCTCTTCGGGCAGGAAGTCGCGCCCGCCGTCGTCATCGACGGCCTTCATGAGCGCGGCGGTTTCGTCCTTGATGGCGGCAAGGCGCTTCTGCGCAGCCTCGATGCGGTCAGCGATCCTCATCGCTTGTCCTCCGGGATTCGTGGGTTTCGGTTTCGGCGGAGAAGCGACGGACTTGTCGCGAGTGCCGGCGAGACGATTGGCGAGCTCCGAGCGCACGGGCGCAGCGGACTTGCTGCGGCGCGAGGAGGTCGGGTTCGTACCGCCGGTCAGAAAACGGCTGATCGTGTCCTCGGAGACGCCGAGGGACTTCGCGGCCTGGATGGCGGCGGGATTTGCGGGAACGCTGCACAGCGAGCATTCGAGGAGCTCGGCCTCGATGAACCTGAACCCGCCGGTCCATTCGTTCTGCTTGTCGAGGATTTTCTCGTAGGCGGAGGGCAGGAAACCGACAGAGACGGCCCGCAGGATGCGCTGCTCAACGAGGGCGCGGAGCTCGTCGATCTGCGCGGACGTGCCGGCGGCGGCCAGCTTGAGGCGCCCGACGAGGCGCTTGCCATCGACGCGGACGTTGTCCCAGACGCCGATGGGCTGGCTCCCGCGATGCTCCCAGAGCGCGATAGGGTTCCGCTGGAAGTTGGCCAGTTGCCAGCCGGCGGCTTCAATCACGTCGCCCATGCGGTCGACCGTCTCGTCCGACATGACGAAGAGGAGCGGATCGTCGGGCGACTGGAGCCCGGCCTTGAAGACCACGGTCTCGGGTTTGGTTCGCTCTAACGGCGCCGGCAGGTCTCGTGGCATGAGCGGTCTTCCGCTGATGCCGGCCTTACCCTGCCCGTGCAGGACCCGTTGCGTGAAACGATGTCAGGACTCATCGTCGTCCCCGTCCTCTTGGGGCGTCCGCTCGCGCGAAGGGGGGCGACGACGGCTGGTCATGGCCGATTTATGCCGAAACCGAGCGCGATATGCAATATGTAGGAGTCTGTCGCTGACAGTCACCGTCCGAAGCGCTATAACTCAACTTCCCCTTCCATTCCGAAGCGCGATTTGCCGGGCGATTTCCCGTTCCAGTGCCTACGGGCCCATCGCCCAGCACCGATGGCCTTTCGATCAATGACCGAGTGCTTGCGGATCGCTAAGACGTTGCTGCGCCCACGATGCTTCTTCTCTTGCGCCGTGCGGCAGTCGGGAATGACCCGTGCGTCCGACGTTCGGTTTAGGCCGCGAAAGGCCAAAAGCTGCCGAAGACGCTAGGCCTAGCGACGCGCAACCAGCGGTGGCTAAGTGAACCCTGCTCGGGTCCCCTCGGGTTGCCGCAGGCACTGCCTGCGCGGCGACCAGTTTCCCGAAGCTGTATACGCCCTGCACAGCAGATCAAATCGGGAACGGATTGCTTCCGCCCGTCCACCATCGCTATGATACGCTCTCAGAATAACGAGCAGCGCACGGGGTCGCAGAATGCCCAGCTTCTACGAGTTTTTCGCTGGCGGAGGGATGGTCCGCGCGGGGCTTGGCAGCGCATGGAGTTGCCTGTTCGCCAACGATTTCGATCCGAAGAAGGCGATGGCATATCAAGCGAACTGGGGCTGCAACGGCGAGCTGAGAATTGGCGACATCGCAGCCCTCTCAGCTTCTGAGCTGCCCGCACGCGCTGACCTGATGTGGGGTTCCTTCCCCTGTCAGGACCTGTCACTCGCAGGAGCCGGAGCGGGTCTAAGAGGGGCGCGATCCGGCACCTTCTACCCCTTCTGGGCGCTGGTTTCTCAGCTTGAGTTCGATCACCGCGCGCCTAGGATCGTTGCCGTCGAGAACGTCGTCGGTGCGCTAACATCCCATAAAGGCCAGGACTTTGAGGCAATCATGCGCACCTTTGAGGATCACGGGTATCGCGCAGGCGCTCTCGTAGTGAACGCGGATATTTTTGTGCCGCAATCGAGACCCCGACTGTTCGTAGTCGGCATTCATTACAGCGTTGACCTGCGAGACGACCTGATAGCCGAAGCGCCGGTGCCTCCTTTTCATAGCACTGGCCTCATTCGGGCAGTTGAACGCCTCCCCGCGGACCTTAGCGATCGCTTTCTTTGGTGGAACATGCCGACGCCGCCCCTGCGGAACACCGCCTTCGCCGACATGATCGAGGAGAACCCCACCGGCGTGACCTGGCACAGCGCTGACGAAACGAACCGGCTGCTCGAGATGATGTCGTCTGTCAACCGCGCAAAGGTCGACGCCGCCAGGCGCGCCGGGCGCCGGATGGTCGGGGGCGTATACCGTCGAACTCGCAAGGACGAGGCAGGCGAGAAGATCGTGCGCGCCGAGGTCAGGTTCGATGAAGTCGCCGGCTGTCTGCGAACCCCGTCTGGCGGCTCAAGCCGGCAGACCATCATTATCGTGGATGGTCAGCGCGTCCGCTCTCGCCTCCTCTCCGCGCGGGAAACGGCCCGCCTAATGGGCCTGGATGACGGTTACGCCCTGCCGCGCAACTACAACGAGGCCTATCACCTGACCGGCGACGGCGTCGCGGTGCCGGTGGTGCGCCACATCTCGGCCCACGTGTTCGAGCCGCTGCTCGGCTTCGAAGCCATTCCAGACGAGACCGCCGATCGCGTTGCGTGAGGGCATGGTGATCCTCAGCGATAAGATCAGCGCGACGCCCTTCGAAACCGAAGACTTGCGTCAGCGCCTTGCCGCCTACCTGGATGCGCCGTTCAAAGGAAAAGACGGTGTTGTTCGTAAGATCGGCGACCATCAGTGGGGTGTCTACGGCTTCTACGACTATGACGGCGAGCCGATCTATGTCGGGCAAACCAACGAAAAGGTGCGCGTGAGAATTCGGCGGCATTTAACAAATCAGCGGACAGATGCAGTGGCGATGTCTGTCCTCGACCCATTCGAGGTGCTCGACATCGAGGTGTGGCCTCTCCCGCAGTTTCAAGGGCGAAGCGGCAAAGATGCGGAGGCGAGGGCGCACCTGAATGCACTCGAACGCCTCATAACCGAGCAGGCGGTCGCGCTGTCGAAGTTCAAAGCGATCCTGAATGAAAAGGACGCCCCTCCGACATCCATAGAGGTGAGCGCCCCCCCTTCATTGCGGGGCGCCATCGTTTCCGAGCGCGTGTTGGAGATCCGCTCGCACCCGGACTTCCGTATTGCACGCCGGGCGCTGATCATGGCTCGCCTTGCGCAAGTGATCTCCGAGAGGAAGGTGCAGGGTGGCCTGCGCCGAGTGCTGCTTACGCAAGCCAAGCGGTTGCAGTGGCTCGCAGCTCGACGGTTTGAAGCCGCCGGCGGCGATACGTTTCAGGTGGATGAGGACGAGCTGTGAATTCATATGCGACGACCGAAACCGGCCCAAAGCCGCCATTCGAGCTCATCGAGAGCAGCGTCCGCTTCTCGACGCTATTACAGTCAACTCAGCGAAAATGAAAGCTTCCTGAAAGCAAGGGTTCTTCGAAAACCTCTTTCGGATGCTGCTAGCAGCATGTTGAGGCCTACGATATATAAAAAAACGGAAAGAAAATAACTCAGTGCGTCTTCGATAACGCGAAGGGCGCTACCTGAGATAGTGAAATTCTACTTCTGTGCGCCGCTGATAAGCGCCAAGGCCCGCCGAAGATCGTCCGCAATCAAACCAGCTATCTCATCGAGGCGTTCAAGACCTGGCGCGCGAGCGGGAAGCGACGACGATTCCCAAGTCAGATCCAACCGACATTCGCTCGTCTGCATAATTGCCTTGATATCGAAGGCTCGAAAGCGACGCTCACTTTCGCTCCGATCGTCGTCGTGGAAGGCGAAACCAGAGCGATAGAGGGTGACAAATTCTTGCAAATCTTCGCGCTGCAACGGTTTCGCTTTCAGCGAAAAGCGCTTGTCCGATCTCAGATCGTAAGCCCAGATGCGTTCAGATATTGATTCATCTCCCGCACCCAATGGTTTCTCAAAGAACAAAACGTTCGACTTCACACCCTGCGCATAAAACAGGCCAGAGGGCAGTCTGAGAAGCGTGTGGACACGGCAAGTTTCAAGAATACGGCGACGAATGGCCGATGCTGCGCCGGTTTCGAACAAAACATTGTCAGGAATCACTACAGCCGCGCGCCCGCCTGGCTTAAGTAGTGACACGATATGCTGGAGAAAATTGAGCTGCTTGTTTGCGGTCTCGACCCAGAAGTCGGGCCGGATGACCGTGAGCGTAGCTTCTCCCCGCGTCGGACGGCGATCTTGCGCATAGGTCACGCTACCCTTGATGCCAAACGGCGGATTCGTCAGCACTACATCAACTTGAGTCTTGGGCGATTCCTTGAGGCTGTCCTTGCAGGCGATTGGCAGTTCGTCGTCCGCATTGCCGCCGACGCCATGTAAAAGGAGATTCATTGTCGCCAGGCGGGCGACCTCCTCCACGAGTTCAACGCCGCGAATCGTTTTGGTCGCAAGTTCGACTTCCTGCTGCCGTGTTATGTCCGGGTTTTTCCGCTTGAGATAATCATGGGCGACGAGCAAAAATCCCGCCGTCCCACAGGCCGGATCGCAAATGATCTCGCCAAGCTGAGGATTCACACATTCCACTATCGCGTCGATGAGCGGGCGCGGAGTAAAATACTGACCCGCGCCGCTCTTCGTGTCGCGCGCGTTCTTCTCTAGCAACCCCTCGTAAGCTTCTCCCTTGAGATCTGCTTCCAATCCTGTCCATTCGGTTTGACCAATGAGATCGACAATAAGCAGACGCAGCTTTGCTGGGTCGCGAATCTTGTTCTTGGCGTTGCCGAAGATGAGGCCGAGCATGCCGCCCTTTTCACCGAGCGCGGCGAGAATACACGCATAGTGCCGGTGCATTTCCTCCGCTCCGAGATTCTCGAGCGAGCGCCATCCAAATTCCTTAGGGACCGGTCCTCCATCCTGTTCGTCGGACATCTTCAGAAACAGAAGATACGTGAGCTGCTCTACATAATCCGGATAAGACAGGCCATCATCGCGAAGCACATTGCAATATTGCCATAGTTTGCGAACGAGAGCTGCTGCGTCTCCGGTTGGCTTGCGCGTTTTCGTCATGCCGCGACCTTCAAAACAATGTCGTTCACCCACCAAAGATGCCGAAATGACTCTACATAGACGCGTGCTGCCGACGCATATTCCTCACGAGCGGCCATTGCAGCGCGCAAGTCCCGGCAGGCATCGAAAAACGCCCCTTCTGCTGCTGGCATTCCGTCAAAGTTCTGCGGCGCTTCACGCTGACCGCGATCGATGAGACGCTCGATTCGATTATAGAGCATCACTCGGGCATCCCGAAATTTGGGCCAGTTGAGATGTAGGTGGAGACGGCTGGCATCAAACTTGGCTTCGGCAAGCGGCTGCCCCTTATATTGCGGCGAAAGATCGACCTCGCCGTTGGGCGCGAAAGTCAGCAAAATGACATCTGCCATCCTGGTCGGGTCGAGTAGCGCGGGCACCTCGCGGGAAAGGTCATCGCCGGGTGCACGGGCGCGAGTCGCCGGGTCGATTAATGGAAAATGCCCTGCCTTCCCGCCAGTCGCGCCGGTCTCGGGATTGGTGCGCGGCCGGTTGGCACGGTGACAACTTAGGCGCAGATTCGTCCAGTCGAACGCAAGCCAGTAGTAGCCTGGGTGGTCCGGGTCTTCCTTCACGCCGGCCTTCGGGCGAAAATGATCGATATCATCGTCCGTGCCGAGGTTCTTGCATTCGACATACCAGCATTTGTCATGGGAGTATGCAGCGAATGCGTCACGCAATGCCGTCCAGCGACTACGATATCGCTCGATCAGAACGGCGCGCTGCGCCGCTTCACTTTCCGCGAGAACCGCCGCACGCGCCTCTTCCAGCGCTGCGATCTGTTGGCGAATATGGGGCCTGATTTCTTCGAGATCAATAAACCGCATCAAGGTGTCTCGGTCTCTTGCCGCAGCTGGTCCACGATCTCGGAGGCTAGCCGCGCACGATCGTGCCGCTGCTCCGGCGTCAATTGGACCTCCTGCGTCCAAGCCGGGTTCTCACGTTCAGTCCACGCCTTCACGAACAGTTCGTAGAGCGGGTCGCGGGTTGTCTGCGCGAAGCCGAGGCCGCTGAGCTTGGTCTTGAGCCTTGCCAGCTCTTCTTCGTCATCCGCGTCGAGCTCCTTCTTCATCGACAATAGCCGCTGTCGATCAAGATCGCTTTGGGTTTTGTGATCGAGCGTGGATCGGAGGCGAAACAGGTCACTGGTTAGGATTGCCGCGACGCCCATGCCGCGCGGATCCTGATCGGGAGCCTCAACGATGGCGTGCCCCTGGGCGCTGCGCCTGAATATCCTCACTTGCGCGCGTTCCAGACCGGCAAACACCAGCGGATCGTGCGACGACATCACGATATGACAACTGTCACGGCCGAGGATGAAACGATCAAGAAATTCGAGATACTGCGTGCTCCAGACTGGATTGAGATGGGTGTCCGGTTCGTCGAGCAGGAACAGCGCCTCCTCTCGCGCCGTGAATTTGAGCAACCCGAGTACCAGCAGCAGTTGCTGCTCGCCTTCGCTCAGATCGCGATAGGTGACCTCTCCGCCGCCAGCCCCTGGCGCCATCCTGACGCGTGTCCGCACCTCTCCAAGCAGCTTCGACAGGTCCATGCTCTCCAGAGCGGTGAAGAAGGCATATTGGTTGCCGTAGGAACGGTAGACCTCTTCGAGGGCGTCGGGCTTAGGAAGGAACAGGTAGAGGTTCTCGACGACTGGATTTTTGGTCAGATCGATAGCCATCCGCCGGCCCATCCGGACCGGCAGCATGGCCTTGTCGTAAAGACGGCTCAGAAACTCCTGGACCTCGCCTACCGCCTTCCAGAAACGCGGATCGCCATCCCTGTTGCCCGGCCATGGCGGCTTCTTGAGCGCGAACAGGACACTGTCAAGGCCGTCGATCTGGAGGTGATCGCGCAGGAAAGCCCGATCATCGTCCGGTCCGGTCGCAGCCTCCATGAAGAAGGCGATAAGTGCGAACTGTCCATGTAGCGTTTGCGAATAGAACAAGCGGCGCAGCGAATTGGGGTCGGCGACCTCCTTGCTACGCTGAGCAGGCGCCTTGATAATCCAGTTATAATAGCGCTCGCGGTGCTTCTCGAAGATCGTTTTGAGCCGATCACTGGGACCAGAATAGTAGCCGAAAACGAAAGCCGGGCGATAGAGCGGGCTGCCGCGCTCATCTTCGGCCATAAAATGACGGCGCGGTAGATCCCTATATTCGGTCTCATTGCGCGACTTCGCACGGAACTGTGGATATTGGTCAGCGACAGCGTTGATCTCGATGTCGTGGTCGCGGCACTGATATTTTAGCTGATATGTGAAGGGTGCTTCCTGATCAAGGTCGAGGTTGCGGAAGATTAGCGAAAGCGCTTCGATAAGGTTTGACTTACCGGAGCCGTTCTCACCGACGAGCACTGTATAGGGCGAGATCTCGTCGAAATCGACATGTAGGTCGCGGAGATTCTTGAATTCCCCGATCGTTAGTTCCTCAAGCCGCATCGATAGTCTCCAACTCGGCGTTTTCGACCCCGTCGCGGACCTGCCGGATGGCGCTGCCGAGTTGCGAGCGCAGCGCGAGATAGAAGAGTTCGACATGCTCGGGTTCGTCACGATCGAAGCCCGCCTGTCCAAAAAGCTCGGGAAGCTTGAGTGGTGTTCCAGCTTCCCGCAGGACCTCTGCAAGATCCGTGTTGGGTCCTTGCCGACGGCTGGCTGATGGACGTTTGACGGTCACGGGCGGAGGTTCCTTTCTTTTGTCGACATCATTGGCCGGTCGCGATTCGGACGGTGGAGGTCCGAGCCGTTCGATCAACGCTGCTGCCGTTTCATCAGCCGGGTCCTGCTCGACGAGTTCGCCGGTGACAGCCGCTGCTAGGAGCTCGGCTTCCATTTCCGGAAGCCGGCTGATCGACGCTTCCACCGCTTGGATCTGCGCCGAGATGGAGGTCAGTCGAAGCCGCGTTTCGGCCACAATACGCCGCTGCTCTTCCAGCGGCGGCAAGGGGAACAGCAGCGCACGGAAGCGCTCAAGGCCGAGATGAGCAATGTTCGTCGACCAACGCGCGATCCGCCGAAAAACACCAGAATGCAAATAATGCCGGAAGACCAGCAGAGCGTAGTCGGGATCGGTCCCGTCGCCAGCTCTAAAGCGTATGAGCGTGTTCTGAAAGCAGGCACCCGGAATCTCTTCGCGATACATAGCCGGGCGCCCGACTAGTTCGGGACTTTGTCCTTCATTTAGGAGAATGTCGCCCGCCTTGAGCGTGTAAACTTCCGCTTCCTCCGGCGTGAAATTCATCTCGAGAACGTCCGATGTATCGATGCGTTCCTCGAAGACATTCGCCACGCGAAGATAAGGCCGCATGTGCGGGCCATGCTGATGTTGCGGCGCGCGCTGCCGTCCTAAGGTGACTTCGCCGGCCGCCGCGACGCGGACCCATCGCCATCCGGGCGGCAATGGTCCTAACGAAACATCCTCAGCTTCGGTCGCACGCTCGATTACGTCGAGCGGGTTGCCTTGCGGACCACCCGATCTTCCGGATGCCAGGTCGTGCAGGCGTTTGTCCCCGGCCTGGTCGGGACGCTGCTCAGCAAGCTCGCCGGCCGCGGCAGCGGCAAGCGTTTCGCGCATTTGCTCACCGAGCCGGTCGAGGGCCGAACGCAGTAGCGTCTCGGCTTTGCGTATGTCCTGAAGTCGCCGGTCCGCGGCGACGGCAATGCGCTGTTGTTCATTCTGCGGCGGCAGAGGGAAGTGCAGCGCAGCAAAACGCGACGCGCCAAGATGCTGAATACCTACGCCTCGCGCCACGTGAGCGAAGACCCCCGATGCCGCATAGTGACGAAATACTATGAGCGCATATCTGGACAGCGCCAGGTGCGGACGGAACCGAACGACCGTGTTCTGGAAGCAGCAAGGGTCAATCTCGCCTCGCCACAACGCTGCGCGGCCGACATGAATTGCGCTTCCCGACGCCTCGGTTAGCAGGATATCGCCGTCTACAAGGGCGAAAATCTGCCGTTCCCTTGGCGTGAAGTCCATTTCCAGTAGATCGCTAAGATCGAGACCGGCGGGAGTGATATTAGCCGCCCGCAGATATTTAGTTGCATGTCGCCCGGTATGCTTGTCGGGTGACCGTTGCCGGCCGAGGCGCACTGCGCCGGCCTGGTCCACGCGGATCATTTCCCAAGACGATGGAATAGAGCGGTTACCTGGCATGATAGTCGTTCGCTTTGCTCATCCGGCCCACCTTCCTTCATGGCCGTGACGAACAAAAATGCAGACCTCTGACGGACAAGATCGGGTGTCTCGATGCGGAATCCTTTGCCGCGTTCAGCCATTTATAGAATTTTACCCGCACAGTAAGGAAGAAGGCAATGGTCCTTCGGGCGGCGGCAGCGAAAAGAGCGAACCCGGCGGGGAGCGAGCTACTGGACGCGCCGGTACATGTCCTTCCCGCGCCAACGCCGTGTGAGTGCCGAGCGTAAACTCCTCAAAAGTGCCGTTTGAAGATTCCCCAGTCTGAGCGCCGGAGCGCCGATCTGCGGGGGGCATGCCTCCCGCAGATCGGCGGCCCAAACACCCCACCTGCAGACCCGCAAAGGAAGGGGCAGGCAGGTGATCACACTGGGAGAGATCGTCTTGATCCACGATTTGAAGCGGCAGGGGCTCAGCGTCTCGGCCATCGCGCGCAAGCTCGGCATGGACCGCAAGACGGTGCGCAAGCACCTCGAGGTCGGCATCGCGTCGCCGGCCTACAGCCCACGGCCGGCGCAGCCGCGGCTGATCGCGCCGTACGAGGATTATCTGCGCGCCCGGATCGCCGCCTGGCCCGACCTGTCGGGCAAGCGGCTGCTGCGCGAACTGCGGGAGCGCGGCTACAAGGGCTGCTACAGCGTCGTCACCGACTTCCTGCGCACCGCCCGGCCGCCACGGACGCAGAGCTTCGAACGGCGGTTCGAGACCGCCGCCGGCAAGCAGGCCCAGGTCGACTTCGCCCAGTTCCGTGTCGAGTTCCTCGACGGTGAGGAGGATCAGCGATCTTCCCAGTGGGAAGATCGCCCGACGAACGGCGTCGTGCGCATCCTGTGGCTGTTCACGATCATCCTCGGCCACAGCCGATGGCTCTGGGGCCGGTTCTGCGCGACGCAGGATCTTCAGACCGTCCTGCGCTGCCATATCGACGCCTTCGCCGCCATGGACGGCGCGCCGTCCGAGCTTCTCTACGACCGGATGAAGACGGCGGTGATCGGCGAGGACGCCAACGGGGTGGTGCAGTACAACGCCTCGCTCGTGGCGCTGCTCAACCATTACGGCGCCGTGCCGCGCGCCTGCAGGCCGTACCGGGCCAAGACCAAGGGGAAGATCGAGCGGCCCTATCGCTATGTCCGGCAGGACTTCTGGCTGGCGCGCAGCTTCCGCAATCTCGACGATCTCAACGCCCAGTTCGAAGAGTGGCGCACGCAGGTCGCCAATCCCCGGGTTCACGCCACGACGAACAGGATTGTCGATCAGCACTTCGCGGAGGAAAAGCCTGCGCTGATCGCGCATCCCGCCATCCCCTACAGCGCGGTGCTGACCATCGAGCGACGCGTCAGCCGCGAAGGCATGGTCTCTGTGGGCGGCAATCTCTACAGCGTTCCCGACACCGCCCGAAAGCGCGTGCTCGACGTCCAGAACCACCCCAGCGAGGTGCGCATCTTCGAGGACGGCGCGCTGATCGCGGCGCATCCGCTGCTGGAAAGCAAGAACCAGCGTCGCGTCGATCCTGCCCATCGGAAGGCGCCGCCTCCGGCGGCGGCGGCCCAGCCGGCGTCAGCGGGCGTGGCGGTCAGGCCGCTGAGCTTCTACGACGCAGTGGCGCGCAGACTGGCTGGCGAGGGGGTCGCGCGATGACCGGCACGCTCGATCGCATTCGCGCCAGCCTCTTCGGCCTGCGCAAGCCCTGCGCCCTGGAGGCGCTCGACCACACCATGCGCCAGCTCGAGCGTGGTGAGATCGGCGCGCTCGAGGCCATCGACGCGCTCCTGTCCCAGGAGCACGCCACCCGTGAGACCCGCCGCATCGGCGTCTCGCTGAAGACCGCCCGGCTGACGCCGCCCAAGACGCTGGAAAGCTTCGACTTCACCTTCCAGCCCTCGCTCGACCGGGGCCGCATCATGGCCCTCGCCCAGCTCGACTTCGTCGCCCGCGCCGAGGTTGTGCACTTCCTCGGCCCACCCGGAACCGGCAAGAGCCACCTCGCCACGGCCCTCGGCGTCGCCGCCGTGAAGGCCGGCAGGCGGGTCTACAGAGCCACGCTGGCGGAGCTCATCGAGGCTCTCGGCAGGGCCGAGCGCGAGGGGCGCCTCATCGAGAAGATTCGATTCCTCGGGCGCAGCAGCCTGCTGATCGTCGATGAGATCGGCTATCTGCCGATCACGCCGGGCGGGGCCAATCTGTTCTTCCAGCTCGTCAACGCCCGCTACGAGAAGGGCGCTATGATCCTCACATCCAACCGCGGCTTCGCCGAATGGGGCGAGGTCTTCGGCGACCCCGTCGTCGCGACCGCGCTGCTCGACCGCCTGCTGCATCACGCCATCGTCGTCCAGATCGAGGGCGCCAGCTACCGCCTGCGCGCCCATGCCGATCTCATCCCCGAGCACACCCGCTCGCACGCCGCAATCACGCCGCCGCCGGCCCCGAAGCGACGGGGCAGGCCGCCCAAAAATGGAGCCGCTCATCACTGATCCCGGCTGATCGCCGAACCCGAAAGTGGGGAATATTCGTTCGGCACTTCTGGGGAACTTTCTTTCGGCATTTACACGCCGCACGAAACTGTACAACATCAAACTGATCGAGCGCCTGAACAAGGACGTGAAGCGCCTCGGACCTCCACGGTAGGGCCGCTCGCAAAACGACAGTTTGTCGCAATCTCGGCCGAAACTCGCGAGGCTGGTACTGGCCCAGAACCGGACACACGTCCTTGACGCCGCGAACGACCGCTTCCCGCCCTTTGTCCAACTTGCGCAACTTCCTGCGATAGCGAACGTTCAATTTCTTTTCCATCGGAGGGGATGGGCCTGATATCCAACCTTATCCACCCTAAGCCATTGTTTTCGTTATGCCCGACTTCGCATCGTCACCGCACGGCGGCTGGAGTCAGCCAGCATCCTCCCTTCCTCCATGTCCATACAGGCTTGCGTTCTGGTGGGCCCGCTCTTGTCGCTCGAATTCCAGCGTCGAATGAGCAATGCCGAACTGGCTCTCAAGCATTCGCTTGATCTCGTCCTTGATGTCCTCGAGGCGCTCCCAGGATCCTGTCTCGAGGACAACATGTGTGTCGAGTGCCGCCGCGTGTTCCTGCATCTGCCAGAAATGAGCGTGGTGGATGTCCGCCACGCCGCCTATGCCGCGCATCGCGTCGACGACAGCGCCGTTGTCGATGTCGGGCGGACTGCCGAGCATCAGTGTGCGAATGGGCTCGCCGATCTCCGTAAACGCCAGGTAGAGGATGTACAGCGCGATACCGATGGTGATCGCAGGGTCGACCCATCGCATGTCGTAGAGGATGATGAGCGCACCACCGATGATGACCGCAACGGACGCCAGCGCATCCGACAGGTTGTGCAGGAACAGGGCGCGGATGTTCACGCTGCCCTTCTGCATCGAGTAGGTGAGCAGCGCTGTCAGCGTGTCCACGGCAAGCGCCACGCCACCGAGGATCACGACCGTCCAGCCGGCGACCTCAGGCGGGTCGATCATCCGCATCCCGCCTTCGCAGATCAGGTAGAAGCCGACGAGGATCAGCGTGGTGTAGTTGATCAGCGCTGCGACGATCTCGATCCGGCCATAGCCGAAGGTCATGCGCTCGTCCGCCGGTCGCCGCGCAATCTTGCGCGCGGCGAAGGCGATGACCAGCGAGGCCATGTCGGAGAAGTTGTGCAGCGCGTCCGCGATCAGGGCGAGGCTGCCCGATAGGATGCCTCCGACGATTTGCGCGACGGTCAGAAGAGCATTCGCCCAGATCGCGACGGAGACGCGGCGATCGCCGGACTTGGGGTCGATATGGGCGTGGCCATGATCATGCGGCATGTGCGTCCCCCTCGTGGCGGTGATTGAGCCGGGCAGTGCCTGGCTTGAGAGGCAACCGCCCATCGCGGATCCTGCGAACCCGAGCATTCATCCAGTGCCGGACGATGTGACGATAGAGCCAATCGCGCAGCTGGCCGAACGCCTGCCGGTGCACGTCATAGAATTGGTCCGGCGTCTCGAATGTTCCCAGATCCCGGGCAATACCGGCTTTCTGGATATACGTGCTGGCCCCCGTCCATTCGACCGGCGGACTGTTCAGGCACTCGGTGCCCGCACCATAGCCGCAGAGGCTGTCGGTGTCGCTGAACGCCCGCTGCAACGCCGCGAGGTACGGCGCGTCGAGGATGAAACCCTCAAGGTCGATCCACGTGTCGCCGGTCTCCACCTCGATCCAGGAATGGAGGATTTCCGCGGGCGCGACCGGATAGACAAGCTCGGGGACGACACCGCGCTGGAGCGCCTTGTGAATGGTGAAGCCATGCAATCTGCACCGGATGCCGGCTCCCCTGAGCAGCGCCATCAGCAATGTGCCCTTGGTGTTGCATTGGCCGAAGCCGTCCACCAGCACCTGTGATGCCGGAATGTCGTCCGCCCGATTGTAGCCGAAGGCGATTTCGTTGCGGACGAAATCGTAGATGGCCCCGATCCGCGCGTCAGGCGGCAGAGCTTTCCAGCCCCGCGCTACCAATAGCGCCGCGATCGCCGGACTCTCGAAATCGAGGAGCCGCGTGGGGGCGAACAATGTGTCTGTTTGAATCATGACATCTCTCCTCGGATCGGTATGGGAGAGATAATTGCTACGGCGACTGTAGCTTCAAGCCCTGAATTCACGCTCCGCGCGGTGCGGCCAGAATGATCGCGGCGCCAACCAGGCACACCGCTGTACCGAATACGTCCCACCCATCCGGCCTATGTCCTTCCGCGAGCCACATCCACAGAACCGATGCCGCTATATAGACCCCGCCATAGGCCGCAAAGGCGCGTCCCGCCGCCACGGTGTCGACCTGCGCCAGAAGCCAGCCGAACGCCACCAGCGCGGCCACGCCGGGAACGAGCCAGAGGGCGGACGCGCCGAGACGCCACCACGCCCAGAAGGCGAAGCATCCGGCGATCTCGGCCAGCGCCGCGAGCGGATAGGCGAAGGCCGCGGGCATCTCAGGCGCCGATCTCGTCGTGGTCCGTCAGGCACTCGGAATGGTCTCGCAGCACCTCCAGCACGCGGCAATCCGCCGTCTGCCCGCCACTGCATTCGTGAACCATGCGCTTGAGTTCGGTGCGCAGGGCTTCCAGACGCGCAAGGCGCTGCTCCACCTGCTTTAACTGCCTGCGCGCGATGGCGTCGGCTTCGTGACACGGGCGGTGGGGGTGATCGCTGAGGTCCAGCAATTCCCGGATCGCTTCGAGGGAAAAGCCCAACTGTCGCGCGTGCCGGATGAAGGCGAGCCGGTCGAGCTCGTCGTCGCCATAGCGGCGCTGGCCACCTTCGGTCCGGCCGGGTTGCGGCATCAGACCGATCTGCTCGTAATAACGGATCGTCTGCACCTTGGCGCCGGTTCTCTTGGCCAGACTGCCGATCGTCAGCATGGGCGCCTCCGTAATGCTTCAGTATTGGTAGGTTTAGGGCCACCGATTGGCAAGACCGTGAGCCCCCACACAGGTCCGTGACGCCGCCGTGACGACGGAACAAGCGGGTTGAACCTCTAGTAACTAAAGGGTCTAAACGACCGCAGAATCAAGAACCACAGGCAGGCCAACGCGTTGCGACTGACATTAGTTCAAAAGATCCTCTGGGGGACTGTGGGCGCTGCGGCGCTTGCGTTCGTCTGGTTGCTGCTCTGGGCTGACTATCGAGTCGACCAGGCCGCGGAGGGCGAGCCTGCGTTTCGTGCGGCGTTCGAACTGACGGATCATACTGGGGTGGTGCGCACGCAGTCTGATTACGAAGGCCGCTGGATGCTGGTCTTCTTCGGATTCGCGAACTGCCCGGACATCTGCCCCACCACGCTCTCCGAGGTCGCCGCCATTATGGAGGGGCTTGGCGACGACGCGGCGAGCGTCCAGCCGCTCTTCGTTTCCATAGACCCCGAACGCGACACGCCGGAGGCTTTGGCCGGGTTCGTCCCTCTGTTCGACGACCGGATCATCGGGCTGACGGGCACGCCCGAGCAGATCGCCGAAATCCCGGAGACTTTCCCGATCTATTTCGAACGCATCGAGGAGGCGGGAGCGCCGGGTGGCTACACCATGGGTCACACGTCGCATCTCCTGCTGTTCGATCCGGAGGCCGGCTTCGCCGCCTCCTGGCCCTACGGCGCCCCGGCGGAAGAGATTCTCGCCGATCTGCGGAAAAGGATCTGACCGATATGACGCGGATTTCCGGCGATACGGCTCTCGGGCTGGCTTGGGCGCTCGCGCTTGCCGCCTCGCTCGCCGTTCTCTTCATCGGCGAGGTGTTGGGTCAGACACCGTGCCTTCTTTGCTGGTATCAACGTGCGTTCATGTTCCCGCTCGCCGTCGTCCTCGGGCTTGGACTCTGGTGGGGCGACCGGCGGGTTGGCCGTTACGGCTTCGCGCTCGCCGCGGGCGGGCTGGCGGTGGCGCTCTATCACACCGGGCTCTACGTCGGGCTCATCCCGGAGCCGATAAGGCCCTGCAGCGCCTCTGGCCCGTCCTGCACCGATGCGAACCAGCTGGTTCTCGGGCTGCCGATTCCAGTTCTCTCACTCGCAGCGTTCGCGCTGATCGGCTTCCTTTCCTTTCGATCCCTCAAGGAGACCACGCCATGAACCGCCGGGCCCTGATCCTCTCCGTTCTCGCTCTTGCGTCCGCCGGGTTCGGCGGCGCCGCGTGGCTCGCCACCCGGCCCGCGCTCACCGCGGCCGACCGTCTGCCGCCGGAAAAGTTTGAGGCGCTCGCGCGCCCGTATTCCCCGGTTCTCGGTCCGAAGGAGGCGCCCGTCACCATCGTCGAATTCTTCGATCCGGCCTGCGAGACCTGCCGCGCCTTCCATCCGATCGTGAAGGACATCATGGAGGAGCACGGCGCGGCGGTGCGCCTGGTGATCCGCTACACGCCCTTCCATGGCGAGGGGTCCGAGGAGGCGATCCGCGTGCTGGAGGCGGCGCGGATGCAGGGCGTCTATGAAAAGGTCATGGAGGCGATCCTAAGGGAACAGCCGCGCTGGGCCTCGCACGGCGCGCCGGAGCCCGACCTCATCCTGCGGATCGCGGGCCGCGCCGGACTCGACATCTCCGAGGCGCGCAAGCAGATGCTGCTGCCCGACATCACCGCGATCCTGAACCAGGACCGCGCCGACGTGGCGGCGATGGGGGTGACGAAAACCCCCGGATTCTTTGTCAACGGCCGCCCGCTCGAACCTTTCGGAGAGGAACCCCTCCGTCGGCTCGTCGCCGCCGAAGTGGCTGCGACGCGGTCATGACAACTGAAAGGGACACGCACATGAAACCGACGCTCTCACTCGCCCTGGCGGCTCTGGCGCTTTTCGCCGCGCCCCTCGCCCCGGCCTTCGCCGGATCGGAGGATGTCGTCGTCGAGGGCGCATGGTCGCGCACCTCGATCAGCGTGAACCGTCCCGGCGCCGCCTATCTGACCATCCGCAACGGCGGAGACGCCCCGGTGACGCTCAACGGCGTCCGGACCGATCTTGCGATGATGCCGGAGATCCACCTCTCGTCCACGAACGCCGCCGGGGTGAGCTCCATGAGCCCGGCGGGCGAGATCGAGATCGCGCCGGGCGCGGAACTCTCCCTCGCGCCGGGCGGGATGCATGTCATGCTGATGAAGCTGCAGCGACCGATGATCGAGGGCGAGACCTTCGACCTGACGCTCACCTTCTCGGACGGCGGCGAGGTGACGGTGACGACGCCGATCCTCGGCGTCGCGGCCCGCGGACCGGGGGGCTGATGCGCCGGGCTACCGTCCTGGCCTGGGGCGGCGCGGGGCTCGGCGCGCTTGGTCTCGCGCTTTTCATCGGGTGGTGGCGGGTGGATGGGCCGGGCGCGCCGGAGCCGCAGGCGCTTCGGCCCGCGGCGCTGACGGACATGACGTTCCGGCTGATCGATCACGAGGGAAGACACGTCGGGCCCGGAACGCTGATCGGGCGGCCTGCGATGGTGTTCTTCGGCTTCACCTACTGCCCTGACATATGTCCGACGACGCTTTCTGAAATCTCCGGCTGGCTCGACGAGCTCGGCGCAGCGGGGGAGGGGATTCAGGCCGTCTTCATTACCGTCGATCCGACGCGCGACACGGTCGATGCGATGGCCGGCTATGTCGGCGCGTTCCACCCGTCGATCAGCGGCTTGACCGGAACGGAGGCTGAGATCGCCCGCGCGGCGGAAGGGTTCCGCGTGCGCTACGAACAGGTTCCGACGGAAGGCGGTGACTATACGATGAACCACACGGCCGGCGTGTTCCTCTACGACGCCGCGGGACGGTTCGTGAGCATTGTCGACCCGCACGAGCCGCGGGACGTCGCGCTGCCGAAGATCCGCCGCGCGCTGGATGCGGCGGCGAGCGGATCATGAGGCTGCCTGAAGACTCGTCCGCTCCGAGAGCGCCGCGACAGCCGCTTGCCGCGTCGCTCCGGTCAGACCGGCGGCGCGATCATCCGGGCCGTGACCTGCCTGTAGGCGAGCCAGCCGAGGCCGAGGAAGACGATGAGGAGCGCGAAGCTCGCCATGCCCCATCCGCCCTCGACCGCGGCGACGAGCCGTTCCCCGAGCAGGTAGCCCCCTCCGACCAGCAGAGAGGCCCAGAGCGCCACCGATGCGGCGTTGAGACTGGTGAACCTAGCCCATGGCATCGATGTCAAACCGATGGGAAACGCCCCGATGGTGCGCATGCCTTTCGGATAGCGGTAGGCGAAGATGTAGAGGCTCCCGTATCTCTCCGCGACGGGGATGGTGCGCAGGACCCAGTCGCGCAGCTTCGGGACGCGGCCGAGGCCGGCGAGACCGAAACGGCGCGCCAGCGCGAAGCGCGCCTCGTCTCCGAGATAGCCGCCGGCGAAGGCGAAGAGTGCGGCGAGCGCGCCGTCGAGAAGCCCGTAGCCGGCGGCGGCGCCTGCGAGGAACGGCAGGGCTCCGCTCTTCAACGCGCAATAGGCGAAGAGCAGAGCATAGACCTGCCAGCGGTTCTCCGAGATCAGCGCCGCGAGACTCTCCATGCTTTCCATCGATTTCTGTCCGTTTCCGCGCTTCGCAGGGACGTAGCGGACGAGGTCGCCTGGGCAACGGGCGGCGGACATTTTCCCTATGCGGCTTTGGAGCGAGGAAGTTGGCGCGCGCTTCGTCCGACCTTGCTCAACTCTCCTGTGATCCGGAGAGTCTAGAATGAGGCCCGCCCTCTTCGGCCTGACATGCGGCGGCATCGCCCTCGCGCTTGATCAGCTCACCAAAGCGGCGGCGATGGCGCATGCTGTCGCCCTGACCGCCGGCCTCCCGATCCTTCCCAGCTTCAACCTCGTTCTTGTGCGGAATGACGGGGTGAGCTTCGGGTTGCTTGGCGGACTCCCGCCATGGCTGCTCGTCACGCTGGCGCTGGCGATCTGCGTCTGGCTTCTGGCGACGATGCTCCGGGCGACGGATCGGATCGAAGCCGCCGGGTGCGGGCTGATTATCGGCGGCGCGCTCGGCAACATGATCGACCGCATGAGACACGGAGCGGTGACCGATTTTCTGGATTTCTACGCCGGCGCCTGGCATTGGCCCGCTTTCAACCTCGCGGACACATTCATTTTTTGCGGAGTGGCGGCGCTACTCCTCGTGAGCGGGAAAGGGCGTCGGCGCCGAGCCCCCGAGTAAGAGAGTCGCTGCGCCGGCTTCATTCTCGCATGGTCCGCCTTCACATGCTGCGTCGGGGCCCTTGAAGCTATAGCAACTTGAGCTGCTAACAGCCAAGCGTGGAAGTGCGAATCGCAGATCTTGATCGCCCCTTCCGGGCCCCTCTGGCGCCTTTGCACAGCATGGGCTCTCCATCGGGAGAACCGCCTTTCACGACAGGCTGACTTCGCAGCGACCAACAATCCGACTGAAGGACGCAACATGAACCGACGAGCGCTTGTCACAGGTTTCGGCGCGGCCGCGGTCGCTGTATTTGGCGCGGCGGCATTTTTCTACGAGACGCCGAAGAGCCCGGCCGAGCTCGCCTGGGAGGCGGACCCGCCGCCGCTTCTCCGCGATCACGCGCCGGTTATCGGCCCGGCGGACGCCCCTGTGACGATCGTCGAGTTCTTCGATCCTTCCTGCGAAACCTGCCGCGCCTTTCACCCTGTCCTGAAGGAAATTCTGGCGGATTTCGAGGGAGACGTGCGGATCGTCGTGCGCTACGCGGCGCTGCACGACGGCTCCGACGAGGCGGTCCGCATTCTCGAAGCGGCGAGGCTACAGGATCTGTTCGAGCCGGTGCTCGGGGCGTTGCTGGAGGCGCAGCCGATCTGGGCGAAACACGGCGCGCCGGATCTTGCCGCGGCCTGGGGCGTGGCGGGTCGCGCCGGGCTCGACGTCGCCCGCGCCATGCAGGACGCACAGTCGCCCGCCATCGCCGAGATTCTCGCGCAAGATGCCGAGGACGTGAAAGCAACCGGCGTCTCCAAGACGCCGACCTTCTTCGTCAACGGCAAGCCGCTGATCGAGTTTGGCCGCCAGCAGCTCTACGATCTGGTCGCGCGCGAGGTGGCGGCGCTCTGAACCGGCGTCGCGCGCTCGTCGATGAAGGCGCGGAATCGCGCGAGCGTCGCCTCGCTCACGTGATGCTCTATGCCTTCGGCGTCCTGTTCCGCCGTCTCGGGGTCGAGCCCGAGAATCAAGAGAAACTCCACCACAATCCGGTGCCGCTCCCGGCAGGCGCGCGCGAGCGCGGCGCCTTCTTCCGTCAGGAACACGGAGCGATAGCGCTCCCGCGTCACGTAACCGTCGCGCATGAGCCGCGCGAGGTTCTTTGCGACGGTCGGTTGGGTGACGCCCATCCGCGCGGCGATATCCACTGGGCGCGCCTCTCCCATCGTCTCGATGAGTTCGGCGACAAGCTCTACGTAATCCTCGACGATCTCGGTCCGATGAGCGTCCCGCGTAGCGCGGAAGCCGCCGGCGCTCGCTTCGGCCGGGTCGGCATCAGCCTCTTTCTCCTTCACGTCACGCATTCGTTCTCTCCGATCCGCGACACGATCTTGACACGTACAAGCCAAGAGAACAAAACTTAGCCATGTCTATCTTATCAAGACGAGTCGTCATCGAATGCCAAGCTGCGTGAGGCGAGCCTCGAACCGATCGCGCCGGATCACCGCAATGGCGCTGTTTTTCTGCGTCTCGGCTCTCTCCGCGGCGCAGGCGACGTCCCTCGCCGAGGCTCCGTGGCGCCCAGAGGCCGCCGCCTGGCGCGCCACGATTTTTCTCGGGAATCTGGCCCCGGTTCCCTGGGATGGGGTCGCCGGCCTGTGGCGCGAACCGGTCGCAGGGTCCGGGGGCGGCCGCCCCCCGCTCGCCGTGCTCGCCGATCTCGCCGGCGAGGAGGCGGCGAAAGACGTGGAGGCGGCGCTTGCGGCCGAGGACCGCGCAGAGCTGTTCGAGGCGGCCTCGCGCGGTCTCGTCGCCGCGCTCCTGAATCGTCTCGATCTTGCGGAGGCGGCGCTCCAAGCCGGAGGTGCGCCGTCTTACGTCGCCGAGGCCCGCGCGATCTACCGTGCCTTCGAGGACGGCGTCGCGGCGGCCGACCCTGCGACCGCGCGCCGGCTCGGACGGGCCTGGCTCGATCTCGCCAGCGCCGCCAGCGCGCGCGCGCGAGCGACGACGGGAGCCGACGCCCTGCGGTTCCGCGCCGCGAAGGCGGAGATCTCGGCCTACGTCGCCCGCGAATACGCGCCGGCGACGTTCGCGCCGCGCGCGCAGCTCTCGACGCTTCCGAATTCCGCAGGCGCGGAGATCGAAGCGCCGGTCTTCCTGCCGCCCGGGAGCCGCATCCAGGATCAGTCGCCGCTGCCGAAGCTTGTGCTCAATTTCGAAGAGCAGGGAATCGACGAGGCCGACCTCCCGCTCGTCGCCTATGGCGACATGCTGTTCGACAGCCCGCTGATCTTCGGCGACCCGGCGCGGACGGCCGGGATCGCCTGCTCGACCTGCCACAACAGGAGCGAGGCGAACCGTGACTTCTTCATTCCGGGGACGGCGCACCGGCCGGGCGCCGCGGATGTGGACGGCGGCTTCTTCAACCCGATCTTCAATGACCGGCGCGACGACCCGCTCGACATCCCGAGCCTCCGCGGCCTCCGCTTCACCGGACCATACGGCCGCGACGGCCGCTTCGCCTCGCTCCGCGACTTCACGCGCAACGTGATCGTGAACGAGTTCGCCGGGCCGGAGCCGACGCCTTTCATGCTCGACGCGCTCGTCGCCTACATGACCGAATTCGACTTCCTGCCGAACCGCCGGCTCGGGACCGACGGCCGGCTCGCCACCGGCGCGTCGGAGGCCGAACAGCGCGGCGAGGCGCTCTTTCGCGCCCCATTCGCCGGGATGGACGGCCGCTCCTGCGCGAGTTGCCATGTTCCTTCCGCCAACTTCCTCGATCGGCAGGCGCATGACATCGGCTCTGTCTCGCCCGGATACGAGGGCGCGCGCGACGGCGCGCTCGACACGCCGACGCTCCTCGGTGCGCGCTTCACCGCGCCCTACATGCATGACGGCGCGCTGCCGACGCTCGACTCCGTGGTCGACTGGTTCGACGCGCGCTTCGCCCTCGGCCTTTCGCCGCGCGACCGGACCGATCTCGTGACCTATCTCGAAGCGATCGGGGACGCCGACGAACCCTTCGAGACGTTCGACGCGCAGCGCACGCGGTTCCGCCTCGCCTTTGAAGAGCTGACGACCTTCGCCTCAACGCTCGCGACGCTCATCCCGCGCCGCGACGCGCGGCACGCGCTCCTTCTCATCGACACGGTCGCCGCCGACCTGGCCGCGGAGACGGCGATCATGGGGAACCTCGACGCGCGCGAGGACGTCTACCGGCTCGCGGCGGCGCTCGACGCCGCGGGGGGCGCGATCCGCGCCGGCGACTGGGCGGAGGCCGAGGCGCAGTGGGGCGAGTTCGGGCGCATCCGGGACAGGATCGACGAGAGGATGTTCTGAGCCATGGCGCCTTCCGTCCCTCACCGCCCGCATCGCCGAACCGTTCTCGCCGCGTTGGCCGCCGGGGCGTTCGCCGGCGCGGCGCACGGAGCCGGCGGGCGGATCACGCTCGCATTCGTGCCTCAGGAGAACCCGGAGAAGCTGCTTGGCGACATCGAGGCGATCACGCGCTGGCTCTCGGCGGAGACCGGGCTCGCCGTCTCAGGCTTCGTCACCGCCGACCACGCCGCCGCGATCGAGGCGCTCCGGAATGGCGACGCCGACATCTCCTTCATGGGCGCGCTGCCCTTTGTGCTGGCGGAGGCGGAGATCGGCGCGGAGCCGCTCCTCTCCGAAGTCTATCGCGGCGCGGCGACCTATCGCGGCCGCATCTTCGTCCTGCGGGACGGCCCGGTGCGGAGCCTCGCCGATCTCGCCGGGCGGAGCATCGCCTTCGCAGATCCGATCTCGGAATCGGGCTATCTGTTTCCGCTTGACCTCTTCGTCGGAGCCGGTCTCGCCGAAGACGCCGCGGCGGCGCGGCGGTTCTTCGATCAGGTCTATTTCGCCGGCGGCTACCAGCAGGCGATGCAGGCGCTCGCCGAAGGGCTGGTGGACGCGGCGGGCGCTAGCGAGTTCGCCGATCTTCTGCTGACTCCGGAGCAGCGCCGGTCGGTGACATGGATCGCCGAGACGGAGCCGATCCCCTCCCATGTCGTGATCGCGCGGCCCGACCTTGACGAGGGCGCGCGAACCGTTGTCGTCGCCGCGCTTCTGCGGCTGAACGAGCCGGCGAACCGGCCGCTCCTCGCCCATCTCTACGGGCCGGAAGGCTATGTCGTCGCCGATCTGGCGGCTTTCGAGCCGGTGCGCGCGCTCGCGCGGCGCCACGGCCTCCTCGAATGAGCGCGCCCGCAGTCGCGCTTGACGGCGTTGGCTTCCGGCGGCCCGGCGCCGCCGCGCCCGCGCTAGAGTCGATCGACCTCTCGATCGCCGCGGGCGAGGTCGTGGCGCTGGTCGGCCCGTCCGGCGCCGGCAAATCGACGCTCCTGACGCTGCTGGACGGCCGTCTCCGGGGCTGGACCGGCTGCGCCACGACGCTCGGCCGCGCCCTTTATCCCGACCGGCCGCCGCCGCGCGCTGCGCGCGCGGAGACTGGCTTCGTCTTCCAGTCCTTCGCGTTGGTCGAGAGGGCGACGACTCGGCGGAACGTCCTCAACGGCCGGCTCGGCCGGATGCCTCTCCTGCCTTCGCTCATGGGCCGCGCGCGGCCCGAGGACGACGCGGCGGTGAGCGCCGCGCTCCGCGATGTCGGGCTTCTCGATGCGGCTGTGACGCGGGTGGACCGGCTGAGCGGCGGCCAGCGCCAGCGCGTCGCCCTCGCGCGCTGCCTGGCGCAGGAGCCGCGGCTGATCCTCGCCGACGAGCCGGTCGCCAGCCTCGATCCGCGCCGCGCCCGGGAGGCGCTGCGCCTCCTCGCCGACCTGGCGATCTCCCGCGGCGCGACGCTGATCTTCTCCTCGCATCAGCCCGCGCTCGCGCTCGAAGTGGCGACCCGCGCCGTCGCGCTCCGCGACGGGCGCATCGCCTTCGACGGTCCCGCGAGGGAGCTGACCGAAACGGCGCTCGAAGATGTCTACGGCGCCGCGCCGCGGGCCTCGCTCCGGCTCGCCGGATGACCGGCCGCGCCGGCGCGCTCGCTTCATGGTGGCCCGGCCTCCTCGTCGCCGCGCTCGTCCTCTGGTCCGCCGCCACGCTGGAGGCGGATCTCTCGCGCGTCGCCGCTGCGGGGCCGCGTCTCGGCGCGTTTATCGCACGCATGGCTCCGCCCGACCTCTCGGTCTGGCCGGAGGTGCTCGACGGCCTCCTCGAGACGCTCCGCATCGCGGTCGTCGGCACGCTCGGCGCGATCCTCCTCTCCGCGATCCTCGGCCCGGCCGCCGCCGCGACCGTATCGCCCGGCTGGATCGTGCGGCCGGCGCGCGTGCTCCTCGCGCTCCTTCGCGCGGTGCCCCTCATCATCGTCGCGATGCTGATGGTGAGCGCGGTGGGGCTCGGCCCGCTGCCCGGAATCCTCGCCGTCCTGATCCACGGGACGGGGATGCTCGCGAAATACTACGCCGAGGCCATCGACGACGTGGATCCGGCGGCGTCGGCGGCGCTTGAGAGCGCGGGCGCCGGCCTGCTGCAGCGTCTCCGTTTCGCAGTTTGGCCACAGATGGCGCCGGCTGCGCTGCGCGACACGATCTTCCGCTTCGAGCTCAATCTCCGCGAGTCACTCATCCTCGGCGTGGTTGGCGCTGGCGGGATCGGGCTTCACATCCAGACCTATGTGCGCTCGTTTCAGTTCGAGAAAGCGGCGACGGCCACGCTCGCCGTCGTCGCCGCCGTGCTGCTGATCGAGGCGCTGAACGGGGCTCTCAGGCGGCGCGTCGCGTGATCGAGGGCCGTTCACTTTCGCGTTACGCAAGTCGAGAGGCTTGACCCTCAAGCGGCCATAGAAAGCAACAAGCCGACCTCAGCAAGCAAGGGAAACCGATCCGCATGAATCTGACCGCATCCACACTCGGCGCGCTCGCTCTTTTCGCGGCGGCCACAATCGCCTCCGCCGAGAGCGATACGACGTTCCGTTATGACGGCGTGACCTATGCCGGGGAGACCCTGCCTCAATCGCTGCGCCAGCGACTCCACGAGATCGCTCTCGAAGCCGCCGAGCGGAGCAGGCAAGAGATCGACCGCTATGTCCTCGACCTCTACGTGACGGAACGCGCCGTTCTCGCAGATCGCCCGGTCGACGATGTCCGGCAGGAGCTGATCTTCGGTCCGCCGCCCGACGAAGCGACGCTTCGCGCCTTCTACGACGACAACAAGGATCGGATCGGCGCGCCGTTCGATCAGGTCAAGGACCAGCTCACCCAGTTCCTCGCCCAGCGGATCGCGCAGGAGAACGTCGTCGCACTGCTCGCGCGCATCGCAGCCGAAAAGGGATATGTAGCCGAAGTCGAGACACCGCGCGCGCCGCAACTTGCGATCGCGACCGAAGGCTATCCTGTAAAGGGCGGGGCCGAGGCCGATGTCACGATCATCGAGTTCGCCGATTTCCAGTGCCCCTATTGCGAGGCGGCGACAACGGCGATCGACAATCTGATGAAGATCTACGGGGACCGGATTCGCGTCGTCTTTCGCGACTTACCGGTCAACCCCTCTGGCGTCTCGCGAAGGGTCGCCGAGGGCGGCGTCTGCGCTGCGGCGCAGGGCGCATTCTGGCCCTATCACGACCGCGCATTCTCGCAGCGCGCGGATCTGACCGCCGAGACGCCGCCGCTGCTTGCCGCCGAGCTCGGCCTCGACGTCGACGACTTCGCCGCCTACCTCGCGGACGAGGCGACCGCCGCCCGCGTCGCCGCTTCGGAAGCCGAGGCGCTCTCCCTCGGCGTTACGGGAACGCCGACCTTCTTCGTCGAAGGCCGGCTCGTCAGCCCCGGACCCGACCTCGAGGCGGCGCTCGCCGCAGCGATCGAGGCGGAGCTGGCGGAGGCGCGATGAAGGGCGCCTGGGCCCCGACCGCATTCCGTCATGATCCGGGATAGGACGCGAACACTTCCGTCGAGCCGTCGCGACGGATGAGGAGAACGTCATAGGGCTCGCGGTCGTCGCCCTGGTCCATGCCGGGCGAACCGAGCGGCATACCCGGCACGGCGAGTCCCACGGCGTCGGGCCGCTCGGCGAGAAGACGGCGGATGTCCTCGGGCGGCACGTGACCTTCGACGACATAGCCTTCGATCGTGGCCGTGTGACACGAGATCGCGTCCTCCGGTACGCCAAGCTTCAGTTTGTGCTGAATAAGCTCTCCAGCCCAGAGGTCGCGGGTGGTCGGCGCGAAACCGGCGGCTTCAAGCCGTTTCGTCCAGGCGAGGCAACACCCGCAGGAGCTGGTCTTCGCCACGTCGATCACGAGCGTTTCACCCGTGCCGACTTGCGCCGCCGCCGGCGCGGCGAGAAAACAGATGATAAGTCCGAGAACTTTCCTGCGATCCATCGTCTTTCCTTCTCCTCGCAGCTCCAGAGACAAGCATGTCATGTAGTTCGACCTGTTTCGAGCGGCCACCGCATCGCACCTCCGGCGGCTCCGGCCTTCGAGGCCGTCATCCCGTTTTCTCTGGATCGAAACGAAGCAGCCGGAGCGCGTTCAGAGTGACCAGCACCGTTGCGCCGGTATCGGCAAGAATTGCCGGCCACAGGCCGGTCACGCCCAAGACCGTAGTGACGAGGAACACAGCCTTCAGCCCCAGCGCGACAGCGATGTTCTGGCGCACATTTGTCATCGTCGCGCGGGCGAGCCGGATCAGCGCGGCGACATCGGTGACGCGGTTGCGCAGAAGCGCGCCGTGCGCCGTTTCCAGCGCGACATCGGCGCCCGAGCCCATCGAAAGTCCGACCGACGCCGCGGCAAGGGCCGGCGCGTCGTTGATCCCGTCCCCGACCATCATCACATGATCGCCTGCTCCGAGGCCGCGGATCGCCTCGGATTTGTCGCCAGGCTTCATGCCGGCGCGGCTCTCCATGCCGAGGCTCTCTGCAATGGCCGCCGCCGTCGCGGCGTTGTCTCCCGTCAGCATGATTGACCGGACCCCGAGCGCCCTCAGCGCATCGACGCCGGGCCGTGCATCCGCCCGCGGTTCATCCCGGAGCGCGAGCCAGCCGAGCGCGGCGCCGTCCTTCAGGACGACCGCGACGGTCTTGCCTTGGCTTTCGAGCGCCGCGATCTCCGCCTCCGTCACGATGTCGAGCGCGCCGCGTTCCCGCGCATGACCCGGAGATCCGACGATCACCTCTACTCCGTCGATATCCGCACGGACTCCGCGGCCCGGAAGCGCCGCGGCCGCTGTGGCGGCGCGCGGGCGAACGCCGCGCGCCGCGGCCGCCTCCTCGACGGCGCGTGCGAGCGGGTGCGCGGAGCCCTGCTCGACGCCCGCGGCGAGCGCGAGGAGTTCGTCCTCCGGAATGTCGAATGCGCGAAGATCCGTAAGCGCAGGAGCCCCCTCTGTCAGGGTCCCGGTTTTGTCGAACGCGACGAGAGTCGTCCGCGCCGCCGCCTCCACGATGGCTCCGCCCTTCATAAGGAGTCCGCGCCGGGCGCCCGCGGAGAGCGACGAGGCCATCGCGGCGGGAACCGAGATCACCAGCGCGCAGGGGCAGCCGATCAGCAGGAGTGCGAGCGCGCGATAGGTCCACTCGCCCCAGTCCGCGCCGAGAGCGATCGGCGGGACGATCGCGACGAGGATCGCCGAGACGACGATCGCCGGCATGTAGATACGGCTGAACCGGTCGATGAACCGCTCGGTGGGCGCGCGACTCGCCTCGGCCTCCTCCACCAGCCGCACGATGCGGGCGATTGTGTTGTCCTCGGCGGCGCGCGTGACGCGGATCGTCAGCGCGCCCTCGACGGCGATCGAGCTGGCGAAGACGTCCGACCCCGGCCCCTTCGCGACCGGAACCGATTCGCCCGTCACCGGGCTCTCGTCCACGCCGGACTCGCCCTCGACGATCTCTCCGTCGGCCGGCAGCCGCTCGCCCGGGCGGACGAGAACGAGGTCGCCGATCTCAAGCGCCGTCGCCGGCATGTCGCGAAGCGCCCCGTCCACGATCCGCCGGGCGGTTTTCGGCACGAGCGCGGCCAGCGCGCGGATGCCGTTGCGGGCGCGGTCGGTCGCGACGCCCTCGAGGAATTCGCCGACTGCGAAGAGAAAGACGACCATCGCCGCTTCGGCGGCGGCGCCGATCACGAGCGCGCCGGCCGCGGCGATGGTCATCAGCATCTCGATCGTGAACGGCTGACGTGCGCGAAGCGCGGCGAAGGCGCGGGCCGCGACAGGAGCGAGGCCGAGCAGGCAGGCCGCGATGAAGGCCCAGTCCGCCTGTTCTGGCGGCAGAACGAGGCTCGCGCCCCAAGCGGCGGCGAGGAGAAAGGCCGTCGTGGCGACGAGTTGCGCCTTCGCGGAGCGTAGCAGCGCCCGGAGCGGGCCTTCGTCGGCGGCTGTCGCCGCGGGCGCCGAAGCGCCGTCGTCCGCTGGAGCCTCCGGCGAGATCCGGTAGCCAAGCGCAGTCACCGCGCGTTCGACATCTTCGGTCGCGCCGCCGGCTCCGAGCCGGAGCCGCAGCCGCTCCGCCATCAGCGACACCTCGACCGCCTCGACTCCGGGAAGCCGGGCGACAGCGCCTTCGACTTTCCGGACGCAGCCGGCGCAGTCCATGCCCTCGACCCGCCAACTGCGAAGGTCCGCCGTCGCCGTTCCGTCCATCACCGTCTCCCTGACCGATTCGGCCCTTGTCCGCTTGGTTCCAGTCAGCTAATGCCTACAGCAACTATAGCTACAAGGGATCTCGGCATGATGACCATCGGCAGACTCGCCACGGCGGCCGGAGTCAAGGTTCCGACGATCCGCTACTACGAGCAGATCGGTCTGCTCGGCGCGGCGGAAAGGAGCGCGGGCAACCAGCGGCTCTACGGACGGGACGCGGCCGACCGGCTCGCCTTCATACGGCACGCGCGCGAACTCGGCTTTCCGCTCGAGGCGATCCGAGACCTTCTCAGCCTCTCGGACCGACCGGATCAGCCCTGCGACGCGGCGGACGCCATCGCCCGCGCGCAGCTCGCGGACGTCACGCGTCGACTGGCTCGTCTGGGTGCCCTGAAAGTGGAGTTGGAGCGCATGATCGAGCAATGCAGCGGCGGTCGGATCGCCGATTGCCGCGTCATAGAGGTCATCGGCGACCATGCGCTCTGCGAGACGGATCATCGGAAAGCGTCCGGCGCGCGCGCGATTGTCTGATCCGCTCTCACTCACTACATTCAGGAAATGAAGTTGGTCCTGCGCACGCTCCTGTTGGCGTTGATTGTCCTCGGCTCCGCAATCCACGGACAGTCGCGGGAGCCGGCATGGCACTTCGAAGGGCCTGCAATCGGACTCGCAAGCAGCGCGAACGGCGCTGCGAAGGACAGTCGATGTCAGCCCACGCATTGCGAGCGCGCCGCCGTGGCGGCCGGTGCGCCGGCGCTACAAAGATCGATTGACGCTCCCATATTCATCGCTTGGGAAGTGTTGGATGCACGCGCTTCGTCAAAGCCCGACCTGGCGCTCGACCCGCCTCCGCCCCGCCTCGCCTGATCCTCGCAAAGGCGCGCCGGCGACGGCGTCGTCTCTGATCCTGTCCGGGCGCCTGTCGCCTGCCGCCGCAACGTACCCGGGGGCAGGTGACACGCCTACGAGAGCAAGGCGAACACAATGGCGTTTTCCGTCGAAGCGAATCGAACCGCCGGCAGCCCTTCCGCCGGGCGACTGAATCCGAAGGCGGGTCCCGCCTTTCTCGCGCTGCTGATCCTCTCCGCGATTCCGGTCTTCTGGAACGGGTTCGCCTCGCTGATGGCCGCGTGGAGCCTGCCCGAGTACAGCCACGGGCCGCTGATCCCCATACTCTCGGCCTATCTCTTCCTCAGGCAGATGAAGACGATGGCGCCAGACACGCCGAGCGCGGCGGAGCGACGGCCGGGCGTCGTGATCGTGATCTTCGCCTATCTCGTCGCCGCCTTCGGGGAAGTGGCGAACATCTATGACATCGTCACCTACGCCCTCATCCTGTGGGTCTTCGGCGTTACGGTGATCGGCTTTGGCTGGCGGCGCGGCTGGCCCTACTGGCACGCCATCCTCCATCTCGGCTTCATGTTGCCGCTGCCTCAGTTCATCTACTGGCAGGTGACGACGCAGCTCCAGTTCATCTCCTCCGAGATAGGCGTCGCGGTGATCCGGCTGATGAACATTCCGGTCTTTCTCGACGGCAACATCATCGACCTCGGCGTCTACAAGCTGCAGGTCGCCGAGGCCTGTTCGGGCCTGCGCTACCTCTTCCCGATCATGAGCTTCACCTATGTGTTCAGCGTTCTTTACCGCGGCCCTTGGTGGCTGAAGGCGATGCTTCTGCTTTCCGCTATGCCGCTGACCGTTCTGATGAACAGCTTCCGGATCGGCGTAATCGGCGTCCTCGTCGACAATTACGGGATTGGGATGGCGGAAGGGTTCCTGCACTATTTTCAGGGCTGGGTGATCTTCGGTGCGGCGATCCTGATCCTTCTCGGCATGGTGCTCGTTATGCAGCGACTGATCGGAGACCGTAGGCCGGTCGCTGATGCGCTCGACATCGATTTCTCCGGGCTCCGGGGCCAGATGGCGCGCAGCCTCCAGGCCGCGCCTTCGCGTGCGCTTGTCGGCTCCGCGCTCATCACGGTTCTGCTGGCCGCCTTCATGCTCGGCGCGCCGGAGCGCGAACTCCAGCGTGTCGAGCGCGCGCCGTTCATCCTCTTCCCCGACAGGATCGACGGTTGGAGAGGCAAGGTGCGCCCGCCACTAGACCCTCAGATCGCCGCCGTCCTCGCTGCGGACGACTACCATGCCGCGCTCTATCAGTCTCCGAGCGAGGCGGCGCCGGTGGACTTCTACACCGCGTTCTACTTCAAGCAGACCGAAGGCAGCGGCATTCACTCGCCGGAGGTGTGTATTCCCGGCGGCGGCTGGGAAATCTCCGAAATAGAGCAGGCGATGATCCAGCTGTCGCCGAAATCGGAAGTCGCTCCCTTCGAGGTGAACCGCGCGATCATCCAGCTCGGCTTGCAGCGCCAGCTGGTCTATTATTGGTTTGAGCAGCGCGGTCGACGGATGACAAACGACTACCTCGTGAAGGCGACCGTGCTATGGGATTCGCTAATGATCGGACGGCAGGACGGGGCGCTCGTGCGCCTCATCACGCCGATCCTGCCGGGCGAGAGCGACGCGTTCGCCGAGGCTCGTCTGCAAAGGTTCATGGAGAGCCTGACCCCGCTCTTGCCGCGTTACATTCCCGGCCGGTGACGCAGATCTGGCGCGCCTCGCCTCACCCCGCCAACCACTATCTGCGCTTCGCCAAGTCTGGTGGACAGCTGCTCTTCCACCGCGTCAACTAGGTCTATGCGCGAACTTCGGTCATCGTCACCACCAACCTCGCCTTCGGCTAATAGCCCAGCGTCTAAGGCGACGCCAAGATGGCGACAGCGCTCCTCGACCGGCTCACCCACCACTGCGGCATCGTCGAAACTGGCAAAGAGAGCTGGCGCTTCAAGAACCGCACCTGATCCCGACCGTTAGGCCATGAGACAGGCCTGACTCGCCTGCGCCGTCTGGATAGCCCCGGCGCGTCGGGCCCGTAGCAAACAGCCGTGAGAGGGGTCCCTTTTGGAAGCCGATCCGGATTTCCGGCTCAGCGCCGATTGACAGCTCAATCGGGGGTGAAGAACCTTGGACCGTCGGGAACGGTTCTGAAAGGTCCAGCCAGCGCGTTAGGCGATGAGAGACTGGACGTCGGCCTCGCCCTCTTCGAGCTTCATAGTCATGAGCCCCACCGCCATCACAAGCGCGATGGCAGGGTCAATGCGACCGTAGCTCTTCGCCTTGTCGAGCTTCCGGTTGTTCGCCGGATCGGCGACCACCTTGACGTTGCCGACCGCCCATCGGAGCAGCGGGTCGGCGCCGTGGACGAGATCGCCCTCCACCACCAGCGCCTCGAGCGCGTCGATCGCCGGGCTCATGTCCTTGAACCCCTGACCGTAGGGCTCGAGCGGCAGCTCCTCCCCCATCTCGGCGACCTCCTTCTTGAGCGCGTCGATCCGCCAGCGGTCGTAGGCGATCCCGCGGAAGGCGTAGATCTGCCAGAGGTAGATGAGCCGCGCGGCGACAAGGGAATAATCCACGACCCGGCCCGGGGTGAGGGTGATGAGGCCTCGGGCGACCCATTCGCGATAGGGCGCGCGATCCCGGCGCTCGCGGTCGTCGACGTTCTCCTCCGGCGCCCAGGACTCGGAGCGGACATGCACCTTTCCCTTGTGCTTCGCGATCATCGTGAAGCTGGTGAGGTCGAGCCGAGATGACAGGTCGAGACCGCCCCATACCTCGCCCTCCTGGAACGCCTCCTCTTCGATCGCCGCCGCGCATTTGTCCCACACCATCGGATCGAAGAGCGAGGCGTGCGCCGCGACGCGCTGGTTCAGCTGGAGGTTCCGGATCGAACCCATCATCGAGGGAAGGCGGATCGCCCTCGTGATCGCCGAGCGCAGATCGGACGCATCGCGATAGGTGCCTAGGCCTGGATTGGAGAGCCGCCAAGCATCCTCGTCGAAGAGGTCCGCCCCCACCGGCGTCGTGTGAAGATGGGCGATGACGGTCTGGTCTTCGACCGTTCCCTTCATCGCCTCCAGCCCGTAGTCGAGGAGCTGCGAGAAGAAATGCGCATCGTCGGGCGCCTGGGTCGAGATGCCGAGCAGGAGTGGCTCCGGCTGCGAGCCGAGCGAGGTCGAGAGCGCGTCGTAGAGGTCCCGCTTCGGCGCCGCGCCCATCTCGTCGTAGACGATCAGGTCCGGGCCGAACCCGAGCTTCGTCTTCGCCTCGGCCGAGACGCATCGGTAGACGCTGTTCATCCCGGGAAAGACGATGCGCTTGAGGCTCTCGACGAATTTCAGCATCGGCGTGATGAAGGGGTTCGTCCGGGCGAGATCGCAGACGAACTGGAAGACCACGCCCGCCTGGTCACGGTCATTCGCCGCCGACATGATGAGGCTGTTCGGTTTCCGGACCGGGCCGACGAGATGCGCGAGCACGATGACCCCGGCCAGGAGCCCCTTTCCGTTCCGACGCGCGACGCTCAGAAAGGCCTGCTTGACCACGCGCCGACGGGTCTCCGGATCCAGCCGGTTGTAGACGTCGCGGATGAAGTCCTGCTGATAGGGATGGAGGCGCAGCGGCTCGCCGATCCGGATGCCCGCCGGAACGCGGAACGTGTGGCCGAAGCCGATGATTTCTCCCGAGGGCAGGCCGATGTCGTCTTCGTCGACGTCGAGGCTCAAGAGGAGCTGGCGCTTCCGGTCGGATACCGGGACCGGAAGCGCCCGGAACTCTTCCCTCACGCGGCTCCGATCAGCTTGAGGTATTCGAGGTCGACCGCCTCTCCGTCCTTCTCGGCGGAGCCGATGCGGGCGCGGGCGGCGGGGCTGAGCCCGAGCGACGAGCCGATCAGGTGGACGTTCTGCACGAGCTGGTTCCGCATCCGGAAGAGCGGGTTCGTGGTCGTTCGCCCGTTCATCGTGACGAGGTTGCCGGTCGTCTTGAGCTTCTCTTCGATCTCGATCAGGTGAGCCTGGAGAACGCAGTAGTTCCGGACGGCGTCATAGTCGGCGAGCGTCAGAAAGCCCTGCATCGACGTCGCGACCCGTCGCCAGATGGTCACCTGGAGCTCCGTCAGGTCGTCAGGGGGCAGCGGCAGGCCGCCCTGCGGCTGAAATTCGTCGTCGAGCGCAGTTTCGGGCGCGCGGCCTTCGAGCACGCGCAGCTTTGCGGACTTTGGAGCCGGTCCTCTCTTTCCCATGGCCACTACCCGTTTCGCTATCGTCGGCTTACGATATGCGACTGAATTATGTCCATTGCGCCCGCAATCGACAACAGGAACGAAAGCGGATCGCCGAGAGGCAGATTTCCGGGATCGTCAGAGCCCGTCAGGTCGGGTTTTCGGGCGAACCCGATCTTCGAGCCCCCACAGATTTTTCAAAACTCCGGGCCGTTCCAATGAAGGGGCGGGGGTCGGCCGGGCTTCGTCGAATTTGAACTTGACCTCCCCCCCCGACCCCGAAGACGACGGCCAGCCGTCGCTGAAGACGAAACGAGCCCGGAAATGATGTAGAAATATAGATCGACGTTGTTTCTTGATCTGTATTTGACGGCGAAAACAAAAAAATCGAATGAGGCTATCGCCTCCTGAGAGATGGTTATTGATCGCGCGGGCGCCTCGCGGTGATCGGGGCGGAGCGGCGAGGCGAGGCGGGGCGGCGAGGCGACGCGGCGAGCCGGAGCACGAGGCGAGGCGGAGCGGCGAGGCGGAGCGGCGAGGCGACGCGGCGCGCGGGGCGCCAGCGCCCGGCGGCGGCGGGTGCCTGGTCGCGCCCGGCGGCGCGGCGGGGCGGAGTCCTCTTTTCGCGCGCGCCGCATTGCGGGGTCACCAAACCTTTTTTGCAATAAATACATGGGTTTATTAGATTTTTTTGCCGCGCGCTTTTTTTCTGAGTGAGCGCCATTGCGCCCGCAGTTTCCGCGCCTATCTATACCGCATCGGCAGGCAATACCGCAGGCCGGGGCGGGCGAAAGTGCCTCGCCAAATCAGCGAAAGGACTACCAGATGTCGAACAATGTTAACGCCGCCGTCGTCGCGATCGAAACCGCCCGCAAGAATGGGCTCGCCGCGACCACGCCGGAAGCCTATGACGCGGCGCTTGACGCGCTGAAGGTCGCCGGAAAGGGCGCGAAGGGCGAGACGCTGAAGGCGGCGATCGCCGCGTTTCAGGCGCTGAAGGCGCAGGGTCGCCCGAAGGTGAAGGTCGATCGGTCGGCGGCGGCGCGTAAGGCGCACATGACGCGGCGCGAGAAGGCGGCGCTCGAGTTCTTCGCCTGATCTGAGCGGGCGCCCCTAGGGGCGCCCGTTCTCTTTCATGGGGCGTCCGTCGGGCGCCCCTATTCTTTTGTGACGGGGCGCCCGACGGGGCGCCCCGTTTTGATTCCAGCGCCCGGCGGGGCAGCGGGGCGCCAGCGCCCGGCGGGGCGGCGGGGCGCCAGCGCCCGGCGGCGGCGGCGGGGGGCGCCCGGCGGGGCGGCGGGGGCGCCGCCCGGCGGCGGCGGCGGCGCGCCCAGCGCCCGGCGGCGGGGCGGCGAGGCCAGCGCCCGGCCGGGCGGCGTCCGGTGAGGCGGCTGAGCGGGCCGCCAGCGCCCGGCGGAGCGGGCGCAGCGCCCGGCGCGGCCGATCGAGCGGCGGCGGCGGCGGCGGCGGCGGGCGGCGGGGCGGGCGTCGGAGACGGCGACGCGGATTCCGACCCGAAATCGACCTGTCGCGCGACGGGCGCCGCGAAATCCACATTGCTTCGCGGAATTGATATTGACGGCGCGCGCAACCGGCGTCGCGAAATCGACGTTGCGTCGAGCTCGAGACGCGATGCGTCAGCTGTCGCGAAACCGACATTGCCTTCGTCCTGGACCATGTTGCGCCTGGGGCGCGCGCCTGGACCCGCGGGAGGTCTCGCTCGATCCCGGTCGCGAGGCTCATGCGCGACGTCGAGGCGAGATCGAAGCCCGTCGCGCCAGGCGCCGCGAAATCGACATTGCGCCTTGACCGGCCGGTCGCGCGCCTGGTCCGCGCGCCTGGTCTTGCGCCATTGCGCCGCCAGTCTTCGGCCTCGTCCGCGCCTCAACTATAGTCAGTTCAGCCGTCAGTCAATAAATGGACCTTACTTGTATTCTATTATTGATATAATTTCGCGCTCTACTTATATATTAGGTGACAAGCGGGGCAATAAAGCAACGCTGGATAGAAGAAAGGGACTGCGAATGTCGTCACCATCATCACGACTGATAGATGCGGCCTTTAACGCCGCAATGGACGAGCTCGAGGCGGAGGGCCGCATCTTCAACATCTTCGTCGACGGCGAGACCCACACGGTTCTTGACGACGAGGGCGTCAACTGGCTCCCGCTGCTGGACGAGAACGAGCCCGACGTGCTCGCCGAGACGGTGATCCCGGCCGGCACGAAGTTCCGCATCGAGCCGCTTGTCGCCACCGCGAAGGACGGGGCGAAGCAGACCTTCTCGCTCGAGTTCGAGGCGGTCTTCGCCACGACGGCGGACCGCGTCGTCGAATACGGACGGCAACGGTATGTCCATTTCTGCCGGAAGAACGGCTGGACGCCGTATCCGTATTACGCCTTCAACAGCTTCGTCGAGGGCGACGGGGTCCAATACTTCTCGCTCAACGCCTGAACGGACAGGCAGGGCGTCGGCGATCCGTCGCGCGGCCTGCCCTTCTTCATCCTACCACCGGAAAATCGACAATGACTTGCAACCAGACACCGAACCGGGCGCGACGCGAGCGCCTGTTCCACGTCTTCGCCTTGGCGGAGACGTCTCCCTGGCCGATCCTGCTCGGCACGCATCGAGCGGCATCGGCGATCCGGGCCTGCACGCTGATCGCGAGGGAGGCGCGCCAGGCCGGAACCGACATCGAGGGCTACGACCTCTACGCCATCTCCGCCGAGATCGACATTGCCGAGCTGGCCGAGTGCGAGCGCCGCGCGCTCGCGCCGTCGCTCGACGCCGCCCAGGAGGATCATTCATGACCACGAAGACCTATGTGACGGCGACCGAGATCGCCGGCTGCGCGCCCGGCGTCGCGGACGATCTGCGGCGCGGAAATCACATTGCGCCGACGCTCGACGTCGGCATGTGGCTTCGCGGGCATGACGGACGCATCCGCAGCGACGCGCGGCGGGTTGTGGTCGCCAAGGCGGAGGCGATCAAGCGCGCGACGTTCAAGCCGAACGTCCTGGCGGACTCGACGAGCACCGAGGAGACCGAGGCGACCTGGTGGAGCGTCGTCGCCACCGAGGCCGGATCGCGCTCGCAATCCTATCGCGAGTATGTCCGGCGCGGGTTCGTCGAGACGCTGGCGACGCAGGATTGCGGATGCGACCGCGCCGCCTGCGGCTGTCGGGTCAACTTCATCGCGACGGCGACGTTCCTTTCGACCGCCGTCGACGGCTCGGAAATCTGGCTGACCGAGACGGTCAGCTGGCGCATCATCTGACAACCACAGGAGAACAGGATCATGGCCAACTACTTCGGATCGTGGCGCTCGAACCACTTCAAGCCCCGCGACCTCGACGCCTTCATCGAATGGGCGGGCAGCATCAAAGGCACGGACTGGGCAGAAGAGAACGGACTCGTCGTCCTCTATCAGGACGACGCCGACGGCGGGTTGCCGTCGATCCGCATGAACGACGACGACGAAGTGGAGATCGACTTCCTTGTGGAGTTCGGCGCGCATGTCGCGTCCGACTCCGTCGCGATCATCATGGAGATCGGCTCGGAGAAGCTGCGCTATCTTGTCGGAACCGCGACGGCGATCCGCGGCGCGGCCGAGGGCGAAGACGGGCCCGAGACCATCCAGATTTCGCTCGAGGACATCTATGAGCGAGCAGAAGCCGCATGGCTGGGCGTCGAAGTGACGCCGGCCAGCATCTAGGGAGAGGCGTCACGGCGATCACCGTGATCGAAAGCAGCATCCCGCGCTCGAAGGAGATCAGGTTCAGTTTCAGCTTCGTCTAACTCGAGAAGAAGCTGATCGGGTCCGAGACCATCACCGACAAGATTGTCAGCGTCCCGATCGTCACAGAAGCGGCGAAGCGGAGCGGCGGCAAGATGGCGGTCGGCGCGCTCGCGGGCGGCGTGCTCCTTGGCGGAGTCGGCGCCGTGGCGGGCGCCGCGCTCCGCTCCGGCGCGACGACCTCGGCGACCTTCCGGATCGAGCTCGACACCGGAGACGTGATCCTCGCGCGGGCCGACACGCGCAAGGAGTTCGACAAGATGCTCGGCCTACAGGCCAAGGTCGAGGCGAGAACGCGGAAGCGCGAGATCGAAGCGGTCAAGGCCGCGGCGGCGCCGAGAGCGGAGGCGAAGCCGCCCACGCCGAAGCTCGATGACAGCGATCCGCTCCGCAACTTCGTGATCGGGATCTTCGTGTTCCTCGTGAGCTGCGCGATCATCAGCGCGTTCTGACCGTGAAGGCGACATGAGCTCGAGCGCGACGCACGCCCGCGGCGTCGTCTTCGATCCGCCAGGCGAGAGCATCGCCGGGCGGTTTGCGATTCCGGACCCGCGCCAGCTGGCGCAGGGCGGCGCGAGCGTGCGCCTGGACCGGGGCGGCGAGGCGCCGAGCGAGCGGAAACAGGGCGGCGGGGCATTTTTCGCGCTTGCATCGGGCGCGAGAGCGCGGGGCGCCACGGGGCGGCGCCGCATCGCGCGGCGCGGCCCCTACGGGCGCGCCCGGCGCCCCTATCAGGCGCCCCACTCCGCCGTTATGGCGCGGGGCGCCGGGCGGCGCCGGCGGGTTATCGGGCGCCCTGCGTCGGCGGGGCGCCTGATGGACAGTCGCGAGCGTGTCGGGGAGCGGCGGCGGAGCGCGCGGCTATCCGCGCCGCGCCCAGGGATGCTGAGAATCGAGATGGACGCCGTCCGCCGAGACCGCCTGCGGCTTCTGTTCGAAGCCCTTCTTGATCCCGTAGGCGTATCGCTCGAACCGGGCCTTCTCGCGCTCATGGCAATCGCGGCAGAGGCGCTGGATGTTTCCGCGCACGAGCGCCAGATCGGGACGGACGCGGCGAGGAATGATGTGGTCCGCTACCGCGCGCGGCGAGTCCGAGCCGCACATGCGACAGGTCGGCTCCTCGCGCATGACCTTCGCGCGCATCTTCGCCCATTCCTTCGACTTGTAAAAGGCCTTGTCGATGGCGGCGGAACCGGGCGGGGGCTTCACTCTTGCGTTGGTCATGGCATGAGAATTACGATGCGCAAAGGCCGCTATTCGGGGGATTTTTGATGCCGGCGAAGAAGGAATGGAAGCCGCTGACGCCGGAGCAGGAGCACCGGCGCGTCCGGCTCAACCAGTGGCTCGAAGCGTCGGGGATGCGCATCGGCCAGGCGGCCGAGGAGCTCGGGATCGAGCGGCGGACGCTCAACTGCTACCTGAGCGGCCTCGAGCGCCGAGGCGAGCCGCTGCCCGTTGGCTGGCATATCTGGCTCGCGGCCTGCGCGATCGCGCACGGCGTCGGTCGCAACGAGGATCTCTGGATGCGGCGAGCGGTCGACGAGAAGGCGGTTCTCGCCGAGGTTCCGCGCGTCTACAGGCTCGCGCTCCAGGCGCACGCGGCGGGCGTCACGGACTGGAAGCCCGAAGACGGATTCCGGGAGGTCGAGCTCGTCGGCCAGCGCCCGCGCCTGACGGTCCGCAAGCAGAGGATCGACCCCGAGCTCAGTCTCGTGAAGCCCGAAGACGTCGAGCCCGAGCGCGAGGCGCCGGCCGAGCCCGAGCCGGGCACGACGCGACGGGGACAACCGAGGAAGATGCGCTAGGCGCCGCGCCGTCGGCGTCGCGCCCGGGGGAACATGACATTGCTCCGTGCGTGCGGAACCGGCGGCGCGCATGGTCAGAAGAGCTTGCCGAGGCGGGCGAAGACGCCGCGCGTGACCGCGCCGACGATCCCGTCCGCCTTGAGGTTCTGCGCCTGCTGGAAGATCTGGACGGCGGCCCTGGTCTTCGGGCCGAACACGCCGTCAGGCACGAGATCGAGCACCTTCTGCATGTCGGCGACGTCGAGCCCGCGCACGCCCTCGCGCAGAACGCGCGTGAGCGTCGGGATCGCGCCGTCGTCCGAGGCCGGGTCCTTCTCGTTCAGGACGGCGAGCACGCGGCGAATGCGGCGGACGCGGTCGTCATGGCCGATCAGACCGCCGTTGACGCGGCGCGTCGCCTTTTTCCAGTTCCCCTCGTCGGCGGCCTCGAAGACGCCGCGGATATCGTAGAACCAACGGGCGACCTTGAGCCCCACCACCAGATCCTCGCGCGCCAGATCGGGATTGCCCTCGAGATCGACGCCGATGGCCTGCCCGGCTTCCCGGAAGTTCGCGCGGCCGGTTAGCATCGTCGGCCCCGAGCCGCGGAACCGGTAGCCGTCGCCGCTTTCGTAGGGCCCGTTGCCGAGACGGTCGCAGTAAACGCTGTTGGCGAGCTCTACCGGGTTCATCGCGCAGCGCGCGGCCTTCGCCGGATCGTTCGCAAAGCGCGACGGCCAGACCTTCGCGAGGCGCTTCTTGCGATAGTGCAGGTCCTCGTCGAAGTCGGTCAGATCCTTGCTCTCATGCCCCAGGTTGGCGAAGAACACGGCGGCCCGGTTCGGCGTCGCGAGAACGCCGGTCAGAGACGGAGCGAACGCCTCGAGCTCCTCGGCCGTGCGCGGCTTCATCTTCGGCATCGCGGCGTCCGCCGCATCCATGATCTCGTCGACGCTCAGCGTCATCGTTCGGTCCTTTCGCTCTCGGAGTCGGATTTGAGGCGCCAGCCGTCGTGCCCGCAGCGCGGGCAGGAGACCGGATCGCCGGGCTTGTCGCGGGGGTCGCGGAACTGCGTCTCGCACCGCTCGCAGACGATGGTGTCGACGCCGACGACCTCGCCGCCGCCTCCAGTCGTCGCGCCAGGCTTTAGGTCGGACCTTCCGGTCAGGAACGCCGCCAGCGTACCCAGGACGAAGAGCATGATCTCCTTGAGCGTCTGGAGCAGCGTCGCCGCCGTGTCGCCGGTGAGCGAGGGAAGGCCGACGACGAGGGTCGGGCCGATCAGCATCGTCGTGACGCCGGTCATGAAGATGAGGAAGCCGATGGCGAGGATGATCGCGACGAGGGTGCGGGCGTCCATCAGCGGAGGCCCGTATCGGCGCAGACGCCGACGACGTAGCCTTCGACGACGAAGACCGGGCCGTCATAGTTGGTCGCATGGAGCTCACGCCGCGTCTCCGCCGCCCAGGCGGCCATGAGTTGAGCGACGGCGGCGCGGCAGGCCTGAATCGTCTGGAATCCGCCGATGGACGAGACTTCGCCCGTCCCGAGCCACATGACGATCAGCAGCACTGCGCTCATGTCTGGCACATACCAGAAAGCCGACTCACAGTCTATTAATCGCTACAGTTGCCTACTATTAAATTCTGGTCGGCATTCGCCTCAAGGATCGCGACTTCGCGCAGGCGTCAGGGCGCGATGCGCTGGCGGGCGGTCGCGCGCCTGGTCAGGCTTTTTAGTACGGTCATATCGGCAAATAATGGTTATTTATTGAATATTTCATTGGATTGCGCGCCAATAAGCCCTTAATTTCTATCTGTCGCCGGGCGTCATCTGCCCGGATCGTCGACCGAGAGCCGGCCCACGGTGCAACGAGCGCACGGGACGCCCGGACTTGCGAGACGGAGGCGCAGGCCTCGATGGTTGGGCGAAGCCCGGCTCCGCCGACGACAAGTCGGATGGCGGAGCGCGTGCGAAGGCCGACGAACCCTCACCACAGGAGACTGACATGAACCAAGTGACGAAAATCGCCGACGCGAAGGCCGGCAAGGCCGGAGCAAAGGAGAAGAAGGCCGAGGAGAAGAAGGCGCCGCCGACATGGCTCAAGGTCGATCCCGACCTCATGCTGGCCGCGACCCTCACGATGTCGACCGATCCGGCGCGGCACTACATCAACGGCATCCATCTCCATCTCGACGAGGACGACACGGCCCGGATCGTGACGACCGACGGCAAGCTGCTGTTCTGCGCGACCATTTTTCTGCCGGCTGGACTGCCGACGTGGCTCGCAGAAGGGCTGACCATCGCCGGAGAGGGCCTGCCTGGTCTTCTCAAGGTCGTGGCGAAGCGCGCCTCCGCCGGGCTCTACATCGAGCCGATGGAGGCGGGCGGTCATCTCTGGATTCGCGACAATGCGGAGCCGGCGATGGCCACCGTGAGTTTCCGCCAGTCGATCGAGGCCGGGGCCTTCCCTGACTATCGCCGCATCCTCAGCACCGACGCTTTCGCCGGCGCCGAAAGCGTGGCCGGTCAGGGCGTCGTGATGGACGCCGGGGTCTTCAAGGTCGCGCAGGCGATCTCGAAGCAGATCCACGACGGCGACAAGAACGATCCTCAGCGGGTCGAGTTCTTCACGTCGCGGACGCAGGCGAACGTCCTCACCTTCACCCGGCCGGGATGCTTCCTGATGGCGATGCCGTTGGAGACCGAGACTGTCCACCGACAGACGCAGCAGGTCCTCTCCGGCTTCACCAACGGAACCGTCGCCGCGCTCCGGGCGCACCGGACGCGGATCGAGAAGGAGCTCTCCCGAGCTTCGACCGAGGCGGATCGCGGGCGGCTCAAGGCGAAGATGGCCGAATACGACGACCGCATCCGCGACGTCATCGTGCGTCTCGGCGGCGGCGCCGGCCTCAGCATCGAGCAGGAGAAGAAGACGCTCCAGCTCGAAGCCGAGCGGAAGGAGGCCGAGGCCAAGATCGACGCGGCGGCGCTCGACGCCGCCGTGAATGACGTCTCCCCGGCGAAGCCGAAGGCTCCGAAGACCGCCCCGACCACGGATGCGGCGGAGGCGCCGAAGGCGGAGGCCAAGCCCGTCGCCGCTCCGGCGGCGGCGAAGCCGGAGGCCCCGAAGACCGCCCCGACCACGGATGCGGCGGAGGCGCCGAAGGCGGAGGCCAAGCCCGTCGCCGCTCCGGCGGCGGCGAAGCCGGAGGCTCCGAAGCCCGCCCCGACCACGGGTGCGGCGGAGGCGCCGAAGGCCGAGGCCAAGCCCGTCGCCGCTCCGGCGGCGGCGAAGCCCGAGGCCCCGAAGCCGGCCGAAAAGCCGGCGGAAGCGCCGAAGGCGGAGAGCAAGCCGGCGACGGCGAAGCTCCACTGACGACGACCCCGGCGGGAGACCGCCGGGGCACACCCCTACCACGGAGACGACCATGAAGATGCACCACACGCTCACGACCGACCGGATCATGGAGGCGTGCCAACGCTACGACGAGTCGCTCGACAATCCGGGCTTCTGCGTCGCCTGCGGCGAAGAGGCCGAGGGCTGCGAGCCCGACGCGCGCGGCTACGAGTGCGAGAGCTGCGGCGAGCGCAAGGTCTACGGAGCCCAGGAGCTCCTCCTGATGACGGCGTGAAGCCGGACAACGGAGCAACAGCGCCGCGGCCCGCCTGGAGCGGGCCGCGGTCAACATCGGATGGAACCTATGAGCATTCTGACATTCAAGACGAGCGACCTTCGCCCGATCGTGGAGCACGCCCTCTCCTCGGAGATGCCGCCGGAGTTCTACGGCCAGAAGGTCACCGGGCCGAGCCTCGCCCTGGTCGGCGATCAGGGCGTCTACCTGATAAGCATCGGGACGCCGGGGCAGATGAAGCCCGACGGGAAGGGCCGCGTCGTCGCCTACGCCGAGGGGATCAATCCGGACGTCGACGACGACTGGTATGACGCCAAGCACAACACCTTCGGCGGCGACGACGGGGCCGACGTGCTGCCGTGGGCGGCGGAGATTCTCCGGCTCATCAAGCTCGACCACCAGACGATCCGCATCCGCATCACCGACGGCGCGCTCGAGCTCGCGCAGTAACCCCGACGCCGGGCGACAGGCCCGGCACCCTGCCACAAGGAGACGACGAATGTTTCACATCTACCAGCCGCTTCCCGACGACGACCAGGTCGCGGAGATCAACCGGCTCGGATGGGGCGGAGGCCCCATGCCGAAGGCCTATGCCAACATCACGACCATGTTCGTCGAGATCGGCGAGGATGAGGCCATCGAGGCGATCATCCGCGCCGCGGTCGAGGCCAACCTGATGCGGCACGCGATGGACGTCGACGCGCCCGCGCTCGCCGACGTCTTTCCGGCGACGAACGGCTACGGGCCCCACGCGCGGAACGTGCGCGACGTGATCCCGCACAAGAGCGGCTCGGTCGGCGACGTCGTGATTAACGCGACGACCAACGGGGGATGGATCACCATGCGGTTCGGCCACCACGAGCTCTCCGCCGAGTTCGTGCGCTGGTTCCGGACGAGGGTCAGCACGAACATCCGGATCGGCGAGGCGGCGGTCGCGACCGCCTCGCAGGACTGCTGAGCGGGAAAGGACAGATCATGCCGAACGACACGACCGTAACCGTGACGAGCGCCGCCGCGCTCCACGCCTTCGCCGCGCAGGTCGCGCGCCTGGACAGCTGGGAGGACATCTGCCGCCGACGCTGGCTCGACGAGAACGGCGAGGAGGGCACGGGGATGAGCGAGGAGGAGCATCTCGCGAGTCAGCAGATGGACCTCGACAATCTCACCGGCGACCACGACACGCTCGAGGCGCTGATCGAGCAGGCGCGCGATCTCGTCGCGCATCCGCTCCATGTGACCGTGCTGGTGATCGAGAACGACGACGACGCCGAGGACGTCGACGAGTGGATATGCCTCAACCGCGCGGCGGCCGAGAGCATGATCGAAGTCGCCTTCCGCGAACGCTTCGTCGATCACGTCTTCATGGAGGGCGACGCGGCGCTCGACGAGGAGGCGTTCCGGGCGAAGTGGAAGGAGAACCACACGATCCGGATCGAGACGCGCACACTTCACGACGTGGCGGCGCCCGCGCCCAAGCCCGGCGAGGAGGCGAAGGCGTGAGCGCGCGCTGGCGTCCCATGAAGAGACTGGCGGCGCCGCCGCCGGTCAACGAGCGGAGCGTCCGCGCCATCCTCGATGCGCATCCCGACGTCGCCGACCAGGCGGCGGCGGACTGGATGATCCGGCGGGTCGAGACGGCGGAGCACTGGACCAACCACGCCTATCATTGCATGGCGATCCGCCCCGAAGAGGACGAGGCGCCCGACGAGCTCAGGCTCACCTGGCTCTCGATCAAGCGGCACGACCGGAAGCCGATCCGGGACTGGCGCGACCTCCAGCGGATCAAGAACGACGTGGTGGGAGAGGATTGCGAGGCGGTGGAGCTCTTCCCCGCCTCGAGCCGTCTCGTCGACAGCGCGAACCAGTATCACCTGTGGGCGCTTCCGCTGGGCGAGCGGTGGCCGCTCGGCTTCCAGACGCGCTTCGTGACGGACACCGTCACGCCGGAAATGAACATCGGTCAGCGACCGCTTGGCGACGACGACCGATGAAATGCGAAGCCGACGGGCGGACGGGCGATGAAGCGTCGCCGTCCGCCCGCCGGCTTGCCGTTCCGCTGTCCGGAACGCCTAGCAAGACACCGAGCGACGAAAGGACAATGCGGCCTGGAGCGCCTCGCAACGATTCCATACCATACGGTTGGCAACGCATTTTTTCATTATATAACAATTAGTTGCAATCTTTCAGGTTTTCCGCTAGGCTATTCTTTCACAGGCAGGAGATCACTATTGACCACAGGACAGGATAAATTAGCGACGAAGCCATACGCTCGGCGGAAGTCGGACATAGAATGGACCAACGCGACCTGGAATCCCCTTGTCGGCTGTTCCCTCGCGAGCCCCGGATGCACGAACTGCTATGCGATGCGGCAGGCCCACCGGATCGAGGCGATGGGCATGAGCCCGGCCTACAAGGGACTCACGAAGCTCGTGAACGGCAAGCCGGTCTGGACCGGCAAGGTCGGGCGCGCGACGAACGCGGCGATGCGCAAGCCCCTCGGGGTGCGCGCGGGAACCGTCTTCTTCGTGAACTCCATGTCCGATTTCTTCCATCCGGACATGGCCGACGCATGGCGCGACGAAGCCTACGAGATCATGAAGGCGACGCCGCATCACACCTATCAGGTGCTCACGAAGAGGCCGGAGATCGCCGTCGAGTATCTCGGCAGGCGCGACCGCTTCGCGGAGCTCCGGAATGTCTGGATCGGCGCGTCCGTGGAACGGGCGCAGGAGACGTGGCGGATCGACGCCCTGCGCCTGGTTCCGGCGGCGTTGCGGTTCCTCTCGGTCGAGCCGCTGATCGCCCGGATCGGCCCTGTCATCGACGTCTCGGGGATCGGATGGGTCATCACCGGCGGCGAGAGCGGCGGGGATGCGCGCCCGGTCGATCTCGAATGGGTGCGCGAGGTTCGGGACGTCTGCGTCGCCGAGGGCGTCCCGTTTTTCCACAAGCAATGGGGATCGTGGCGGTTCAACCCGCTCGTCGTGCGCGACGGACTGACGCCGCGGGAGGCGGCGCGCCGCGATCTCGATCCCGAGGCCAAGGGCGGCGCATCGCTCGACGGCCGGCTCTGGCGACAGATGCCGAACGACCTTCCTCTCGCCCCGCGCCGCGCGGCGAAAGGTTGAAGCCCGGCCCGGCGAGCGGATCGCCGGGCCCCTACCACAGGAGACGCGAATGACCATCGAACTGAACTGGATCATGGATCCCGGGCATGGCTGGCTCATCATCAGCCGCGGAGACCTCAAGGCCGCGGGGCTCACCGAGGCCGACATCTCGCCCTACAGCTACCAGAAGGGCGACCAGCTGGCGCTCGAGGAGGACAGCGACGCCGCGATCTACATCGCGGCCCGTTATCCCGGCGTCCGCGTCGGCGCGATGAAGCACAACGAGACCCTCATCGAGGTCGGAGGCCCGCGCACCTGGGCGTCCTTCGGCACGAAGCCCTACGGCGGATCGTCAACGACCGGCGACGCCGCCTGAGACGGCGGACGGCGGCGCGTTCGGCGCGCCGTCGTCCTCACCGAGAGGAGATTGCGATGGGAATGGACGTGATCGGCCGGGCGCCCGCCACCGAGCAGGGCGCGATGTTCCGGCGAAGCGCATGGGGCTGGCGCGCGCTGGCCGACTACACGATGCGGATCGGCGGCGACGTCGCCGCGAAGTGCGGCTACTGGCACACCAATGACGGCGACGGCCTCGACGCCGAGGACAGCGCCGCGCTCGCGGAGATCATCGGCCAGGCGCTCGAGAGCGGCGAGGCGGAGCGGTGCGTCGTCGAGCGCAAGGCGGCGCTCGACGCTCTGCCGCTCGTTCCGTGCCGCTTCTGCGAGGGCACGGGAGTCCGCAACGACGATGTCGGCCGGAAATCCGGCATGGTCTTCAAGACCGTCGGGCCCGAAGAGGCGGAACGGGTCGACTTTCCGCATCCGCGCATCGGCCAAATCGGGACATGCAACGCCTGCGCCAGCGCGGGCATGAGCCGCCACCCGGACACCCTCTACCACCTTGAGCTCGAAGACATCCGCGAGTGGCGCGCGTTCCTCGCCGCTTGCGGTGGCTTCGAGATTCACTGACCTGCCACAGGAGACCGACATGCCTTACGCCAGCGACCACGGATATTCGATAGAGGGCCAGCTTCCAGGCACGCCGGACATCGGACCCAGGACCCGGAGCCTCGCGCTCGCGCTCGCCTTCGCGGCCGAGCTGCGAAAGGAGATCACGGACGAGAGTGTTGCGGAGGTGGTCCGCCGCAATACGCTCCCGACCTACGCCGCCGCCTGTGCATCGCATGACTTCTGCGACGCGAACATGGTGATGGCGTCCGCCTTCGAGCGCGTCATGGAGCGCCCGTTCGACTTCGGCTCCGAGACCGACATGGATATCTGGAACCGCGCATGGGACGCGGCGCGCCTGTCCGGCTTCGCGACGACCGCTATCGCCTGCACCGGGGAGGCGTGAGCGAGATGCACACCCATCAGTCCATTCCGGAAAAGCAGGCGCGACTGAAACGGCTCATCCGCCTCGCGTCCATCCTCTGTTTCCTCGCGATGGGATCGGCCTGCGTCTCGCTCGCGTTCGCGTTTCTCGGCCGAGGGGAGTGCTGAGATGAAGATGGACAGCACCGAGATCGTGCCGCGCGCGACCCTCGAAATCCTCATCGGCCACCGTGACCGGGCGCTCGCGGGCGCGATCGACGTCTACGAGGCCGCCAAGCGCGTGAACGAGACGGCGGAGAAGGTGACGCCAGACAACGCCTGGAACGCGCCGAAGCTCACGCTCGATCTGGACCGCTCGCCATGGTCGCTCGACGCCTACCGCAAGCGGATCGACGCCGCCGCTTGGCGGCATGTCCTGACGTTCCTGCGGATCAACGACGTGATGGGCTCCAAGGACCGCGAGGCCTTCGCGCGCGATCTGCACGAGAACCCGCCGGAGTTCACCTTCGAGGCGGTCCGCGCCACCATGCAGGACCTCGCCGGACGACGGACGGAAATCTTCGCGCAGGGCGTCGTCGACGTCTTCGAGCGGCTCCACCGCAGCTACAGGACGAACAAGGTCTTCCGCTTCGACAAGAAGATCATCATCGACTACGCGCTCGACACCGATTACGGCGCGTGGTCTTGGCGCTACGGCGTCAACTCGGCGGTCGACCGGCTCAACGATCTGGACCGGGCGATCCATCTCGCGCTCGGTGAGGAGCGGATCGCCACCGCCGGCGACATCGGCTTGAAGGCCATGCGCGAGCGCAAGAAGACGGCGTTCACGCCCCATCTCGAGCTCCGCTTCTTCAAGAAGGGGACCGTCCACGTCCTCTTCCGGAGCCGACCCGCCCAGGACGCGCTGAACCGGATTCTCGCCGCACATTACGGAGATGTTCTGCCGGACGCGCGCGGCGAGCTTCGCTTCTGATTACACACCCTGCCAATGGAGATTGAACCGATGATCTTGAACGAGACGGAGATCGGCGCCGGGACCGAGACGCCGCACGGCTGGAAATGCAGGACGTGCGGATCGGAGGACCTCCTCTTCGACGCCTATGCGGAATGGGACCGGGAGAACCAGGTCTTCACCGTCCAGTCGCTCTTCGACGCCTGCGAATGCGTCGCCTGCGGCGGCGAGACGAAGGCGGTCCGCTTCGAGCTCGCCGCGGAGGCGGGCGCGCCATGAGCCGGAAAGCGCGCTTCTATCGGAGCTGCGTAGACTGGCCGAAGGCGAAGGTCGGCGCGCTCGAAGCCCTGCTGGACGGCGCGGCGACGATCTCGCCGCAGACCTTCTCGCAGGCGACGGACGCCGCCGACCGGGCCGCCGTCTACGCCTCGCTCGGATTCGGACGCTGCAATCCGATCATGCGGGAGCACGCCGCCGGATCCGTGGAGTTCGGATCGGGCAAGGTCTTCGGGCGGAGGGCGTATTTCATGCGCCATTCCCGGATCGAATACATCTTCCTCCGGCCGGCGAAGGAGGCGTCGCGATGATGTCGATCTGGACGGTCAGTGTCGGCACCGTTGATTTCGGCGACCAGCCCGTCGCCCGGCGCCACAAGATCGCGCACGGACGAAGCCGGCCGACGGCGGACCTCCTGACCGCGCCCGACCTCACCGCGCTCCGGACGATGCTGGCCGAGTGCGGGCTCGCGCGCATCCCGCGCGATCCGAACGACGACCCGGTGATCGTGGAGAGCTGGCTGTGACCGCGCCCACGCCGCCCGCCCGCCTGGTCGAGAAACACGGCGAGCAGATCGCCCGGCTTCTGACCGATCCCTCCTTCGCCGACCCCTACGATTACGAGCCGAGTGCCCTGGGCGATCTCTTCGGCCTCTGGCTCGCCGAACACGGGCGCGGCGACGAGGCCGCCCCGATGATCCTTGAAGAGGAGGACCTGCCCGACGACCAGCGCATCTGGCTTGAGCGATTCCTGACGCTCTACCGGCCTTCGGAGGCGGCGGAGGACGAACGCCGCCGCCGCGAGCGCCTGCACCGCCCCGGAGACCATTGAAACCCGTTCTGAAAGTGAACGTCATGTCCAAGAACCCATTAGGCGACGACCTCTACGATTTCGATCCGGACGATCCGTTCGGCGGGCTCCGCCAGCGTCGGCCCGGAAGCCCGGCGCCCGCGCCGCGCCCGGAGGCGGAGGCGCAACCCTATTTCGAGCCTCCTGCGCCGCCGCAGCCCGCGACCGCCAGCCCCGAGCCGATACCCTCGGCGCCGCCGAAGCCGGTCCCGCCGCCGCCGCCACCGGAAGACAAGCCGAAGCCGGCGCCCGATCCGCTCGTCGCCCGCGCGAAGCCGACGCCTGCGCCCTCGCCCGCCCCGAAGCCCGCCGCGGCGCCGACGCCGAAGCCGAACGGGAGCGCGCGGCGCGCCCGGCTCGAGGAGATGGGCGAGGCGCTGGCGCGCGCGCAGCATGCGAAGCTGACCCTGCCGCCGGAGCCCGTCGCCGCGCCCCGCGCCTGGAAGGCCGCGCCCGTGCGCAAGACCGCGCCACCGGCGGAGAATACGGCGGCGAAGCCGGACGAGCGCGCGTGTCAGGCGCGCGGAGCCGGCTGGATCGACTCGGACCAGACGCCGCAGCCTGTCGTCGTGACGCATGACGGCGGCGCGAACGCCTCGCCCCTTTCGCCCGAAGAGATCGCGGCGGTCCTGTCGGGCCTCGCCGTTGTTCTGGCGCGGGCGCGCCGAGTCAGGGAGGCGCGCCCTCTCGTCGTGATCGAGAGCGAGCCGAAGCGGCGGGACTTCCGCAAGATGCGTCTCCGCCGGACGAGGACCTCCACCGGAACGGGCCGCCAGGCCAAGCGGAGGGCGCGCGCATGAACGGGGAGCGCGTGGCGCGGCTCGAGGCCGCGCTCAAGGCGTCGCCGCGCGTGCGCGCCATGCCGCGCTCGGCGGCGGGCCTGCCGATCCCGGTGATCGTGGCGCGCGACCGTGAGGATCAGCCGATCTTCACGGTGAACCACAGCGAGGCGGTGGCGATGGTCGCCGCTTCGGGATCGTGCGGCATCTGCGGGCAGCGCATGGAGGAGGAGGACGTGTGGCTCGTCGGCGGACCGCGCGCCGCCTTCGATCCGCGCGGCGCGTTTCTCGATCCGCCGATGCACCGGGAATGCGCGACCTTCGCGCTCCGCGTCTGCGTCTATCTCGCGACACCGAGCTACCGGGAGGCGAAGCCCGGCGCCATCGCCGCCGCGAAACGCAAGGCGCTGGAGATGGGCTTCGCGACGCGCGAGGCCGAGGGCTCGCCGAAGCCGGATCACTTCGTCCTCATGCGGATCGACGGCATGGTCGGGCTGCGGCGCGACCACGAGCCGCCCCTCTTCATCCCGAACCGGATGCCGCGCGAATGGGAGCTCTGGCGCGACGGCGAGCCCTTCCGCTTCGTGCGAGATCGCAGCCCGTCGAAGCCGACATGGGTGAAGGCGGCGCAGGTCGCAGGCGTGGAGGCGCTGGCGCAGGACGGACTGACCATCAACGACACGAGCCTGATGCACCGGGCGTCGTGGGCCGGGAAGCTCTGCGGCGTCTGGCCGTGGACGATTGGCTTCATCACGGAAGGGACCGCCAACGGTCCAGTTTCGGCATGACGGCCGCCAAGATCGCGCTGCGCAAGACGCGCTTGCGGGTGTTGGACGACGCTGGCGTCGTGACCATTTCGCACCGGTTGGCCGGGGACGCGGACGCGCTGCGCCTGGACAGCCCTGAGATGGAGATAGGCGCGACGCCGCACGTTTGAGAGAGGAGCAGGCCGATGTCGACGTCGTGCGCGCGCTGTCCCGGAAAACCGACATTGCTCCGTTCGCGCCGTGGCGAGCGGCTCAAGCAATCAGCCCCGCGCGATCCGCTCCGCCTGCGGATCATGCTCGAGAACGAGGCCGATATAGCGCATGTGCCCGCCGGAATTGTTCGACGCCTGCCAGCGCCGTGCGAGCCTTCCGCCGAGCATCCGGCACATCTTGTCGATGGCGCGGTCGATCATGTCGTCATGGATCAGGATGCCGCCGGCGACGTTCTTCACGTTCCCGGCGAACCAGTAGAACGCGGTCGGCTTCGCCCCGGCCTTGAGCGCCAGGCCGCTCCCCTCGGTGAGGATGACGCCGATGGTCTCGCCTGGGCGCAGCGGGCGACGGCGGACCAGAATGTAGACCTGTTCCCAGGGCGGTCCGAACCCGTCGAAATCGAATATCGTGTGCTGATAGAGATCAATCGCCCGCATCACGCGGCGATTGTCCCCGACGAAGGCGAGACGATCATCGCGCCACCAGTCGAGGTCGATCCCGACATAGGCGTCGGCGTCCTTCCAGACCATCGCGTGCATCTGGCCGTGCCCGGCGAAGGCGTCGAGGACGTTGGCCGGGCGGCGGGCTTCGCGGATCGCGTCGAGGACGCGGCGGCGGATTTCGGCCTTCGTGCGCTCGGCGCCGGAGCGGACCTTCGCCACCTTGCCGATCGTCAGGTCGCCGCGGGTGTGGAGGCTCATGGGTCAGCTCCCGCTGTCGCGCTGGATCGTGCCGAGTCTCACGTCGATGTCGCCGAGCTCGCCCATGACGGCCTTGAGCCGCTCGAGCGCCTCCGCCTGCCTGGCGAGGGGTCCGCGGATCGTGATCCAGAAGCGGTCGAGCGGCATGTCGGTCGGCAGCTCGAGGATCGGAATGTCGTCGTCCTCCTTGAAGAGGCGTTCCAGCTGTCCCTCGTCGAAGCCGGTCAGGGAGAGATCGAAGCCCGCCGCCTCCAGCTTCTCGACCTCGGCGCGGAGCAGGCTCTCGTCGAAGGAGGAGAGCTCGGTCAGCCGGTTGTCGGCGATCCGGTAGGCGCGCTTCTCGTCCTCGGTCCAGCCCTTCGCGCGCATCGTGGGAATGCGGCTGAGGCCCAGGCGCTCCGCCGCCATGAGGCGGCCATGCCCGGCGATGAGCTCGTTCTTCTCGTCGATCAGCACGGGGATCGTGAAGCCGAACTTCTCGATGCTGAGCGCGATGGCCTCGACCTGTTTCGGGGTGTGGTTGCGCGGGTTCTGCGCATGAGGGTTGAGCTCCGAGATCGGCAGCATCTCGATCTTGGTCGCGGGCCAGGCGCGCTCGCCCCGAACCGTCCTCGCGTCCTCGACCGCGGGCTCCGGCCCGTCCGGTCCGAGCGCCGCCGCCTGAGCCTCGAGCGCGGGCGCGTCGCCTCCCTCCACGACTTCCGCGTCTTCTGCGGCCCGTCGCGCGCGCGGTCGTCTCGCCATGGTGATCTCCCTGCGGTCCTGTGGTCGGATGAGGCCGACGATAGCCGACCGTCATGCGTCATGAAAGCCGCCTTGCGACCCCATCGCCGACCCGCCAGTCCGCCGCCCGGTCTTCATGGTCGCCGCGCGCCTTGTGGGGGCGCCTGTCGCCCGCGTCTCTCCGGCGGCTATAGCTCCTTATGTATCTGTTTTTATTAATTTTTTTGGACATTTAACGGCCTTCGCGCTACAAATTACGCCCGGCGGGGCTGTCCCGCCAGAAAAGGAGACAGAGCATGAAGTATGCGACAGACGTCAAACCGGACGCGGGCGCGATTCGCGCAATCCTGATTCACACCGACTTGCAGCGCGTCGTCGAGACGTGGATCCAGCCCGAGCTCGACGCCTACACGAAGACCATCGGATGCCAGCGGATCGACTTCGCCTATCCGCAATTCCTCTCGGAGCGCGGCGAGACGGTCGTCGTCGACGACGAGGCGATGTTCTCGACCAAGCGCCCGGCGATCTGCTGGACGCTCGGCGCGCCGTGCTTCCAGCCCTATTTCGGTTCGGGCCTCATCGTCGGCACGGACGACGCCACCGGCGAGACGGCCAGCACGTCGTTCGACCTGGAAGAGGTCAGGGCGGCGTTGCGCTTCGCGACGCCGCAGATGCAGATCAACGGCAAGACGGTCTACCAGTCCGTTCCGGGCGACGACTTCCTCATATGGGACGAGGAGGCCATGCGCTTCCGCAAGGTGCGGCGATGAGCGTCGAGGAGGTTCCGACCATGCCCGATCTCGAGGAGATCGGGCGCGCCCTCTTCGGCCACCATTTCCGCAAGGCGTTCATCAACTGGTTCTGCATCAACGAGCGGGCCCTGCGTCGCGGCATGCTGCGCCAGCGCGACTTCTCACCTCAGTTCTGGTCGGACGTGATCGCGGCGCTCGAGCTCTGCGCGAAATGCGGGCCGGCGAACAGGGAGGTCACGACGGAGATGGGCTCGCACGACGAGCGGAACGAGCGGCTGGCCGTCCTGCGCGACGAGTGCGTGATCTGGCGCGATCATCGGATCGCCCAGGACCGGGCGATTTGGCGACGCAAGCAGGAGGCCGCCGGCAGGGACTACGGCGCGCCAGAAGATTGACGGCAGAAACCTACCGACGTGTTTCATATGAAATATGTCGCCTACCATAGGAGAAGATAGACGTGAACCTGAAAGAGAAGACGAGAACCCTCCCGGCGTCGCCCGTCGAGGTCCTGCGCCTCGCCGCCGCCGATCTGCGGAAATGCGGCGAGGACGAGCGGTTCATCTACGATCCGCAGGAATGGCACGCTCCGTCGAAGAACAACCGGACCGGTCAGGAGATTTGCTATGTCTGCGTCGCGGGCGCGGTCATGGCGCAGACCCTCGGCGCAAGGGGCGTGGTGGACATTTGGGCCACGGATTACGCGGACCCTCACATCGTCGCGCGGCTGGAGATGCTTGACGCGGTCCGGCAGGGCAGCTTCGCCACCGCCGTCAAAATGAGCGACGGGACCGAGACGGACGTTCAGGTCGCGCGGGTGCGCCTCCAGATGCGCGACATCCAGTCGGAGAGCTTCGAGGAGCTCGCCGACGAGATCGAGCGCCGCGCCGGCGTGCTCGAGGCGTTTCTCAAGAGCCGGGGGCTGGCGCCATGACCGACTTCGCGAAGATGGAGCCCTGGAACGTGCTTCACGCCGCGGCGGACGATCTCGACGCGCTCGCGGCGGACCCGCGCTTCTACTACAGCGACGCGGAGTGGATCACGCCCGACGATGCGAACGATCCGGAGGGCCGCGTCGCCGTGTCGATCGCGGGCGCGTTCATCAGCCGGTCGCTCGGCGTCGGAGACAGAAACGCGGAAGCGGGCAAATTCATCCACGAGAGGGACCTGCACTATCGGATCCTGATGCTCGCGCAGATCGAACAGGGCGGCTTTCGCATCGCGGTCCGGATGGGAGGCGGGACGCCGCAGGACGCCGACGCCTCGCACTCGGCGCTGTCCTTCCCGAAGAAGCTCGGAACCCTGACCGAGGCGGCGACGGCGTGCCGGACGGCGGCGATGGACCTGCAACAGTTCCTGCGGGACAGGAGGGCCGCCTGATGCCCTACGTGGACAAGCGCTACGGCGCGCTGATCGTCGGCACTGTGGAGATCGTCGAGGCCACCTATCCCATCACGCGCGGCGATGACGGAACGTGGACCTATACGGGGGGTGAAAGCCGCTTCTTCGCCGACGGCGCGATCATCAAGAAGAACGCGGCGGGAGAGGACCTCTTCCTCCGCGAGGACGGGGAGGAAACCCCGGAAAGCCAGCTCGAATGGCGGGACGAGGAGTGATTTCCGCCTGAATTGGAAACGCCCCGCCGCTTTGGAGCCGGCGAGGCGCTTCCGAACGTGCGCCGCAGGCACGGTTCACGTTCTCCCTACCACAGGAGCCTGAGATGTATCTTGAATTTCCTATCGAGTCCACGGCCTACCAGGACTTGAAGACGCTGCACGACGCGGTCGCGGCGGGCAAAAGGACGTTGCCGAGGCAGTTCCGCGACCGGGTGCAGCGCATCGTGGAGAAGGTCGAGCGGACGCGGCGCACCGATCCCTCCGACGAATACGGCATCGAGTCCGTCATGGCCTGCATCGAGCACTTCGACCAGGCGGTGGCGCGCATCCCGAAGCCGGACGGCTTCAAGGACGTGGCCGAGGCCGCGAAGAAGCGGAAGCACCTGCCAAACATCTATCTGAGCACCTGGACGATGGGCGCCGAGAACGGCCACCACATCGACCTGCGGAGAGCCGGAGGCGTCCTCGAGCTGCACGACCCCGTGAGGCTCGGAAAGGAGTTGAAGCGGGCGAAGGGGACGCCGTTCGCGCTCGAGCCGCATTTCGGTTCGATCTCGGCCGGGGGCGCGCTCACGAAGGGCAAGGGGTGGGAGGACGCCATCGCCGTCGGTCTGGTCCACGTCCTCATCAGCCGCGACGAGAACGGGAGCCTGACGTGACAGGGCCGGGGCGGATTTCTATCATCGGAGCGCCACAGAAGGCCCGTCATGGACGACCGTGAGGAATGAGAGCTCGCTCTGGTCAACGCGCAGGTCGCGCTCGCGATCAAGCAGTCTCAGACCGAGTTCTGGAAGGTCGGCCTCGTCGCCGTCGCCGTGACGGCGGCGGTCGTTCAGGCCGCGAACCTCATCTTTGGAGCATGAGAGCGGACCATCTCGACGATCGCCGCCTCTCGAAAGAGACGCGGCGGACCATCGTGGCGGTCCGGCGCCGCGGGGCAAGGCTCGACCGCCTTCTCGACATGTGGGGGACGGCGCTGGCTGCAACGGCGGTCTTGAGCGCGGTGGCCGTGGCGCTCGCCTGAGATCGGGGCCGGAGCGGGGATGTGGAGAGGGCCGGGGCGGACGCTCCGGCCCTTTCGCTTGCGCGCCGCTCCGCGCGGCGCACCGGGGGGCGGCGCCCCGCCGCCGCGCCTGCGCCCCCCGCGCGGGCGCCCGGCGCCCCTATCAGGCGCCCCGCTCCGCCGCGCTGGCGCGGGGTCCGGCGGGGGGCGGCGCCGGGGGGCGCCGGGCGCGCTATTCGACGGGCTTCGGGCGAACGGGCTCATCGTCAGGCGGAGGATAGATCAGGTCGAAGATCGCCTCGGCGGCGGAGAGCCAGCGCCGACGCTCATGCTCGGGCCAGACCGATCCGGGCGGCGGAAGCCGGTCGAAAAGCCCCGCGACGAGAGCGTCCGATCTTGCCGGTTCCGGCTCGCGCGTCCGCGATCCGAGTCGCTGCGGGACGAGGATGGTTCCTTCGCCACTCCTGTCGTTCATCGGCGCGGCCCGCCCGCGAGATCATCGCGAAAGGGCGCCCGGGCTCGAGCGTCGTCGTCGTCGGCCGCCCTCTCCACGAGCGCGGCGACGCGCTCGAACGCCGCCGCCAGACGATCCGCCGCGTCCGCCAGGCGGTTCAGCGCGCCGGTGGTCTCGGCGATCCGGATCAGTTCGACGACGGTCTCGGGATCGAGGTTCTGCGCGGGGCCGGTCCGGGCGGAGACGAAGGCGGCGAAGATCGGGCCCATGCGCTCGGTCGGGTCGCTCATGATCTAGATCCTTCGGCCTGAGCGGCTGTCGCGGTTTCGGCCACCGCGTCCGCGTCCTGTATGACCTCGCGGACGCGCGCGATGCAGGCCTCGGCGGTTTCGTGCGCCTCCGGCAGGAAGTCGAAGACAGGGCCGGTGTTGAGCGAGATGCGGACCCGCTCCGGGCTGGCCGGATCGACCATGACATTGATGATCGCCGCGACGCGGACGATGCGGGCGCGATCGAGACGGACGTAGCCGGGCGGGACCGGGGTCATGACGCCTCGCCCTCCGTCCGCGCCTCCGTCTTTCGCGCGTCCGCGAGGATCCGTCGCGCGCTCTCGAGCCGCGCGGAGAGGTCGACGTAGAGCTCATCCCTGTCGGCAGGCTCGCGCCCGCGCAGGACGACGGCGGCGTCGCGCAGCTGGATCACCACCGCGCGCTCGTCGTCGGGCGAGACCTCGACCTCGCGGACCGACTCAGTTCGCGTCACCAGTCCGAAGCCGAGATCGACGAGGCCGAGGAGCGCGAGCTCTTCATGCGCGGATTCGCGCCGCGCCCGCAGAAGCGCCTGGACGTCCCTGAACGGCTCGTAGGCGCGGCGGAGGCCGACGCGCAGGAGCGTCGACGCGCAGTTCGGGCAATGTCCGTTCTGCATGATCCGACCGACGCGGCTGATCTCCATCGGGAGCCAGACTATCGGCCATTCGTGCTTGCAATGCCCGCAATGGACGACGAGGGGTCGCCGTTCCTCGGCCTCGTCGCGCGGCGCGTCCTTGGGCTGACGTTCGGCCTTCGTCATTGCGCGCCGTCGCCGGAGGCTCGCCCTGGGCGCCGCCGCGCCGCAATGTAGCCGTCGGCGATGGCGGCGACATCAAGGAAGGGGATCGCCTCGCCCACCGCCGCGATCTCCGCGTCCAGATCGGTCTCGATCTTCCGGACGCGCGGATCGGCGTCGAGCAGCATCGCGAGGGCGATGAGCTCCGCGTCGCCGAGGGCGTGGGGTCGGAACATCTCGGGGATCGGCGCGCTCTTCGGCAGGGCGGTGAACTTCGGCACGGTCCTGACGACGGCGCCGAGGCGGACCATCATCTTGAGGGTTTCGGCGGCGAGGGTGGCCGTTCTGGCCGCGCCGGAGAGAAGGTTCGCCATGGTCTGCGAGACGGGGCCGGGGTCGGGGGTCGGGGTGAGCGCGGTCATGATCAGCGCCATCCGATGTCGTCGCCGACGACCGCCATGGACTCGACGGCGGGGCGGCGGGCTGTTCGAGAGGGATGCGGCTCGGGGCCGATCGGTTCGGGATCGGATCGCCGGGCCGGAGCGAGGCGCCAGATGCGGGCGCCGTGGTCGGCCTTGACGCATTGGAGGAGGCCGTTCCTGACCGCGTCGTTCAGCGCGAATGCGGGGCATCGGTCCAAGGGCTTTTCGGAGAAATCGAGCGAGGGGAAGAAATCTGCGAACCGGTCTGATCGTCTGAGGCGGACGATTCCTCCGTCCGCGAGAATGAGCTCCTGCTGTGGCGTCAACGGCATCTTGGCTTCTCCTTTCGTCGCAAGGGGGAGATGACAACGACGTCGATCAGTTGGAGAGGGCGTCCTCCCCTGAAGCGGCTTCGGGTTTCGGGCTCCGCTCGCCCGCCTTGATCGCCTTCACGACGTCGTCGATGACGTCGGGAGCTGCGGCAGGCGCGCGACGCAGAGCCGCGGCGTCGGCCGCGGCGCGGATCATGCGCTGCGCCTCGTCGCCATAGGCGGACCAGCCGATCGGGGCCTCGTCGTTCCACATCTCAGAGAGGGCGAACGCGGCCCGCCAGAACGGCTGCGCGTCTATGGCCTCGCGTACATAGTTGGGATCGGGAGAGGTTCGGACGTTCATGGGTCAGCTCCGTGGTGGTAGGGAGGACGTGAGCCGTTGGGCCATCTCGATGTCGAAGGACAAGCCCGATTCTCTCAATTCGGCGTCGATCCGCTCCATCAGCGCCATGTCGGCTTCGGTCGGCTCATCCTCGTCCGACACGCCGTTGATGAGGAGTGAGCGATGGATCGCCGCGCCGGCGTAGAACGCCTTCTGCATCTCGGCGATCTGGACGGCCGAGGCCTTGTCCGGAATGACCATGAGACGAAACTTCTCCCAGGCGTCGTTGATCGGGCGCTTTGGCGAAGGCGTCTTCGGTTGCGTCACCATTCGATCAGGTTCCCTGAAAACCGGATGCGCCCGAACGGTTCGATTTCGGAGCTCGGCCGGTGCTGCTCCTGCCAGAAGGTCTCGAAGTCCTCGACGGACCGGAAACCGTCGCGCACCGCAAAGGCCTCGTCGATCTCGATCCATTCCCCCACGCCGTCGCCCAGGACGAACGTCGTCGTTTCCGTCAACCAGCTCGGAAGGGTCTCCCGAAAGCGGACCATGCTCGGCTGACCGCTCTCAGGCTTCGGAAATCCGGAGACAAGCATCTCGATCGGGTGAACGCCATTGCAGACCGGATCGGCGTCGAGGATCTTCTTAGCGCGCTTCGTCCGGAGACCGACGTAGAGCTGGAGGCTTTCGCCGATGCGGGGATCGCGATGGCGCTCAAGTCGTATGCTCTGGCGCTTGGAGCCCTGTCGGATCGGATCGACGAAACGGGGCTGAAAGTTGAGCATGACCATCGCGCGTCAGGTCCGGGAGGTCACGGGAGCGTCGAGCGCCTGAGCGCAGGAGAGCAAAATCATGGAACAAGCCTGTGGTCACTTGTGATTGCCGGACATGAGCCCGTTGTCGGCAGAGGATCACCGAACAGACTGCGATGCAAGTCCGACGTGAAGCGTCTGTCTGCAATTTTGCCGCAAGTGATTCGGTTGAAGGGGGGTAAGGGGGGTTTATCTAGATTTGTATTTGTCGCGCGCGGGAAAAGAGTTTCAATGACTTAGGTCCAATTAGTTGGCGGCTAATTCGCATTTTCGCAGGCGCCACATAACGATCCGAGAGGAAACAATCTACTTCATCACGAAACGCGAACAAGCGCCGCCAAGATATCCCCATGACTCACAGGATCGGGTCTTGACGGGCGTGGCTTCAGGCGAAGTCATCCCCATGACTCACAGGATCGACGATTGACAAGTCGAAACGTCGCCGGAGATACCGCGCTCCACGTTTGGCTACTGTCGCACCGTTTCGGCGACCGAACGCACTGCCGACGACTCTCTTCGCCACCGCAACATCACGGATCATGTTACAGTTTCGGTCTCAGCCACAATCCTCCGTGAGAACAAAGAAAGATCACACCCGCAGCCGCCATGGCGTGGGAAGCGAACGCGCCGACGGTCGCCAAGAGAGTGATTCGCGCGGCAATCGGGCAAGGCGCGGCTCCGTCGCGTTTGCGACTTTGCGATTCCTCGCTGATTTCGCCGCTAATTTGATTGCCTACAAAAGCCTACTGACGGTATATGTTCAGCGACTACGACGAACGGGGAGGCCGCGATGGCGAGGAAAGCGATTGTCGCTCAGACCGATGACGATCTCGAATCGGACGCCGTCGTCGATCCCGACGCGCCGGCCGCGGAGTGGCTGACGACCGAGCAGGTCGCGGCGCTCGTGATGATGAACAAGGAGACGATCCGCAGGATGGTCCGGCGGGGCGAGGGCCCGCCCTGCTACGATTTCAGCAATATGCTCCGGTTCCGGCCGGAAGACGTGCGGAAATGGATCGACAGCCGCCGCATCCAGCCGCGTCCGGTCGCCGAGGAGGCTCCAGTCGACGCGCCTGCCGCTGCGCCCGCCGCTGCGCCGGCGAGGCGCTCCAGCCGCACGAAAGCCGACGCTTGACCCGGAGAGGGCCCATGACGACCAGACATCGCAAGCCGAAACCCTTCATCGCGGATCGCGTCGCGCCCTTCGACATCTCGCTGCTGCTCTGCGGAAAGCACGAACGCATCGCGCGGACGATCCGCTTCGAGGATGAGGCGTGGCCGTTCTTCGTGATGAGACTCCGCGAAGGGGCGCTCCTGATGATGGAACGCCTCGGCGAGAAAGAGACGACCCGGTGGAGGACCCCAGGCCGCCGGTTCAGCGTGCGCGAGCTCCTGATCGGCGTCGCCGCCTGGATCGCGGCGCATGGCCCGGCCGACCGCTCCGTCGATCGCTTCCGTCCGCAAGTCGCCCTGGTGGGCCGGTTCATGGACGGCGCCCTGAAATTCGAGGTCGGAGACCCCGACGAGCCGAAGACCATCACCTGCGACTGAGGAGATCGCCATGTTCGACGTCTTTCGCACCGAGCTTCCGGGGCGCATCCTGCCGCGCGAGCCTTGGCTCCTGATCCGTCACGCGCTGCGCGACCTCGCGCTCTGCGAGGCGGACCCGCGCTACGTGATCGACATGCGCACCTGGCATGAGCCGCGCATCGAAGGCCTTTCGGCGTCGGCCTGGGAGATCGCCGAGGCGGGCGAGGCGGGCGTCGGCTTCAAGTGCCATGTCTGCCTTTCGGGAGCCGTGATGGCGAAGACCTTCGGCTTTCGTCCGCATCAGTCCCTTGCCCCGATCAAGCTCTCGGTCGGACAGGTTCACCCTGACGACCAAGCGGGACTCCGCACGATCAACAATTTCCGGAGCGGCCTCCTCTGCGCCGACGTGATGGAAGGCGCGCCGTGGCTCGACACGGACGATCTTTGGGACTGGCTGCACGGGCACATGCCCGAAGCGATCTACTACGACGCGCTGAACCCGCAGGCGTTCCATGACGAGCTCCGCCGCCGCGCGGATCGACTGGAGGCCTATGTCCTCGGACAGGCGTTCGACGCGGCGCCGAGCAAGCCGCTGGCGCCGCCCAGGACAATCACCGAGCTCGTCTTCGGCGACCTCGCCTGACATGGACCCCGCCGCTCTCGAGGAGGCGGCGGCGGCGGCGCCCGGATCGCTTCTCGCGGTCGCAGGCGGATGGATCACAGCGCGGCGACTCGACGGGACGGCGTTTCCGCTCATCGAGCCCTTCTCGCTCAACAACGCCTTCCTGAACACGGCGCGCGCCGCGTCGCCGGGAGCGGCGGGCGTCGCCGCCACCGTCGTCGGCCAGGGACGAGGCAAGACGCGCGTTCTGACGCGGGCGGAGGCGCAGGAGATGCTGAAAGCCGGCCTGCCGGGGAGGGAGCGCGGCGGGCGCGTGAAGAGCCCGGAATACCGGGCGTGGCGCAATCGCCAGTGCATCGCGATCATGCAGGCCGGACCGCGCGTGATGGTCAGGGGTCCGGTGGAGCTCGGCCTCCTCGCGCCCGAGAGCGGCGCGGACGTCGACAACGTCGTGAAGGCCTATGTCGACGCCGCCGTCGAGATGCGCCTCATGGAGGACGACCGGAACGTCCGCGGCTTCGTGATCGGCTGGATCGCCGCGCCCGTCGGCTTCGGTCTCATCGTTCCCTGCCGCACCCATCCCGAACCCGAAAGGATCGCGCCATGAAGGACGACGTCGTCGAGGACAAGAAGGCGGGCGGGAAACCGCCTCCGGGCGAGCCGGCGCCGCCGCCGAACACGTCGAACCGGCTCCATGCGAAGGAGCTCCGGACCTTCATCGACGCGATCGAACGCGCGCAGTCGGAGAAGGACGATCTCGCCGACCACATCAGGTCGATCTACGCCTCCATGTCCTCGCGCGGCTTCGACGTCAAATACGTCCGCTGGCTCATCAAGATGCGCAAGAAATCTCCGAGCGAACGCCAGGAGGAGGAGACGATGTGCGATCTCTACCTCGGCGCCATGGGGATGCGAACGGGCGATCTTCCGCTCTTCGCCTATGTGAACAACGCCGGCGTCGACAAGAACGCGATGGACAGCGTCGTCGAGGCCCTGAAACAGCTGGCGCCGAACGAGGGCTCCATCCAGGTCACCGTGCAGGGGCGGACCGTCACGATCTTCCGCACCGCGAGCGGCGACATCGGGACCATCGAGGGCGCGCTCGGAGACGACGAGCCGCCGCCCGAGGCGATGGAGCCGGCGGAGGGCGCCGTGCCGAAGCGGCGGAAGAAGAAGGGCAAGGAGCTCGATCCGGCGGTCGCCGGCATGTCCGAGGACGAGGCCGAAGAGGCGGGGCGCCAGGCGTTCCGGCAGGACCGCCCGATCATCGCCAATCCCTTCCCGCATAACGATCCGCGCCGCCCGAAATGGGACATGGGCTGGCGCCTCGAGAGCGGCGCCGAAGACGACGACGAGGACTGAATGGCGCGCATGGTCTCCCGACCCGGCGGCCTCTCGGCCTATGCCGATCTCCTTGAGCCTTCCGAGGCGATCGAGCCGGTGCTGTCGCGCTCCGTCTCCGGCGCGCTGACCGAATGGCTCACGGAGATATGGAGCGGCGAGGAGCTCAAGACGGCGGGGCTGACGCCCCGCCGCCGCGCGCTCTTTCACGGCCCGCCGGGCGTCGGGAAAACGACGCTGGCGCATCATCTCGCCGCCAGGCTCGGCATGACCCTCGCCGCCGTCCGGCCGGAGCGCATCGTCGATTGTTGGGTCGGGGCGAGCGCCAAGAACCTCGGCGCGGTCTTCGATCTCGCGCGGACCGATCCGCCGCTGGTCCTCTTCTTCGACGAGTTCGAGAGCCTCGCAACGCTGCGCCTTGATGCGCGGCAGGGCGCGGACCTCCAGCACAACGAGATGATCGGGACGATGCTGGCCCGGATAGAGCTCCATCCAGGGATCGTGATCGCGGCCTGCAACCACGCCAGCCAGATCGACAAGGCCATCTGGCGGCGGTTCGAGCTCCAGATCGAGATCGCGCATCCCGACGCGCGCGGGCGGCGCCAGATCGTTTCCCGGTATCTGGCGCCCTGGGGACTGCCGAAGCGGTCCCTCGCCGCGCTCGCAGCCGCGCTCGAAGGCGCGAGTCCGTCATTGATCCGCGGCCTCTGCGAGAGCGTGAAGCGGTCCATCGTGATCGGGCCGAAGCTCGGCTGGCAGCTTGACAGAAAAGCGACGATCCTCCGCGCCATCGCGGCCGTGGAGCCCGCGCCCGGGGACGGGCGCCCGCGTCTCTGGTCGCTCGGGGCCGACGATCCTGCGCTCCCGACGATCCCTTGGCCGTTGCCGCTAGCAGCCGACATTGAGGACGCGGAGGAGTCTGGCCCGGAGCCGCGCACCGGCGTCGTCACGCCCTTGAGACGGCGATGAAGATCGAGACGGAGCTCGGCGACGTCTATCCCCTCAAGAAGGGGATGCGGTTCCCGAACCTGCATTGGGCGCCGGTCTACATCTCGCAGCTCTTCGAGTCGTCGTTCTGGCGGAAGGTCGCGCCGGAGATCGGTTTCTACGCGATGAACCTCTGGCTCGCCTCGCTCCGATGCGACCCCATCGGCACGCTGCCAGACGACAAGCACGAGCTCCGGAGGCTGGCCCTTTTCGACGGGCGCGTCGACGCCTTCGAGCGTCGCCTGCCGGAGATCATGCACAAGTGGCGGCCGATCATGGTGACCGATGAGGACGGCCGGAAGGAGCGGCGTCTCGCGCATCCCTTCGTCACCACCGTCGCGCTCGACATCACCGAGGCGATGACGGACGGCGCCGCGCGCCGCCTCGCCGCCGAGCACGCCCGCGCCGTGCGTTCGGCCAGGCGCCAGATGAGCGGCGCGCTGGCTCCGCGCCGGATGGTCGACGATCCGCTCATGGTCCGCGAGTTCATGACCCGCATGGAGCTGCACGGAAAGGGCAAGTCGGATGCGCGGCTCGCCCGGCAGATCGTTCACCAGATGGAGATGGAGGACGCCCAGGGCGGCCTCATTCCGCTGATGCAGGGAGACCTCGGAGAATGATGAAGGCCATCAGCCCCGCCGCCGCAGAGACCATCGGGCTCGACCTCCGGGCGAAGCGCGTCGTCGTGATCGCGATCGGCGACGACAACCAGTTCGGACTCGCGGCCTGGGGCCGGACGCCGGTCGATCAGGTGGCGGCGGAGCGATGGATTTCGCTCGGAGAGGGCGAGGCGACGGCGATCAGCATCGGAGAACAGCAGTGATCTACTCGGAGCAGGACCTTCGGCACGAGGCCACGCTGGCGCGCGGATCGTTCCGCGTAGGCATCTGGAAAGGCGCCACCGGCGGCGGACAGGCGCGGGACTATCTCGGCTGGCTCGCCGCTCAGTGGATCCTCTGGACGACATGCGGCGCCGACGGCGACCGGATCACCGCGATGGAGCCCGAGGAGCGTCTCCGGACCTTCGACGCATGGCTGTCGGCGCGCTTCTCCGACACGCCGTCGACCCCGCTCTTCGATCCCGCCGACCTCTTCGACCGGGCCGCGGCGTGAACGGGGCGATGCACCGAACGCCGACGTTCGGGCAAAGGACCGCCCGGGCGCTCGGGTTCCGCTACCACATGCGAGAACTCCCGCCCGAAGCGGAGGGGATGCCCGGCTGGATGATGACCAGAGTGGACGTCTCCCTCAACCTCGGCGACCGGCTGCGGATTCTGGTTTCGGGCCGCGTCGAGTTCGACCTTCGCCAGGCGACCGACGGGCCGGTCGACACCTGCCTGACCGCGACCAGCTTCCGGATTCCAGCGCCGTGGGAGGCGTCGCGCCGCGCCGCGCCGCCGCCTGCACTTGACCGTCCGCCGGAGCCGCTCGTCGAAGGGCAGGACGAGGCGTCCCTCCTTCCCGGCGAAGAGCACGACGTCGGGCGCATGGAGCGTCCGATCTGGATGCGCCTGATGATGGCGGTCGGCGTGGCTCTCAGCGCCGGCCTGGTCGTCACCGCCATCGCGCTCGCGTTCATGACCATCGCGCCCGACCTGTGGGAGTAGCCATGCGGAGCCTCTTTCCTGACCCCGGGGCCCCGAGCCTCGACCGGGACTTCGAGACAGGGGCGTGGCGGCGCCGCGACCGGCCGATGGCGACCGGGCACCACCGCTTCGAGCGTTGGCCGAACGAGAGCTATTTCAGTCTCGAGGCGCGGAACTTCATCGACGTGCTGCGCCGGCATGTCGCGATCCCGAACGCCGTCTGGGAGCCGCACGCCGGGGCGGGACATCTGGCGCGGGAGCTCATCGAGAGCGGCCTTCGCGTCCTCGCCACCGACCTCCACGAATACGATCCGGTCCAGGGCGCGCCCTATATCGGCGTCGGCTACAATTTCCTCGACCAGACCTCGTTGCCGCATGGCGTCCGCGCCATCGTCATGAACCCGCCGTTCGACAAGGCCGAGGAGCATTGCGAGCGCGCGATCTCGCTGCTCGCGCAGGCCGAGGGCGGCGTCGTGGCCTGCCTGAACCGCTCGGAATGGGGCACAGGCAAGCGCCGCGCCGCGCTCGTCCACGATCACCCTGCCTTCGATCTCAAGATCGAGATCGTCAAGCGCCCGATCTGGCGCGAGAAGACAGGCGATCCGCGCATTGACCAGTCGCCGCGGCACTACTTCGCCTGGTTCGTCTGGCGACTCGAGCGCGGCCTCAACGATCCGAAAAGGATCGCATGGGGATGAAGCACCTCACCACCTTCGGCTCCATGACGGTCGTCCAGGTCGAGCCCGGCCATCGCGTCGTGGATCCGGTCTCCGGGCGCGAGGAGATCGTGACCGAGCGGGAGGCGGTCTATCACCGGGACACGATCTACGTGACGCAAGCGGTCTACGAACGCCTCAAGCGTCAGATCGCGCGCCGGCCCGAAGCGGAGACGGGGCGGTGAGCGGCGCGAGGGTCGATCCGCATCCGATCCGCCCGAGGATTCCCCTGCCGGGCATACCGCGCCGCGAGCGCCAGCGGCAGCTCTCCATTGAGCGGCGCGCCCGGTGCTCCGGCGCGTGGGGGCCCTGGCGGACGATCCGGTTGCCGCAAGGCACGGGATCGACGGGATGGGGCGACCAGATGCAATGGATTCACCGCAACGACGCCTTCGCGGGTCTCGAGCGGCGCGTGATCGGTAGCTTCATCCATCTGGCGATCAGTTCCTGCAGCGGCGCGCGACCGACATGGCGGGAGTCGCAGCGGATCAAGGAAGAGCTTCTCGGCCCGACGGTGACCGCCATCGAGGTCTATCCGCCGAAGGCGGAGATCGTGGACGCGGCCGACATGTATCACCTGTGGGGGCTCTACCATCCCCTCGGCTTCGGGCTCCGGGAATGACGAAGGAGGAGCGCGCATGAGCCTTCGCAGTTTTGCTGACGGAACGGTGGTCTCCAAGGCCAAGACCATGGGCGAGCTTGCCCGCCTGCTCGAGAAGTTTGGCGCCACCGGGCAGATGATCGGAGAGATGGACGGATGCGCCACCGTCGCATTCGAGGCGCAGAAGCGGCGCGTTCTGATCCGGGCGTCGCTTCCGAACCCGAAGGACGAGAAGTGGAGTCGGGACGGTCGGGAGCGCCTCCGGAGCCCGTCGCAACGAGAAAACGCCATCCGCCGGGAGACGGACCGGATCTGGCGCGTCCTGCTGATGAGCGTGAAGGCGAAGATGGTCTCGGTTGCGGACGAGGTCGAGACCTTTGAGCAGGCCTTCATGGCGCATGTGGTGATGCCGGACGGCATGACGGTCTGCCAGCACCTCGGTTCTCGGATTGCCGACGCCTACGCCACCGGCAGGACGCCTCCGCTTCTCGGAGCGCCGCAATGAAGAGCGCCTGAGATCTGTTCGTGACCCGGGCCATTGTGGATCATTGGACCGTGTTCGCCGGATGGGAGTCGGCGGACTTCCATCTCAATCATTCCATCCGCGCCATCGAGAAGCGCGCGTCTCCCTCGGTGTATGAGGAGATCGAACCCTCCATCGGGACCTGGGGGCATTGGGGGATCGACTGCAGATCGCAAAGCTGGCGGCTGCTCCTTCGCCGATGCGGGATGTACTACGTGATGGCAAAGTTCATTAACCGGCGCGCCCCGAGCGAATGACGGACGCCGCGGCAGAAAGCTGAACTTCCGTCGGGCCTAGCGCTCAATCTACAACAAATCGTTCGCCCCATTATCACACTGCAGTGCACGATTAGCAGCGCCTCGGGAAGCGGATGGAGCACACTCCGCGCCTACCGAGGGTCTTCCAGCATCAAGAAATGGTCGAATAGGGAAGGGTCGGACGCGGCGCGCCTTGCAGCGATGAGGCTTACAATGAGTCAGGCAAAGAACGAGCCGGTTATCTGAAACCGTCGCAAGCGAATGCCTTGGCGGCATCCGCATGAATTGACTTGCCTGTCGATCGCACCCACATTCCTTGCATGAGAATCGTGCTGGCGCTCCTTCTGCTGGTCTCGATGCTCGTCCCGCTCGGGGCGGGGCATGCCGCAATGGCAAACTCCACGCACCATGAAACAGGTCAGATTTCACATGACTGCGCGGGCGTGGCTTCGAATCACGGAGTCCACATGGGCGGACATTCGGCTCATCCTTCGGTGAGCTGCGATGCCGAGCCGGAGCTGGTCTCCTGTTGCCCGGCGGCGATATGCGGGGCCGCGGCGCGCACGGCGGATGACCGGTGGGACCTCGTCTCGCTAGAAGGCGTAGGCTCCCGGATAGTTTTTCCGGCCGGCGAGGCTCCGAGTGGCCTCGACCACAGCTTCGATCCTCCCCCTCCCCGAGCCTGAACCTCACGACGAAGAGACCATTCGCGCGCGTCGTAGACGCGTGACGATTCCCTCACCGTGAAGTCAGGATCAAATCAAGATGAAGACGAAGCAGCTTTGCGCGGCGCTCGCCGCGATCATACTCCCGCTCGGCCTCGGCGAAGCGGCGCTCGCCGCAGGCGAACATGCCGGCGGCCACGGCAAGCCCGCCTTCGCGTTCGGCGAGCCCGGGGCCAAGTCGAAGGCGACCCGCACCGTCGAGGTCGTCATGCGCGACAATCTCTACGTGCCGGAGACCATCTCCGTCAGCGCGGGCGAGACCGTCCGGTTCCTCGTGAAGAACGACGGCGAACTCGTGCACGAGTTCCAGATCGGCACTTACGACTCCTTCGAGGAGCACGCGCCGATGATGCAGATGATGGTCGATCACGGCGTGCTGGAGGCCAGCCGCATCAACCACGACGTCGCCAAATCCATGCAGGCGTCGATGGGGCACGGGATGCATGACGAGCCGAACTCCGTCCTGCTTGAGCCGGGCAAGAGCGGCGAGATCGTCTGGACCTTCCCGGCGAATGGCGAGATCGCCTTCGCTTGCACGGTTCCCGGCCATTTCGAGGCCGGCATGGAAGGCGCGTTCAACCTGACCGAGTGATCGGAGCGCCGCGCGCGCCGGAAACGGCGCGCGCCCATCCCCAGTTCAGACAAGGAGTCATCGACATGGAGTCGAGACAGATCTTGCGGGCGCTCGCGCTCGGCCTGGCCTCCGGGCTCGCCCTAGCGGGCGGGACGACGGCCGGAACCTACGACATCAGTGTGGACCGCGTGACCTTCGACGTCGGCGGCGTGACCCGCGCCGGCATCGGCTACAACGGCTCGAACGAGCCGATTCAGCTCCGCTTCGAGGAAGGCGAGGAGGTGGAGATCAACGTCACCAACAACCTGTCCGAATCCACCTCGATCCACTGGCACGGCCTGATCCTGCCTTACGACCAGGACGGCGTGCCCGGCATCTCCTACAACGGCATCGCGCCGGGAGAGACCTTCACCTACCGCTTCCCGATCGTGCAGAATGGCACCTACTGGTTCCATAGCCACACCGGCCTCCAGGAACCGAACGGCGCCTTCGGCGCGCTGGTGATCGCGGCGAAGGAGCGCGAGCCCTTCCGCTACGACCGCGAGTACGTGGTCCTGCTTTCCGACCTCCATCCGCACAGCGGCGAGCGGGTGATGCGGAACCTCAAGCAGATGCCGGACTACTACAACCGGCAGCAGCGCACGCTGCTCGACTTCCTCGACGACGCCTCCGAGGAGGGCCTTGACGCCGCGCTCGCCGACCGGTCGCAATGGGGCGAGATGCGGATGATGCCGACTGACATCGAGGACGTGCACGGCTACCGCCCGCTGATCAACGGCAAGGCGCCCGAAGCGCCCTGGACAGCGGCATTCGCGCCGGGCGAGCGCATCCGGCTCCGCTTCGTCAACGCCTCCGCCATGGCCTATTTCGACGTCCGGATTCCCGGCCTCGACATGACCGTGGTCGCGGCGGACGGCAACAACGTCACGCCGGTCCGGGTGGAGGAGTTCCGCATCGCGGTCGCCGAGACCTATGACGTGATCGTGCGGCCGACCGATCCCGGCGCCTTCAACATCCTCGCGGAGAGCGTCGGCCGTGTGGCGATGGCGCGGGGCGTGCTGACATCGGATGCAAGCCTCGCCGCGCCGGACCTGCCCGCGCTCCGCGAACCGCCGCTCCTCACCATGGCCGACATGGCGCTCGATCCGGCGATGGCGGGCATGCATGACGAAATGGCGATGGCCGATATGGACCACTCCGCGATGGGCGAGATGAAGGATGAGGACCTGCCGCCGGGCGCGCACCGGATGCCGGACGGCACGATCATGGGCGGGCCGGGCGAGGACCCGTTCTACGCCGGCGGCTCCGGGCTCACGCCGACAGCAGCCGACGGAGGCAAGTTCCTCACCTATTCCGACCTGAAGGCCGCGAAGCCGCTCTATCCGGATCGCGAGGCGACGCGGGAGATCGAGCTTCGTCTCACCGGCAACATGGAGCGCTACATGTGGTCGATCAACGGCGTCAAATACGAGGACGCCGACCCTATCGTGCTGCAATACGGCGAGCGGGTGCGCTTCAAGTTCGTAAACGAGACGATGATGGCGCATCCGATGCATCTCCACGGCATGTGGTCGATCATCGACACCGGCTCGGGCGAGCGCGACCCGATCAAGCACGTCGTCAGCGTCAATCCGGGCACGGTCGTCTATATGGAGACCGAGGTGGACGCGCCCGGCCAGTGGGCGTTCCACTGCCATCTGATGTATCACCACATGGCGGGCATGATGCGGAAGGTCGTCGTGGAGGGCGGGCCGGAGACGGCGCCGGCGCCCGCCTTGACCGCAGCGCAGCATGGGTGAAGCGGTGAAGCGGGTCCTCATCTGCGCCGGGGTTCTCTCCCCGGCGCTCACTCCCGCCGGCGCTTTCGCCGTCGAGCCCCACGCCATGGTTCTCTGGGGCGTCTCCGCCGAACAGGCGGAGATCCGCCTCAAGGACGGGACCGAGATTCTCGCCTGGGATTTCGACGCGTTCGTCGGCACGGACGAAGTCAAATTCGTGCTGCGGAGCGAGGCCGAATACGATCTCCGCGAGGACGCGTTCGAGTCGCTCGAGAACCAGTTCCGGATCGCGGTTCCGGTGACCCCGTTCTTCGACGCGGTCGCCGGCGTCAGGGTCGAGACGCCGGAAGGAAACGACCGGGTGGACGGTGTGATCGGCCTTCACGGCCTCGCCCAGCAATGGTTCGAGGTCGACCTCGATCTCTTCGTGTCGGACGATCCTTCTGTCCGGTTCGAGATCGAATACGAGGGCCTGATCACGAACCGGCTCATCCTGACGCCGAGCCTGGAGATCGAGCTGCCGCTCTCGGACGATGCGAGCCGGGATTTCGGCGCCTTCGCGCCGACTGTCGAGGTGGGGGCGCGGCTCAGCTACGACCTGATCGACCGTCTCGTCTCTCCTTACGTGGGCGTCCACTACGAGTTCGCGCTCGGCGAGACGGCGGACCGCATCCGCGCCTCAGGCGGGAACCGCGACGATCTCTTCTTTGTCGCGGGCGCCCGCATCCTCTTCTGACCTTTCCGCCCGCGGCCCTGCGTCGCGGGCGGACCCTCCGATCCGACGAGGACGACATGAAACCTCACCATCTTCCTTACTTTCTGGCGCTGGCGGTCCTCGCGGCGCCGACCTTACCCGCCGCGGACGTCACCACTGAAACCGTCTCCGGGCTGGAGATCGAGCGGGCGACGGCGGCGCCGACAGTCGCCGGGGCCGATCTCCGCCTCTCGTTCCGTCTTTACAACAACACCGCCGAAACCCAATGGCTGGTCGGGGTGACATCGCCGCTCGCGGCGGGCGGCGTGCTTGTCTTTCGGTCGCATCACGGCGAGGAAACGGTCGCGGACGGCATGGCCTTGCTCCCCGACGAGACGCTGGACTTCACGACGTCGCATCTCGTCGCGCGCCTCACCGGGCTTCGCGAAGCGGTCTGTCCGGGTGATGACGTCCCCTTTGAACTCGTCTTTCGACGCGGCTCGGCGACGGGAGAGGCGGACGTGCATTGAACCGGGCGCGCCGCCTCGCTCCGGCTGTCGCGATCGCCGGCGTCGCAGGGGCTGCCTTCCTCGCGATCCGCGGACCCGCCGCGCCCGACGTGACTCGAGGCGCGTCGCTCTACGCCGAGCACTGCGCGTCCTGTCACGGCGCCGGGCTAGAAGGCGAAGCAGAGTGGCGGAATCCGAACCCCGACGGCTCGCTCCGCGCCCCGCCGCATGACGATAGCGGCCACACATGGCATCATGGCGACCGGCTGCTTTTCGACTATGTGCGGCTCGGCGGCGCCGAAACGCTCCGGCGCATGGATGTGGGTGGCGTCGTGAGCGGAATGCCTGCCTTCGGAGACATCCTCTCCGACGCAGAGATCCGCGACGTGCTCGCGTTCATCCGCGCATCCTGGTCGCCCGAGATGCGGGCGTTCCAGGCGGCGCGCACCGAAGACGAAGTCCGCTGAGAGCGGCGAGACAAGGAGACTGACGATGCTGAGACGAAGCTTTGTCCTGGGCCTCATGCCCGCCGCGGCGCTTGCCGCTTCCGCGTCGGGCGCCCTCGCGACCTCCGCTCCGCGGCTCGTCGTGTCGAAATCCCCAACCTGCGGCTGCTGCGGCGCCTGGGCGGCGCACATGCGGGCGGCGGGATTCGACGTCGAGTTGCGGGACATGGACCAGGCGAGCCTCGACGCGGTGAAGATCCACGCCGGCGTGCCGCCCGAGCTCACATCCTGCCATACCGGCGAAATCGGGGGCTATGTCGTCGAGGGTCATGTCCCCGCCGACGACGTCAAGCGTCTGCTCGCCCTTCGCCCCAAGTTGATCGGTCTCGCCGTGCCCGGCATGCCGGTCGGCTCGCCGGGAATGGAGATGGGCGACGCGCGCGAGCCCTTCGACACCATCGCCTTCGACGCATCGGGCCGATGGGAGATCTTCGCGCGTCACACCTGACCGGCCGAGATCCGGAGTCAGGCCTCGGGCGCGGGGGGAAAGCCTGCGCGCTCCAAGGCTGCGACGAGGTCCGCACGCGGCCGGCTGGTCGTCACCTCGACGATCCTGTTCGGAGGATCGGCTTCGACGGAGGCCGCAGGGTCGACGCTGCGGATCGCCGCCGTCACCCCGCGGGCGCAGCCGCCGCAATGCATCGCTTCGATCTGAAACCTCATGGAGACCTCCTGTGACGTCGTTCCATCTCGCCAGATGGGGCTTCCCACCATGGCAAGGTCAAGCATCAAAGAATCTTCGCCCGGGGCATTGACCTTCCAATGATGGGAGACCCCAGGTTGAAGAGCGAACATGAGATCGTGAAGGAACCCGCCATGAACGCCCCCGCCAGAACCGGCGCATTCGAAACCATCTCGTTCCCCATCGAGGGGATGACCTGCGCCTCCTGCGTCGGCCGCGTGGAGCGCGCGCTGAAGGCCGCGCCGGGCGTGGTGGAGGCCGCCGTCAACCTCGCGGCCGAGCGCGCCGATGTCCGCGTCACGGCTACGGCTTCGCGCGCGGCGCTTGTCGCGGTGGTGGAGCAAGCGGGCTATTCCGTTCCCTCGGAGCCAGTCGCGCTCTCGATTGAGGGAATGACCTGCGCCTCCTGCGTCGGGCGGGTGGAGCGTGCGCTCGCCGCGGTTCCGGGCGTGACGGCCGCGCGGGTCAATCTCGCAACCGAACGGGCGGACGTGGAAGGCTCGGCCGATCCGGCCGCGCTCGTCGCCACAATCGCCGCGGCGGGCTATGACGCGCGCCTTCTCGGGAAGGACCATGCTGGCGATAGCGGCGTCGAGGCGCGGAAGGAGGCGGAGGCGTCCGAACTCCGGCGAGACTTTGCGCTCGCCGCGATCCTGACCCTGCCGCTCTTCGCGCTCGAGATGGGCGCGCACCTCATTCCGGCGGTGCATCACTGGATCGCGACGACGATCGGGCAGACGCAGAACTGGGCGGTCCAGTTCGGGCTCGCGACCCTCGTTCTCGCCGGGCCGGGCCGGCGGTTCTTCGCGCTGGGGCTTCCCGCCCTCGCGAAGGGCGCGCCGGACATGAACAGCCTCGTCGCGCTCGGCGCCGGGGCTGCGTTCCTTTATTCGACCGTGGCGACCTTCCTGGCGGAGCTTCTGCCGGAAGGCGCGCGCCATGTCTATTTCGAGGCGGCCGCCGTCATCGTCACGTTGATCCTGATGGGCCGCTGGCTGGAGGCGAAGGCGCGGGGCCGGACCTCTGAGGCGATCCGCAAGCTGATCGGTCTCCGCCCGGCGACGGCCCGCGTGCGGCGGGATGGGCGGACGGTCGAGGTTCCGCTCGAGTCCGTCCGGAAGGGCGATCTGGTGGAGATGCGCCCCGGCGAGCGCGTGCCGGTCGACGGTGAAATCGTCGAGGGCGCGAGCTTCGTGGACGAGTCGATGCTCACCGGCGAGCCCGTCCCGGTCGGGAAAGGCCCCGGCGCGCCCGTGACCGGCGGCACGGTCAACGGAGCGGGAGCCTTCGCCTTCCGCGCGGCGGCGGTCGGGGCCGACACGATGCTGGCCCAAATCGTTCGCATGGTGGAAGCGGCGCAGGGAGCCAAGCTGCCGATACAGGCGATGGTGGACCGGATCACTATGTGGTTCGTGCCGGTGGTGATCGCGGTCGCGGTCGTCACCTTCGGCCTCTGGCTGGCCTTCGGCCCGGAACCGGCGCTGGTCCATGCGCTGGTCAGCGCGGTCGCGGTCCTCATCATCGCCTGCCCCTGCGCGATGGGGCTCGCGACGCCCGTCTCGATCATGGTCGGGACCGGCCGGGGCGCGGAGATCGGCGTGCTCTTCCGCCGCGGCGAGGCGCTTCAGCTGCTCCGCGACACGAAGATCGTCGCGCTCGACAAGACCGGCACTCTGACCGAAGGGCGGCCCGCGTTGACCGATCTGGAGCCGGCGGAGGGCTTCGTTCGCGCGGAAGTTCTGGCGCTGGCCGCGGCGGTGGAGGCGAAGTCGGAGCATCCGGTCGCCCGCGCGATCGTCGGGGCCGCAGAAGCGGAGGGCCTCGCGGTCGGCGCCGCGGCGTGGTTCGAGACGGTGACCGGCATGGGCGCGCGGGCCGAAGTCGACGGCCGGCGCATCGAGGTCGGCGCGGACCGGTTCATGGCCTCGCTCGGCATGGACGTCGCGCCCTTCGCGCAAAGCGCGGAGAGGCTTGGCGGCGAGGGCAAGACGCCGCTCTACGCGGCGATCGACGGCCGGCTCGCCGCGATCCTCGCCGTTTCGGACCCGATCAAGGCGGCGACCCCGGCGGCGATCGACGCGCTCCACCGGCTCGGACTCCGCGTCGTGATGGTGACGGGCGACAACCGGCGGACGGCGGAGGCGGTCGGGAAGCGGCTCGGGATCGACGAGGTGGTCGCGGAAGTGCTGCCGGCGGGCAAGGTCGATGCGGTGAAGCGGCTGAAGGTCGAGGGCCGCGTCGCCTTCATCGGCGACGGGATCAACGACGCGCCCGCGCTGGCGGAGGCCGATGTCGGCCTCGCCGTCGGCGGCGGGACGGACGTGGCGGCCGAAGCGGCGGACGTGGTGCTGATGTCGGGCTCCCTCTCGGGCGCGCCGAACGCGATCGCGCTCAGCCGCGCGACGATCCGCAACATCCGGCAGAACCTCTTCTGGGCCTTCGCCTACAACGCCGCGCTGATCCCGGTCGCCGCCGGGGCGCTTCAGCCCGGCTTCGGCCTCTCCCTCTCGCCGCAGCTTGCGGCGGGCGCGATGGCGCTCTCCTCCGTCTTCGTCGTCGGCAACGCGCTGCGGCTCCGCCGCTTCGCGGCGCCGCTCGGAGGAGGTCGGCCATGAACATCGGGGAAGCCGCCCGCGCCTCCGGCGTCTCGGCGAAGATGATCCGCTACTACGAGGAGACGGGGCTCATCCGCCCCGCCGCCCGCACAGCCGCCGGCTACCGCACCTATGGCGAGCGGGATGCGCACGAGCTTCGCTTCATCCGCCGCGCCCGCGACCTCGGTTTCCCCGTCACGGAGATCGCCGAGCTCCTCGCCCTCTGGCGCGACCGGTCGAGGAAGAGCGCTGACGTGAAGCGCCTCGCCGCCGAACGGGCGGCGGAGTTCCGCCGGAAGATCGCGGCGCTCGAGGCCATGACGACGACGCTCGAGCATCTGTCCGCGCGCTGCGCCGGCGATGACCGGCCGGACTGTCCGATTCTCGAGGAGCTGACCGGCGGGGATGCGGACGGCGCCTGGGCGCCGCCCGACGCGCGAGGTCAGTAGCGCTTCACTTCTGCATATTCGCCGCGGCGTGCAGCGTAACCGTCACCGGCGCACTGGTGCGATTGCGCCAGAACTAGCCGTGCTCGCCGTCGAAGGCGGCGGTCAACTCGCCCTCCGAGCCGGTGACGGCGCGGCCGTACCCGTAAGAGATCGACGCGCTGCCCCCTTCGCCATGGAGGTCGACATTCACCGCGCCACCGCGGCGGTTCGCCGCCTATGGTGGCGACGTACTCCCCGCTTCAAGGCAGAGTGTGCCGACGACGTCTACGACACGATCTTAGAGTGCGCGCGCGGCCGGGACATCGGCGCCCCGGAGGCTCGGATGATCGATCATCGCCATGGGAGGTCGGATAGCTTGGGCCGGACCCGCGCGATGGCGGTCGTCGGGGTATCGAGACGGTACTTGAGGAAAACCGCTCCGGCATGATCCTGGCGAGCTACAGCCTCGGCGCCCATCCGGCGCAAGGCGCCGAGGCTGCGGCGCGAAGGCGGAAGCAGGAAGGTCACGTACGGAACTCGGCTGTCGCCACGAGCGAAGTCGAGCGCCGCGCGTGTGATGCAAAGGCCGAGGCCAAAGTCCTGTGGGCGCAGGACAAGGCCGAAGTCCCAGTCCTCGCCTTCCTTCTGAAACCCGCCCCAACCGACATAGCGGCCATCGACGAGGAAAGCCCAGTGACCGAGACCGTCCCGCGCCCAGCATGCTTCCTTGGCGTCGACGAAGGCTCGGGCTTCGGCCTCGCCCCAGGGGCCGGTCAGCAGCGGCATGTGCGCGCGCATGCGCGGGTCCGACATGTGCGCCGCAAGCTCCACAAGCGGAACCTCGGTCAGCCGCGCGAAGCGGAGGACAGGAGCGGCCTCGGTCACGCGGCGCCTCTCGGAGCGATCCTGTCGGGCGCCATCATCCGGGAGAGCGCGCCGCCCCGGCGGCGGAGGAACGCCGCGAGTAAGTCGTTGTAATCGTCTGTGTCGGCTGCGCGGACCGACGGACGGGTCGCGAGCGACCGGCGCCAGAACTTGACCTGTTCGAGACCGCGAAAGACGCCGAAGTCGCCGAAGTCGCCGAGCCGATCGAAGGTGTCGAAGTAGCGGAACACCGGCGCGAAGACCGCATCGACCAGGCTGAACCGGCTCCCGGCGAACCAGGGGCCGGCGCCTAACTGGTTTTCCACGATGCCGAAGCGGGCGTGAAGCGCCGACGCCTTCGCGTCCAGCGCCGCGGCGTCCGGCGCGGCGTAGAACCCGGCGATGTCGTTCAGACATTCGGAACCGAATCCGATCCAGGCCCGATGCCGGGCGCGCTCGACCGGATCGGAAGGGTGGAGCGGATGAGGAGACGTGTCCTCGAGGAATTCGAGGATCGTCGCGGATTCGAACAGCGCCGCCTCGCCGACCTTCAGGACCGGCGTCCGCCCGAGCGGCGAGAGCGCCAGGAACCAGCCCGGCTTGTTCGCCAGATCCACTGCGATTCGGTCGCACGCCACGCCCTTTTCGGCAAGCGCGATGGCGATGCGCTGGACATAGGGGCAGAGCGCATGGCTCACGAGGGTGATCGCGTCTTCCATGGCTTGAGCTCCTTCGCTTCCGGGTCGGAACCGGCCCGCGCGGATCGCCGCGCGGGCCGGCTCCACGCGTCGATGGCGTCAAAGGTCCTTCGCCGCCTTGTGCTCGATCGTCTTCCAGGTCTCGGCGGCCTTGGCGATCGTGCCGGCCTCGTCCTTCCGGAAGGCGTGATAGATCTCCTCGTTGAGGAAGACATAGAGCTTGTCGTCGACGACGGCGGCGAAGTTCGGGTCGCCGTCGAACTTCTTGCCCACCGACACGCCGAAGGTGCAGAAGCCGCCGTTCTGCACTTTGTAGCGGGCGGGGTTCGCCTCGAACGCCATCCGGTTCGCTTCGGACGCGAAATAGTAGGACACGCCGTCCTGCACCACAGTCTGGGCCGCGACGCCCTCGACGTTCCGGCCCTGGTCGAGCAGCGCGACCGGGTCGGAGCCGTGCAGCGCGAGCGGCGCGCCGGCGGCGGTGAGGCCGGGCGCAACGTTGACCTCGTCGGCGGCCATGGCCGGCCCGAAGGCGAGAAGCGCCGTCAGGGCGGCGGCGGTGAAGGTGAGGTTCCGAGACATCTGGATCGTCCTTTCGACAGGGTTTGGGAGCCGTCGCCGGCCCGTTCCGCATCCGAGGGCGCCGCCGGGCCTTCTGGTCCCGGGCTCGGCCGCCTCGAACGCCCGCCCCGTTTGCCCTGAAGCACCCGGCCTGTTAATGCCGGGAAGTCCGCGTTTCCTGCCCAATCGTCCGTGTTGCTGGACGACCGCCGAGTTTCGTGAGCATAGTGGCGGCATGTTGGACCTGCTCAGCGACATTCTCACCCGCCTCTCCCTCCGCGGAACGCTCTATTTCCGCACGAGCTTCACGGAGCCATGGGGCGTGCGTGTGCCCGCCTTTCGGGACGTTGCGCGGTTCCATTTCGCCCATCGGGGCGAGGCGCTTGTCCGGGTCGAGGGCGAGCCGGAGCCCGTTCGCCTGGCGCAGGGCGACCTGATCGTGATCCCGCACGGGGCCGCTCATGTCCTCTCCTGCCGCCATACCGGGCCGGACGCCGCGCTGCCGCTCGACGACGTGCTCTCCCGTTCGGGCTTTCCGGGGCACGGAACGCTCGTCTGGGGCGGAGACGAAAGCCTGCGCGACACGCAGCTCATCTGCGGACATTTCGCGCTGGCCGAGGGCTCGCGGCACCTCCTGTTCGACCGCCTGCCGCCCTTCATCCATCTTCGCGGCTATGGCGAGGAGGCGGGGCCCTGGCTCGAGGCGACGCTCAAGGTCATCGGGGCGGAGGCCGGCGGCGCGCGCCTCGGCGGGGACCTGATCGCGCTCAAGATGTCCGAGGCGATCTTCGCCCAGGCGATCCGCGCGCATATCGAGACCGCCCGAGAGTCCGAAAGCGGCGTCGCGGGCTTCGCCGACCCCCATCTTGCCCGCGCGCTCACGGCCTTTCACCGGTCGCCGACGACGGACTGGACGGTGGCGCGCCTCGCGCGCGAGGCGGGGCTCTCGCGCACCGGATTCGCCGAGCGCTTCTCGGCGCGGCTGGGCGTGACGCCGATGGCCTATGTCACGTCCTGGCGGATGCAGATCGCGCGCGAGGCGCTTGTCGCGCGGGGGCTCTCGGTCGCCGAGGCGGCGGAGCTTTCGGGCTATGCGTCGGAATCGGCGTTCAGCCGCGTCTTCAAGAAGGAGATCGGCGTCTCGCCCGCAGCCTTCCGCCGCTCAGGCTACGGGGAGCAAGAGGCGGCGTGATGTATCGTCCGAGGGATCGGACGATCTGCGTGGTTTCCCGGACCATCTGAAATTCATCGTCCTCAGGCCAGTCCCTAAATCGGGGAGGTCGGCGTCAACAGCCGCCGCTCGCCTCCTCAATCGAAAGGACCTTGCGCCATGCGCTTCGTCACCAAGACCATCCATGCCTGGCTCGACTATCCGGTCGCGCTCGCGCTCGTCGCTCTCCCGTTCCTGCTCGGGCTTGGTTCGTCCAACCCCCTCGCCCTGACGATCTCGCCCGTCATCGGCCTCGCCGCCTTCGCGCTGACCGTCTTCACCGACCATCATCTCGGGGTGGTGCGCGTGCTGCCCTACAGGCTGCACCTCGCCGTCGATCTCGCCGTCGGCGTCTTGTTTCTGATCCTTCCCTTCGCGCTCGGCTTCGAAGGACTCGACGCCGCCTACTACTGGCTGAACGGCGCCGCCGTCGTCACGGTCATCGGACTCTCCAAACCCGAAACCGAGCCGGTTTCGGCCTGACCCCTCTCATCGAAAGGACTCTTCTCATGGCTCGCATCACCCAGGTCTCCGACGCCGCCGACACTCCCGAGGCCGCCGCGCTCTTCGCCGCCATCAAGGGCAAGGTCGGCATGGTTCCGAATCTCTACCGCGTCGCCGCCAACCAGCCGAAGGTTCTCGCCGCCACGCTCGACCTGAGCGAGACGCTGGCGGGCGGCGGATTCGACGCGCGATCACGCTCGCCGTCGCCGGGCGAATGAATGCGATTATTGCGCCGCCGCCCATGCGGCGATCTCCGCCGGGCTGAAAGTCCCGCCCGCTGCGTCGTAAACCTAGAATACGATCTTTGCCAGATCAATGCCGATGATGGCAACTTCTCCCATGGAAACCCTCTCCTTCAGCTTGAACTTCGACACCAAGAGTTCGGCACATCTCGGTGCCGTCAGGAGAGAGCGGCATCGATCCATGTCTACAATAAGTAATTGACATCAATATATTGCCGGTCAACTAGCGTCGAGCACTCTTTGTCATGTTCGTCGCGCTTGCCGGTCTACCGACACCCCGGCGGGGGGCCTGCGGATTGCTCCGCTCTGACCAGTGCTTCCAGCGTCGCCGTCCGGATTGTGCCGACCACAATGGTGCGACCGACAACCAGTGCCGGCGTTCCCGGAAATGCAAAGCGTCGGACGAGGGCTGCGCTCGTGCGGAGCTCGCGCGTCGTGGCGTCGCTCGCCATATCCGCAAGCAGTCGATCCGCGTCGATCCCTGCGGATTGCGCCACGTCCCGCAGGTAGGCCTCGCTCGGCGCGAAGCTCGTGCGCTGCAGTCGGCGGTTGAATTCGGTCTGCGCTCCCTGCCGTCCCGCTGCGATCGCCGCGCGCGCCGAGGTTTCCGACGCCGCGCCGAGGATCGGCCATTCGTGGCGGCGGAGGTGCACGCCACCGCGGGCCTCGGCCTCCAGCGCATTCAGGTCCTCTGCAAGAAGTTCACAATTGGGACAATTGTAGTCGGAGAAGAATGCGACGGGCGCGACTCCGGGCTGGAACTTTGGCCGGCCGAAAAGAGCGCTGCAGAAATCCACCTCGGGGATGATGTCGTCCGTCTCGGCAACCTCAACGGACGCACCGACCCCGGCGAAGGGATCGATTGCGCCGGTTGTCGAGCCGACAAGGCTCAAGCGCCGAAATCCGGGCGGATCGTCCACCGGAATGAAGCCGAGATCGTCCGTCGCCCGGTTGATCAGCCAGGAAGCGCCGCGGAAGAACGCGACCGCTCCGACCCCCGCTGCGAGAAGGACTAGCAGGTCGCGCCGGCCGCTTCTTGCAACGGCCCGTTGCGGTGCATCGGGCACGCCATCCTTGGCCTCGGTCATCCGATGCGTCCCAGAGCGGGAAAGGCGTCCAGAAGCCAGTAGGACATTGCGCTGAGTTGGCCTGTCATCATCGCCACTCCCATCAGAACCATGACTGCGCCCGCGCCCTGGTGCAGCCGGCGCCCGATCCGCCCCACGCCCCGCAATCGGCCGGCGAGCCTGTCGGTGAAACCCGCCACGATCAGGAACGGCACGCCCAGACCGGCGGAGTAGATCGCGAGCAGCGCGACGCCCTGGCCGACCGTTGCGCTCGCCGCGCTGGCGGTCAGGATCGCGCCAAGTATGGGGCCGATACACGGCGTCCAGCCGAAACCGAAGGCGAGCCCCAGTACGTAGGACGCGGCGGGCCTGCCGCCGGGAATGTCGAGATGGAAGCGCAGATCCCGCTGCATGGCGCCGATCCGCGCCGCACCGATCATGAAGAGCCCAAACAGGATCACGATGCCGCCGCCGACGAGATTGAGTTCGTAGCGCCACTGCAGCAGCGCTTGTCCGAGGGCCGTCGCGGACGCGCCGAGGATCATGAATATGGTCGAGAAGCCGAGGACGAAGCAGAAGCTGAGCCAAAGCGTCTGTGCCCGGCCGGACGCCACGCCGCCTGTCGCCGTCCTTCCGGCGATGTAGGACACATAGCCCGGCACCAGCGGCAGGACGCAGGGCGATGCGAAGGAGATCGCCCCAGCCAGCAGAGCCGCAGTCATCCCGAGAAGCGACAGGTCAGCCATGCGCGACCTCCACAGGTTCGCGCCGCCACGGCCGGGCACCGGTGGCCCAGCAGTAGCCGACGACCGGGATGACGATCCATTGCAGGGTCGGGCTCAGCCCGGCGTCGATCACCGGGATCACCGGCATCATCTCGCGATAGGCCCAGGCCTCGCGCAGCTCGATGTTCAGCCACTCGCTGAAGATCGTGTAGGCGACGCCGGAGATCACCGCGCCCCCAAGCACGCGGCGCCCGCGAATGCGCGGCCAATACGCGCTGCCGAACACGCAGAGCGACAGCATGATCGTGCTGAGCGTGATCAGTATGTCGCCGCCCGTGCAGTGGACCGCCGCAAAGACGAGTTCGCCCGGGGTCCCGGTGAGCCAGATCGTGTAGAGCGGCAGGTGCGCGAATTCCCAGGCCAGGTGCGCAATGGCGGCGAAGACGAAGTAGCGACGCAGCGCATCGAGCCAGTCCCGTCCCGGCGCCGCGCCGGTCTCCAGCCCCGCTGTCATCGGAACGCCCCGAACAGTCGGTCCAGCAGTCCGGGTTCGGGCGGCGGCGCGTTGGTCAGACCGTTGATGTAGAGCACCAGGTTGATGCGCCCGAACGCTGCTCCATGGAAAATGCCGGCATGACGCCCGCCCCGGTCGATGACATGGACCATGGGAGCATCCGCCCCGCGAGCGGAGAGCGCCGCGAAGGCCGCGGCGGCTGCCTCCACCGTTTCGTCAGAGGGCATGACTGACCGCCAGTTCCCGGCCTCCCCGTCAGGATCGGGCGCTGCGTCACCGCCAACGGCCAGGAACTGGTCCATCTCGCGCATCGGCGTGACGTTCACCGCATCGCGAACCTCCTGCAGAAGCGTCTGCTGATCCGTACAGGGCGCGCCGCACCCATCGGGCCGGAAGCTGAGCACGACGATCCGGTCGGCAAGCCCTGACAGATCCTGGCTGGCGCCATCCGCCCCGGTGAGCGCCAGCGGCGGCATGCGGCGTGAGTCCGTGGGCTCGAAGGCAGGTTCCTTCGCCGCCATCACCTCGTCGAGACGGTCGCCGGGATGGTGCGCGGCGGCCGGTGCGGCGCCCGCGAGGAGCAGCAGGGCAAGGAGCGCAGGCAGCCTCATGGCTCCCCCTCCGGCCCGGTCGCCGCCACGCCGAGCACGGGGACTTCAACGGTGATCGCTCCCGCGCGCTCGAAGGTCAGGGTCAGCGGAAACGAGGCGCTTTCGTCGAGCCTGCCCGCGAGCCCCATCAACATCAGATGCATCCCGCCGGGAGAAAACCGAACCGTCTGTCCCGCCCCCAGATCGAGCGCGTCGAGATGGATCATGCGCGTGACCGAATCCGCATCTGTCTCGGAGGCGTGGATCATCACGTGATCCGCAACCGGCGTCGTCGCGGACAGCAGTCGGTCGTCCGCATCGCTGCGCAGAGTGAGGTAGGCCGCCCCCGGGCGGGAAGCGAGAATGCTGGACCGCGCCCAGGGGTCGCTGACTGAAACATCTGCCGTGACCTCGGTCGAAAGCAGCGCAAGGCCGCAGAACAGGAACGATAGCAGGCGCATGGCTTACCCCTTCTCGATCAGCCAGGACAGTGTCGCTGCGAACTGGTGCACGGTCTGGTCATATTCCCGAAAGGCCGCCTCGAAAGCGCCGTTGGGGCGCATCAGATAGATGATGCCGGAATGGCTCACCATATAGCCGTCCGCGTCGGTTTCATCTTCTAGGCGTTCGGCATAGGCGCGGAAATTCGCCACCGCCTCGTCGACTTGCGCCTCGGTCCCGGTTAGGCCGACCAAGCGGGGATGGAAGGCCTCGACATAGGCGGTCATGACATCCGGCGTGTCGCGAGCCGGATCCACCGTGATGAAGATCGGCGTCACCTGCGCGGCGTCGGGGCCGAGCGCATCCATCGATTGCGCCAAGTATGCCAGCGTTGTCGGGCAGATATCCGGGCAATGGGTGAAACCGAAGAACACCAGCTGCCACTGGCCGTCGAAGCTGTCCGCCGTCACCGTCTGGCCGGTATGATCGGTCAGGGTATAGGCGTTGACGATCGCGGCCTCGCCGGTCACACGGGGCGCGGGCAGGTCGGGTGGGGTGAAGGCGCGCCAGAGAACGGCGCCGCCGAAAGCCAGGGCGGATCCGGCAACGGCCGCCCAGAGCAGGCGCCGAATGCGTCGCAAGCCATCGGAGTTGGAAGGGGAGTTCATTGGATCGGGTCCTTCGGGGTAGCCGCCCGGGCGGCGGGTGCGGCCCGGGCGTTTCGATGTCAGCCGCCCTGAGGCGCGGGCGTTGCGTCCTGCCCGGCAGGAGGCGTCGCAGCGTCGGGATGGCCGGGCTGATGATGCGCCATCTGCTGCATCATCTCGGTGCAGGCGGCCATCATCGGACCCATGGCCTGCATCATCTGCATCATGCCCATCATGCCCTGCATGTCGCCGCCCATCATGCCCTGCATCTGTCCCTCGGGCATGGCCGGGGAGTCGCCCTGCGCCAGGGCGGCGGATGTGGCGAGGCCGAGGCTCAGAACGGCGGCCATCGCGTATGTCTGCATCGTCTTCATCGGATTGCTCCTTCTGGTGGTGGGGCGAGGATCAGTCCCTCGCGGTTTCCGGACCGGCGTCCGAACGTGTCGGGGCGGCACAGGATTTCGAGCCGCCCATCATGCAGAGCCCCAGCCCGCACATGACGGCGCAGGGGGCGACGGCGAGGATCAGGGGGGCAGCGCCGATCGCGGCCACCCAGCCCCAGTTGAGCCACAGCCCCGCGCCGATCAGCGCCATAGCGCCGAGGATGAGGCCGCGGCGTCCGAAGGGAATGGAGAAGCCCCCGGGTCGGGTGGCGCCTTGGTCAAAGGATGTGTCAGGCATGGTCATCTGTTCCTTTCGGCGATGATGGTCTGGAATTGTGCGATCGCCGCCGCGCTGTCCCATTCGGCGGGGCCCGTCAGGCGGCCGCGTTCGCGCCCCTGCCGGTCGATCAGCAGGGTCGTGGGCAGTCCGATGACGGCGAAGGCGAGCATCGCGCGGATATCCTCGGCGAGGTACTGGCCCAGATGTCGGATGCCGATCTCGTCATAGAAGCGCCGCACCGGCCCCAGCCCCGCACGGTCGATAGAGAGGGGCAGGACGTGGAAATCGTCACCGCCAAGCTGCGCCTGCAGACGGTCGAGCGTCGGCATCTCCTCGCGGCATGGCGCACACCAGGTGGCCCACACGTTGAGCAACACCACGCGGCCCCGGAAATCCGCCAGCGTCAGGTCCCGCCCGTCGCCATCAACGAAGGGCGGCGAGAGCATCTCGCGCGGGGTCTCGTGTAGCCGCATCAAGGGTCGTGCGGCAGCGGGTGTGGCGGCAAGCGCCAGCGCACCGGCCAGCAGGTCGCGCCGCCTCATGATCCGTCCTCCGCCTGTAACCGGCGGACGACGGGCAGGATCTCTTCCTCGAGCACGCGGCGGTCGAACGGCCCGACATGTTTGTAGGCTATCCGTCCCGAGGCATCGATCACAAAGGTCTCGGGCAAGCCGTACACGCCCCAATCGATGGAGGCGCGTCCGTTCCGGTCGGCCCCGATCCGGGTATAGGGGTCGCCGAGTTCGGCGAGAAACCCGAGCGCCGCGTCGGGAGCGTCCTTGTAGTTGATCCCGTGGATCGGAACCGTCCCGGTCTCGGCCAGTTCGACCAGCAGGGGCATCTCCACACGGCAGGGCACGCACCAGGAGGCCCAGACGTTCACGATGGAAACCACGCCGCGCAGGTCATCCGACGAAAGACCGTCGTCGCGCCCTTCGATCGGCGGCAGGGCGAATTCCGGCACGGATCGACCGATCAGCGTCGAGGGCAGCCGGTCGTCCTTGTTCCAGAGCCCCCAGTAGAAGGCCGCGCCGAGCAGCGCCGCGATCCCGAGGGGGGCCATCGCTATCAGCCGTCCAGCGACGGGGCGAGCGACATGACGGGCCTCGTCGTTCATGAGCCGCCCTCGTCATTCGCCGTCACTTCGGCCTGGAATCCGCGCTCGCGCTCAGGCCAGGTGCTCTTGATGAAGGCCAGAACCGCGGCGATCTCGTCATCGGACAGGATGCCCTCGAAGGCGGGCATGTCGCTCTCGTAGCCGGGCACGATCGCGCTCACACCGAGCCTGGTGATCGTGAACAACGGGCGGTCGGCATGGTGCCAGGTATGGCCGCTCGCATCGTGCGGCGGCGCAGGCATCCGGCCGTTCTCGTTTCGCCTGCGCCAGTCGGGCTGGCCTTCCAGGTTCGCCCCGTGGCAGGAGGCGCATTTGGCGGCGTAGACCTCCTGCCCAAGCGCAAGCTGCGCCGCGGTGACCGGCTCGCCGAGGAAGGTCAGGCTCTCGGCGTCCGGCGCTTGTTGAGCCGCCGCGATCCAGCCTGCCGCACCGATCGCCGCCACAAAAGCGGCTGCTGTGAAGGAGCCCCGGCGCTTCATGCGGGCCTCCGCAGATACTTGATCAGCGCCGCCACCGCGAGAATCAGCACTGCGATCAGCAGCAGCAGGACAAGTCCGCCGCCCAGCATCATGCCCATCATCGGCCCGCCCATCATCTGGCTCATGCAGTCGCCCATCAGCCTGCCGCCCCGGTACTGTCGCGCCAGGCCACCACCCACGCGGCGACAAGCGCGAAAAGGACATGGCCGACGAGCGCGACCCAGGTGATGCCGGTGAAGCCGAGGAAGGCGGGATTGCCGGCGACGAGATGCGCCACGACGTAGAGCGCAAAGATCCAGAGCAGGACGCCGTAGAGGACGGCGGGGACCGCCCAGCCAAGCCCCGGCGCGAGCGTGCGCGCGATGGGCCGCGCGAGCACCATCCAGCCCAGCGGATAGGCGACCATCCCCGCGAAGTAGTGCAGGAATTCCGCCCCCGGCCGATAGGGTGCGCCGAACAGCGTCTGGATCACGTTGTTGGCGAGCGGAACCGGCGCAAGATTGGCGAAGCCCAGCATCGGGCTGAGGCTCTGGCCGAAGAAGTCGAAGGCGACGGTGGCGCAGGCGCCCGCCAGAGCCATGGTGACGAGGCCGGGCACCGTGAACAGCGCCCGGACGGCGCCCGCGATGGCGGCGCCCAGGGTCGTCGACGGGTTGATTGCGGTGTCATTCATCGGCGTAGACCTCCACTCCGTTGGGCCCAAAGGCATAGGTGCGCAGGGTGCCCGTTTTCGCGGGCGCCATGCCGGGGGCGTTGGCGGGCATGCCCGGCAGCGTGATGCCGGTGATGTCGGGGCGTTCCTCGAGCAGACGCTCGATGATCTCGACGGGAACGAGGCCGCTGACGAGATAGCCGTCGATCATGGCGAGATGGCAGCCCACACCCTGCTCGGGCACGCCCGCGGCGACGGAGCGGTCGACGAAGTCATGATCGTCGATCACGGTGACCTCGAAGCCTTCGGCCCGCAGGTATTCCGCGTAGGCGTCGCAGCAGCCGCAGCCGGGGCTGCGCCAGATGGTGACCGGCTCGGCGGCGAGCGCCGGGGTGGCGAGGGCCAGGAAACCGGCCAGGGCGAGACGTTTCATGTGATGTCCTTTCATGTGGTGGGGAGCGCGGCCCACGAGGCCCCGCCGTCATGGCTGAGGATCACGCCGTCCGAGGTGGCGGCGGCGATCCGGGATGGCTCTGTCGGGTGAACGGCGAGCGCGGTCGCGACGTGGCCCGATCTCCGCGACCAGGTCACCCCGCCATCGGCGGACGCCCAAAGGCCCGAGGGCAGCGCGGCGACAAGTCGTTCCGGGGCAGCCATTGCCGAGGCGAGGGCCAGCACGGGCTCGCCCTCGGGCAGCGGGGCCTCGGGCGCGGGCGGCGCGCCCGCGACCAGCGCATCCATTGCGTCGCCCGCCACCATGTCCTGCCAGCGGCAGAAGCAGTCGGGCACGCGGGTCAGGCCGCGCTCGGTGCCGGCGTAGATCCAGATGCCGCCCATGCCTGAGGCGAGATTGACAGAGGCGAGCGTCAGCACCTCGCGCTCGGCCTCAGCGATCCAGGGGCGGTCCATCACGAAGGACCAGTATTCCCCTGCATCTTCACTGCGCCATAGCCCGTCGCCCGCCACGGCGGCATAGAGCGTGTCCGGGGTGCCCGCCGCGATGGCGAGCGCAGCTACCTGCGCCTGCGGCAGGCCTCCCGATGCAGCGCGCCATGTCCCGCCGCCATCGTCGGACCGGTCGAGCCCGCCGCCGTCCAACGCCGCGAACAGCCGCCCGGCCCGCGCGGGGTGACTGGCGAGCGCCCGGATATGGGCGCGTGGCGTGGCCAAGGTCGCAGAGACGCCGCCCGACAGGTCGTGCCGCCACACCTGCGCGCCCGCGACGACGAGCGCATCGCCGTCGAAGGCCAGTGTGGAGGCTGCAGCGCCCCCAGCCTGCGCCCACCGCGCTGGAGACAGCCCGGAAAGGGCCACACCGCCCAGCATGGCGAGCACGTGGCGCCGTCCGAGCGGCGATCCGGTCACTGAGTGCACGTTCATCATCGCTTTCCCCTCAGGCCACACGGATCACGCCCATCATCCCGCTCGCTTGGTGCTCGAGGATGTGGCAGTGGAACATCCAGTCGCCCGGATTGTCGGCGACGAAGGCGATCTCGACACGTTCGCGCGGAGCCATCAGCACCGTGTCCTGCCATTCTCGATGGGGCGTTGGCGTCCCGTTGCGGCTGATCACACGGAAGGAATGGCCGTGCAGATGGATCGGATGGTGAAAAGCTGTGGCGTTGGTCATGGCGATGACGTGGGACGCATCGCGCGCCAGCGTCAGCATCGGGTCGAGGATATGACCTTCAGCCGCCACGCCATTGACGAACCAGATGCCGCCATCGTGCATCCGGTTCATCATGCCGCCGCCCATCATGCCCCCAATGCCGCTTCCACCGGAAAGGCCCATCTGGCGTTCGACCATCCCGCCCATCATGCCGCCGGTGAAGGTCACCTCGTGACGCCGGGCGCGCGCGAGGTCGGGTTCGGACAGCGGGTTCGGGGCCAGCGCCATGGACCAATCGGGCGGCGCGTCGCGCAGCGGCGTCTCCGCCACGGCCAGATCGACGAGAGCATAGGGGTCCTGCGCGAAGAACCGGTCGATGACGGAGATCGTTTCGCCCGGCCCGACGGTCACGTCGAGCATCAGGTCGGCGCGCATGGCCGGACCGAGGACCACCCGCCCTCCGGGCGTCGCGTGCGGCGTGACCGGTTGGCCGTCGAGCGCGATCACCTGCGGCGCGAGATCGCCGAAATCCAGAGCGAAGATGCGGGCATTGGCGGCGTTGATCAGGCGCAACCGGATCCGCTCGCCTGTCCGCACCGGCACGGCGTCGGGGATGCGACCGTTGATCGTCACCGTATTGCCGAGCCGCCCGGCATGGCTCATGTCGTGGAACCCGCCGAAATCGGCCGCGATGGCGGCGTCCTGCGTCAGTCGCCAGTCGTCGAGCACCCAGGCTAGTTCGCGGTCTGCGCGCGGCGGGGTCTCTTCCTCGACGATCAGCGCGCCGTAGAGCCCGCGGCCCACCTGCTCGAAGCTGCGCTGGTGCGGATGATACCAGAACGTCCCGGCATCGACCGCGTCGAACGCGTAGGCGAAAGCTTCGCCCGGTGCGATGGGCGCCTGCGTCAGATGCGGCACACCGTCCATGCCGTTGGGCACCCGCAGCCCGTGCCAGTGCACGGTGGTTTCCTCGGCCAACGCGTTCTCGACCTCGATACGAAGACGCGCGCCCTGCCGCACCCGGATCTCGGGGCCGGGCACGGCGCCGCCATAGCACCAGACGTCGCTCGCGCCCCAGGGTTCGGGGACCAGCCTCGCCCGACCCGGCGCGGCGCGCAGAGTGAATGCGTCTAGGCTATCGGCCCGGGCGGGGTGGAGGGAAAGCGCGGCGCCCGCCGCAGCACTGCCCACCAGAAAGCCTCGGCGCGACAGCGCCGGTGTGAATTTCGATCTCATGTGTTTGTCTCATCTGATGCATGCCGTCGAGCGCGCGCACGGCGCATGAGCATTGCGTCTCGAGGCGTCGGTTAGACGCGCAGAGACGCGGAGACGGTCGCAAGCGCGCCCTTGCGGGCGTCCGGCCGTCGGATCAGATGAGGATTCGGGGAGGGAAAGGGTCCGGAGGCGCTCTTAGCCCGCGTGGGAGCAGCATGCCGAGAGGCCGGTCCCGACGCAGCAACTGCGGCATGACTTGCGATACACACGCCGCCTTCAGGACTGCGAACGCAGGCGACGTGCAAACCAGATCGCAACTTGCGTTCGCGTCGCTGCCGCCGTCTTCGGGGCAGCCTTGACAGTCGGGCATCGACATCGCGCCTCCGTCGGCCATCGCCATGTCCAACGCCATCGCGTTCGCACTCACCGCGTGAACAATCGTGCTCGCGGCGAACACCGCAAGAAACACGAAGGCAATGAGCGAGGCGAGATTACGCATTCTCAATGATATACTGCCGGGTTCATCCAATGTCCATTCACGAACCAGTGCCAACGTCCGGGGTCGATATCGATACCGGAAATCGGTCTCATCCCGCACAGCAGGACAGCTTGGCCACATCCTTGTCGAAGGTCTGCGCAGCGAGCCTCACGCCCTCGACCGTGGTGAGGTAAGGGAAGATCGTCTCGCCGAGCGACTTTGTCGTCATGCCGAACTTGAGCGCCAGGACGAGCGTCTGGACACTGTCGGCTCCCTCCGGCGCCATGATCACGCCGCCCAGCAGGCGGTCGTTCGCCCGGTCCGCGACGAGCTTGATCAGCCCGCGCGTGTCGCGGGCGGCGAGCGCGCGAGGCACGTTGTCGAGAGCCAGCACGCTGGTCTTGACGTCATGACCCGCCGCGCGCGCCCGGCGTTCAGTCAGTCCGACGCCGACGACCTGCGGATCGGTGAACACCACCCAGGGCATCGCTACGTTCTCGTAGCGCTCCGCCCCGCCCAGCACGGCGTTGCGGGAAGCGAGCTTGGCGCCATAGGCGGCCATGTAGACGAACTGGTCGCGGTCGGTCACGTCGCCCGCCGCAAAGATGCCGGGCTTCGTGGTCTGCATGTCGTCGCCAACCCGGATCGCACCGCGTGCGTCGGTCTCGACGCCCATCTCCGCGAGGCCCAGCCCCTCGGTGTTGGGTGCGCGTCCCGTCGTCAGGACGAGGTGGTCGGCCGTCAGTTCGCGCTCCGCGCCATTCTCCGTCACGGTCAGCACCGCACGGTCCCCGTCGCGCCGCGCGGCATGATAGGTTGCGCCGTCAAGAACCGTGACACTTTCAGCGCGCAAGACCTCGGTGAGCGCCTGCGCCACCTCTGGCTCGGTGCGCGGCAACAGGCGCGAGCGGCAGACGATGGTGACGTGGGTGCCCATCCGCGCCATCATCTGCGCGAGTTCCACGCCGATATAGCCGCCGCCGAGAAAGATCAGGGTCTCGGGCAACCGGTCCAGCTCCAGCAGCGACGTGCTGTCGAGCGATAGTGCTTCCTGGACCCCAGGGATGTCGGGCACGGCGGGTCGGCCGCCGGTGGCGACGATGACCTTGGGTGCGGTGATCCGGCGCCCGCCGACCTCGACCCCGCCGGGGATGAGCCGCGCCGGACCCTCCTCGATATAGGTTACACCGTCGTAGCCCGGCAGCAAATCCGCGTACTTCTTCTGGCGCAGCGTCGCGACCAGATCGTCCTTGGCCGCAACGAGAGCGTTCCAGTCGGCGACCTTCGCTTCGCCGACGAGGCCAGGAAACCGCGACGCCGCCTGCGCGCCGTGTAGAGCCTCGGCTGCGCGGATCATCGCCTTGGAGGGTACGCAACCCACGTTCACGCAGGTGCCGCCGATGGTGCCATGCCCGATGAGCGCGACGCGCTTTCCTCCTTCCGCGGCGGTGATGGCGGCCGAGAAGCCGGCCGATCCGGCGCCGATCACGGCAAGGTCGAAATCGCCCTTGGGCGCGCAGTAATCGTCTTTCATCAGGTCATCCATCCGTTCGAGTGTTCAGTCGCCGCTGCCGTCTCCAGACCGCGCACACGGTTAGTGCGACGAAAAACGCGAGCGCGGGCAGCAGAACGCAGTCGAGCCAACCCAGCCAGGCCGACAGGCCCACGGCGCCCAGAAGCACCACGAGTACCGGCGTGAAGCAGCAGAGCGCCGCGATGACGGTGCCTACGATCCCTGTCGCGATCAGCTTGCGGTCGGTCTGCCCGGTCATTCCGTCAGCCCGAGACGCGCGCCGGGTAGCCTGCATTGGTCGATGCGATTGCGATAGCGTCGGCGCTCGTCGCGGCGGTCTCGAAGACGACCGTGGCGGTGCGCGCCTCGAAGTCGATCTCGACGGCGCGCACGCCCTCTACGCCCTCCATCGCGCGCTTCACGGTGATCGGGCAGAGTGCGCAGGTCATGTTGTCGACCGCGAACGTGACAGTCTGCTCGGCGGCGACGGTCTGCGCGGCAACAGGGATGACCGTGACCGGCGCGATGGCGGTCAGGCCGAACAAGGCGAGTGCAAGGATCTTCTTCATGCGGATGTCCTTTCGGGGTCAGTAGAGATGCGGGGCCCACCAGTCGATGGTGAGTGCCGCGACAACGAGGATCAGGGAGGCACAGAGCGCGGTCTTGGTGATCCGCGCCGAGGACGGGCGCGCGCAGTAGGAACCGGGCTCGCAGACGGTTGGTTTGCGGAAATAGACCTGCCGGAACCCGACCGCGATGAAGCCGAGCGCGATCACGGCGAAGATCGGCTTGTAAGGCTCCAGCGCCGTCAGGTTGCCGATCCAGGCCCCCGAGATGCCGAGGGTCAGCAGCACCAGCGGCCCGATGCAGCAGGCCGAGGCGAGAAAGGAGCCCACCACCCCGCCCGCCGCGAGCCAGCCCTTTTGGGCCGGGTGATCCGCGCCCGTGCTGTCCGTTCTGTCGTCTGTCAGCGCCATGTCGCGCACCTCTCGCCTGTGATTGACGAGAGGTGTAGGGTCTGTAGGAACTACAGGCTCAAGGGAAAACTTGTCCATGACAGATCACGAGCGCGAGAGCGGCTTCACACGCGGCGACCTGGCCCGGGCGACCGGCTGCAACATCGAGACGATCCGCTATTACGAGAAGACCGGCCTGCTGCCTGACCCGCCCCGCACGGACGCCGGCTACCGGATCTATTCCGCCGCGCACGCCACGCGCTTGCGCTTCATCTTGCGCGCCCGCGAACTCGGGTTCTCCATGGAGGACATTCGCGGGCTGATGGGGCTCGAAGACGGCGCCGCGCCGACCTGCGCCGAGGTCAAGGAGCGGACGGAGCGCCACCTTGCGGATGTGCGGGCGAAGATCGCAGACCTCAGGCGGATAGAGAAAGTGCTCTCAGTGACTGCGGCTCGATGTTCTGGAGAGGATGTCCCGGACTGCCCGGTTCTGGAAACGCTCGAAGGCTCGTGACTACGCCGGGCTTCGCAAGATCGGGCTGAGCCAGGATCACTACACAGGCCCGCTTGATTTTGCGTGAACCAATATTTGGCGGTTATATACGCGAGCACCGATCCCCCAAGCAGCTCTACTAGCCAGTAAAATACAGCATAGATGCCGAGTGTGTCTATTTTCTTATAATAAGTCATGATAAATTATTGCATACACCGGCATTTCTTTATGGAGCCAATCCGAAGACTGGATCCATTGCGCTATTTTGTCGCGTATTTGCGTCGCTGAGAGTCGGCTTTGCTGTGCGAGACCACTACTCAGCCGGGCTAACGGCGATGCGCTCCGGCGTTAAGGTCACTTCCCTCGGCAGACCGCGGCTCTTCGCGATCCCCCAGACGGCCGGTATCACCACGAGCGTCAGCACGGTTGAAGACACCATGCCGCCGATCATCGGCACGGCGATGCGCTGCATCACCTCCGAGCCGGCGCCCTCGCTCCAGAGGATCGGGATCAGCCCGGCCATGATCGCGACCACGGTCATCATCTTCGGCCGCACCCGCTCGACCGCGCCGACCATGATCGCCTCGCGGAGGTCCGCGCGGGTGAGCGCCATGCCGGCGGCGGCGCGGCGGGCGCGGAGTTCCTCGAGCGCATGATCGAGATAGATCAGCATGATCACGCCGGTCTCCGCCGCGACGCCGGCGAGCGCGATGAAGCCGACCGCGACCGCGACCGACATGTTGAAGCCGAGCCACCACATCAGCCAGACGCCGCCGACCAGCGCGAAGGGGAGCGAAAGCATCACGATCAGCGTCTCGGTCAGCCGCCGGAAATTGAGGTAGAGCAGAAGGAAGATGATGAGCAGCGTGACCGGCACGACGATCATCAGCCTCGCCTTCGCGCGTTCGAGATATTCGAACTGGCCGCTCCAGGCGATGTAGGTGCCGGTCGGCAGATCGACCGCGGCCCGCACCGTCTCCTGCGCCTCGGCGACATAGCCGCCGAGGTCGCGCCCGACGATGTCGACGAAGATGTAGACCGCGAGCCGGCCGTTCTCGGTCCGGATCGAGGTCGGTCCGCGCGAGAGCGAGATCTCGGCGACCTCGCCAAGCGGAACGGCGCCGCCGCCCGGCAGAGGGACGGCGACCTCGCGCGCGATCGACTCAGGGTCGGAGCGGAGCGCGCGGGGATAGCGGATCACCACGTCGTAGCGCTCCCGTCCCTCGACCGTCCGCGTCACCATGCGAGCGCCTAGCGCGGTCGCGACCACCGCCTGCACGTCGCCTATGGTGAGGCCGTGGCGGGCGAGCTGCGCCCGGTCCGGCGCAATGTCGAGGAAATAGCCGCCGATCACCCGCTCGGCATAGGCGCTCGACGTGCCCGGCACCTCGCGGAGCGCGGCTTCGATCTCCCGCGCGGTCCGCTCCATCGCGGCGAGGTCGTCGCCGAAGACCTTCACCCCGACAGGAGTGCGGATGCCGGTCGCCAGCATGTCGATCCGGGCGCGGATCGGCTGCGTCCAGGCGTTGGAGACGCCGGGGAACTGGAGCGCGAGGTCCATCTCGGCGCGGAGGCTGGCGAGCGTCACGCCCTCGCGCCATTCGTCCTTCGGCCGAAGGTTGATGATGGTCTCGAACATCTCGGTAGGCGCGGGGTCGGTGGAGGTCAGCGCGCGGCCGGCCTTGCCATAGACCGAGGCGACTTCCGGGAAGGTCCGGATGATCCGGTCCTGCATCTGGAGGAGCTCCGCCGCCTTCGTCACCGAAAGGCCGGGCAGCGTCGTCGGCATGTACATCAGCGTGCCCTCGTCGAGATCGGGCATGAACTCGCTGCCGATCCGCCCGGCCGGCCAGGCCGTCGCCGCGAGCGCCCCGAGCGCGAGGAGGATTGTCAGGCCGCGCGCCCTAAGTACCAACCGGATCACCGGCCGGTAGAGCCAGATCAGCAGCCGGTTCACCGGGTTGCGATGTTCGGGCACGATCCGGCCACGCACGAAGATCACCATCAGCGCCGGAACCAGCGTGACCGAGAGGAACGCCGCCGCCGCCATCGCGAAAGTCTTGGTGAAGGCGAGCGGCCCGAACATCCGCCCCTCCTGCGCCTCGAGCGTGAAGATCGGCAGGAAGGAGACGGTGATGACGAGCAGGCTGAAGAAGAGCGGCTTGCCGACCTCGCTCGCCGCCTCGATCAGCACCTCGATTCGCGGTTTCTCCGGCGCGGCGCGTTCGAGATGCTTGTGCGCGTTCTCGATCATCACGATGGCCGCGTCGATCATCGCGCCGACGGCGATGGCGATGCCGCCGAGGCTCATGATGTTGGCCCCGATGTCGAGCGCCTTCATCGCCGCGAAGGCGATCAGGATGCCGACCGGCAGCATCAGGATCGCGACCAGCGCCGAGCGGAGATGGAGGAGGAAGACGACGCAGACCGCGGCGACGATGAGGCTCTCCTCGATAAGCGTAACCGTGAGCGTGCCGATCGCCCGCTCGATCAGGGCCGAGCGGTCATAGACCGGCACGATCTCGACGCCCTCGGGCAGGCTGGAGCCGATCTCGGCCAGCGCCGCCTTCACGCCCTCGATCACGGTCAGCGTGTCGGAGCCGTGGCGCTGCAGCACGACGCCGCCGGCGACCTCGCCCTCGCCGTCGAGATCGGCGATGCCGCGCCGCTCGTCGGGCGCAAGCTCCACCCGCGCGACGTCGCGGACCCGAAGCGGCGCGCCCGAGGCGGAGCGGAGCACGATGTTTTCGATGTCCTCGACGCCGCGGAGATAGCCGCGGCCGCGCACCATGAACTCGAACTCGGAGAGCTCCACTGTGCGCCCGCCGAAATCCATGTTGCTGGCCGCGACCATCTCGCGGAGCCCGTCCAGCGTAATCCCTTCGGCGCGAAGCCGGTTCGGGTCGACGACGATCGCGTATTGCTTCACGAAGCCGCCGATGCTGGCGACCTCGGCGACGCCGTCGGCCTTCGAGGCGCCGAAGCGCACCACCCAGTCCTGCAGCGAGCGAAGCTCGGCGAGCGTCATTTCTTGCGCAACCAGAGCGTATTGATAGACCCAGCCTACCCCGGTCGCGTCCGGCCCGAGGCCGGGCGTGACGCCGGCGGGCAATCCCCGCGCCGCAGTGTCGAGATATTCGAGCACGCGCGAGCGCGCCCAGTAGGGGTCCGTCCCGTCCTCGAAGATCACGTAGACGAAGGAGACGCCGAAGAAGGAAAAGCCGCGCACCACGGTCGAGCCCGGTACGGTCAGCATCGCCGTCGTCAGGGGATAGGTGACCTGATCCTCCACGACCTGCGGCGCCTGACCCGGATATTCGGTGTAGACGATAACCTGCACGTCCGAGAGATCGGGGATCGCGTCGAGCGGCAGGGTGCGGATGGCCCAGAGCCCGGCGCCGACCGCGAAGACCGTGCCGATCATCACGAGAAAGAGGTTGCGGGCGGACCAGGCGATTATGTTGGCGATCATTCCGCATCCTCCGCGGGGGCGAGGGCGCTCAGCGCGGCCTTCAGGTTGCTTTCGGCGTCGATCAGGAAGTTCGCCGCCGTCACCACGCGCTCGCCGGCTTCGAGCCCGGAGCGGATCTCGACATAGCCGCCGCCGCGCGCGCCGAGCGTCACCGGGCGCGGCTCGAACCGGCCCTCGCCGAGCGCGACGAGCACGACCTGGCGCTCGCCGTCGTCGATCACGGCGCCGTCCGGCGCGGCGATCACCGGCGCCGCCGGGCCGGCCTCGATCTCGACATCGGCATACATGTCGGCGAGGAGGGCGCCGTCCGGGTTCGCGAGCTCGATCCGCACCTTCACCGTCCTTGTGTCGGGCGAGACCTCGGAATAGATCAGCCCGACCCGCCCCTCGAAGCGGCGCGAGGGCAGGCTCCGGACCCGCACCTCCGCCCGCGCGCCCGGCGCGACGCCGCCGATCTCGTATTCCGGCACTTCGGCGAGCACCCAGACGACCGAGATGTCGGCGAGCCGGAACATTGTCATGCCCGCCTCCATCATCATGCCGGGCGCGGCGTTCCGTTCCATCACCACGCCGTCCGAAGGCGCGGTCCAGGTGAGGGAGAGCGGGACCTGCCGGTCCGCCTCGAGCGCGGCGAGGGAAGCTTCGGGCATCCCGAGATTGACGACGCGCTGCCGCGCGCCGGCCATCGCGCGCTTGTCGCCGCTAGAGAGCGCGCTCAGATAGAGCGCGGCGGCGGCGGAGATTTCCGGCGAATAGACCTGGGCGAGCGCCTGGCCGGCGCTGACGCGCGCGCCCGTCGTCACGTCGGCCACGGTCTCGACGAAGGCGTCGCTCCGGGTCGCGACGACGGTGACGCGCCGCTCGTCGAGCGCGACGACGCCGGGCGCGCGAACGGGGCGGATCAGCGCGCGCCGTTCCACGACTTCGGTGCGCACGCCCGTGCGCTGCAGCTTGCCCGGCGAGAGCGCGACGACCGGCCCCTCGTCGATCTCGCCGTCGAAGACGGGGATGTAGTCCATCCCCATAGAATCCTTCTTCGGCGTCGGGGAGGTGTCCGGCAGCCCCATCGGGTTGCGGTAGTATAGGATGCGCGGCGCGCCGCTCCTCTCCGCCTTCGCGGGCGCGGGCGGCTCATCGAAGCCGAGGTCCTCGCCTGCGCGGACGGCGAGGAAGGCGCGCCCGTCCGGCGTGGACTTCGGCCCGGCCGACCAGACCGGTCTCCCGTCCGGGTCGCGCCAGTAGAGGACGGGCCCTGTCGCCGCCGCGGCGTCCGGGCCCGGAGGCGGCGCGCCTGGATCAGGCGCGATCGCGGCGAAGGCCGCGACGAGCCTCTCGGGCATGGGGACGGGCAGCCGCCCGCCCCCAGCCCAGAAGCCGCCGAGCCCCGCCGCCGCAAGGGCGGCGAGGCCGAGCGCCGACCGGGCAACCCCGGTCACGGCGTTGCCGTCAGTTCGAGGCGGGCCTCCAGCGTGCCCTCCTCGCCCTGAACCTTGGCGCCGAGCGAAAGCCGCCAGCCGCCCGCCATCACCAGATCGGTCCTGAAGAGATAGACGCCCGGCTCGGTCGAGGGCATCGCCTCGATCGGCGAGGTCATCGTTTCCATGCCGTCCGGGGCCATGTCGATCCGCGTGGCGAAGATCACGGCGTCAGGAACGAGCGCGCCGGTCCGCTTGTCCACCAGACGGACGGCGATCACCGCGCCGTCGCCCTTCGCGGCGGTCGGCTCGACGAGCTGGAACTCGTAGTCGCTGATATCGGCGGCTAGGGGTTTCGGGAAGGCGAGGAATAACCCGAGGGCGAGCGCGAGCGCAGCCGCCGGAGCGACGAGAAAGTAGGGCAGGTTCATGAAGTGAGTCTCCGAAGGGAGTTCGTGACCCGCGGTCGCGCGACAAGAGCGACGACCGAAGGGGGCGACGCCGCCGCGCCGCGCAAGGAACGCGCGAGCGGCGTCCGGCGCTCAGGCGCCGGCGGAGATCCGATGTTTTGGAGGCTGCGGGGGTGGCGGCATGGCGCGCGCGCGCAGCGACCGCTCCAAGGTAGGATCGACCACACCCGAAAGTTCGAAGAGCCTGACTTGAGCCACGATCCCCAGGATGCCGTTCATGCATTTGGCCGCACAGTGCGCTGGAACCAGGCAGAGCTCGTCGCACTCTTCTGCTGACATGTCAGGGCAGCAATCCATGCCTGCCATCGACATCTCGGCGTTCATGATCACCGGTTCCGTATCGGTGGCGCTCATCGCCATGGGCGACTGCGTCGCGGCCAGCGAGGCGGCGACAAACGCAATAACACAGAGGAACTTGAGGACAGCGTTCATACCGAAATGAGAACAGCCTTGTGCGCAAGATGTAAACGGCATTCCTTGTCGCGCATGACACCATTGCGTGAACCGCATGGAAACATCGAGTCGCAGAGTCTTGAGTGGCAGGATTTAAGGGTACGCAGCTTCGGCGCTTGCTCTCTTGCGGGACGCACGCTCAACCTCCGTGCGCCCGCTCCTACACCCGCAAGATGCCAGAATATGCGATCATCTCTGGACCGCCAGCCCGCCGTGCCAGCCTCTCTCCATCGTCGGAAAGCGGAAGGCCGTCGCAGACGAGCGGCGTCTCTGGCCCGAGCTCCGAGGACATGTCGGCGAGCATCGCACTCAAGTTCTCATTTGCGAGCAGCTATCGAACAGCGACGGCCCAGCTTTGCTCGACCTTGTTCTATCTGACTTGGAGCTCGCGCATTACGCCCGCGTGGCGCGCAATACCTCGGCGACAAGCGTCGGCGCGCCGCACATCCGGCACCGGTTGTACTATTTCGCGGTCGATCTCGACGGCGTGGCGCGACCCTTTGCTGATGGACCTCTTTACCTAGCTGGAATTGGACTGGTCGCTGACGCGGGTGGCGCATCTGGTCAGTTGGACCAGCCCGTCGTCGCGGGACTGGATGGACACGTCAGGCCTGGCGAAGGCGGGCGAGGACGGCCAGCAGAGGCTCGACCAGCTGGCGCGCCAGGGGTTCCTCGCGGCGTCGCCAACGGCGACGAAAGGCAACGCGGACAGCGGGCAGACGGCGCCACCAGGCATGAGCTCGACGGGGCGGAAGGCCGACGGGACGAAGGAGCAGGCGACGCTCAACGCCATCGCGGCCCTGACGCACTGGCTCACCGCCACCACCACGAACGACGGACGCGGCCAGGAGGCGGACGAAAAGGCGGCACGGGGTCGAAAGCCGGGGCTTACGCTCGTCGAGAAGGCCCGCCTGGTCGGCCCGGCCCGGTTAACGGTTTCTGGCGAAATGAGGCCTGGCTCTTCTGCCGGGACGACCGGTGGCGCCCTGTTGAACCCGGCTCATTCCCGCTGGCTTCAACGACTCCCGACCGCGTGGGACGAGTCCGCGCCTACGGGAACGGCCTTTGCGCGCTGCAAACCGAAGCCTTCGTGATCGCCGCCCGCGACGCGATCTCGACATTGCGGCGAGGGGGCCTGGGAGCCCGGAAATAGACCTATGCGGGGCGCCTCCGGCCTTGCGCCGGGCGCCGCGCCGCACGGGCGCGCGCCGGGCGCTGGCGCGCCTCACGATACGGGCGCGCCTTCGGCGCCCTTCCTCGCGCCGCTCCGCCGCGCTGGCGGGGCGCGCCGGGGGGGCGCACTTAACCCATGTCGGGGGGCGAATCGCGGCGGGCATGGGCATAGCCGAGAAAGTCTCCTGGACGGCCCGCTTCGATCCACTCGCGGTAGAGCTCTTCCTAACGCTTGCGCTCGGCGGCGGTTGGACGGCCGCCGCCGACGCGCTGGAAGACGCCTTCACGGATCGCCTTCTTGCGACGGGTCCAGCCGTCGTCCTCCGCGCCGTCCGGCCGAGGCTCCGGCCGGTCCTTCATGCGGCGACTTCGGCATTGCGCACCGCCCGCCACGCGCGGAACTGATCGCGCAGCGGCGCATCGAACATATCCGGGAGCTTCTCGAACCGGCACTCCAGCCACACAAGCAGATCGCTCCATAGGTCCAGAGCCTCCTTTCGCTCCACGACCATCAGACTGCGGTTATAGACGGCGGTCACTCCGCCGCCCTTGATCGTATGGGAGAGGATCGCATCGCAAACATGCGGGAGAACGCCGAGGTCCGTCAGATGGGTCGGGATCGTTCTGCGGAAATCATGCTGCACGAAGGGCGCATCGGCGATTGCTTCGAGCTTTAGCTGCCTCCACTTCGAGACGTTCCCCGCGGGATCATAGCCCCAGATGCGCCCTGTTTCGTGGATCGCCCCGGCGATCTCCAATCCCCGCAGCGCCATCTCCGAAAGATGCACATGATGGGCGGCTCCCACCTTCATCCGTTCTCCGGGAATCGTCAGGCTCGTGCGGTCAGCCGAGAACTCACTCATTTCGATATCGGCGGCCTCGCTCAACCGCAGCCCTGTCGCCAGAAGAAAGATCATGAATCCAGCATATCGCCGATCCATCCCGCTCTGATAAATCGTCAGCCCCTTCATCAGCCGGGACAACTCGCCGAGCCCGAGGAACCGCTCATTGTTGACCTTCAACGCCGTCTTCTCGGCACGGCTGAACGCCTTGATCTGGCTCGGAATGAGGTTCGCGGTGCTGTCGGACCGCTCCGAATACCACCGCGCAAAGGCCGCCACCTGCACGCGCAGGCGCTTTCGGACCTTCAGGTTCGGCTCCTTATTGAGGAACGCCTCAAGCCCCCGCTTCGAGAGATCGGCAATCGGAACGAGCTCGAAGGCGGCTATGATCCGGCGCCAGACGGGCAGTGCATTGGCGCGCGTTGTCTCTGCCCATTGAGGATGCCTTTCTTCCCAATAGGCCCGCATCGCATCCGCTACGGATACGAAGAGGTCCGGGTCCTGCGGGATGCTCGAGACCGCCGTCATGTCGGACGGCGCCAAAGGGGCGTTCTCCGATGTCTTCGGTATCGACCCCGTCTTGGGCGAGGGCGCCGGTTGCGGCCTTGATGCGCCCAACTGATCTCGACGCTCTTCTTCGCGGGCCGCGGCTCGGGCTTCTTCGACGCCGAACGTCTCGGCATCGAAGACGCCCAGGACCGTCTTCTTCAACTTCCCGCCGATCCATCTCTGGAATAGGAAACTACGGCGCCCGGCCGTGGACACCTTGAGCTGAAGCCCTTTGAACTGCGTATCCGTATAGTATTGGATTTTCGATTGCGGCTTTATCTTGTCCAGCGCCGTATTAGTGAACAGTATCTTCATCTGCGTCTCCAAAGCACGCATTGATGGGAGGGCGGGGATTGGTCGTCGCCGCCCGGCGGTTCTTGTCAGATGCTCGCAGAAAGACGCCAAGGCGCGGAACCCGCGGATCGAGCCACATCCGATCATCGCCGGACCGGGCTCCCTCTTCCGCAACTCGACGCATGGGCGATTTCTCCTACGACCCTGGGGCGGCGCCTGGTCCAATTGCCAAGCCGGGCGCCGCTCCCACACAATTCCTACCGCAAACGCCCCGCCGGCGTCTACCGCAATCCTACCGCAAGGCCGAATTGCGGTAATTTTTTAGGCATTTTCCCCGCCGCAACTAACGGCTATTGCCGCGATTAGTGGCATCAGTGGCGCTTCAATCCCGCCTAAAATAAGGGCATTGTCTATCAACCATCTGAAATCATTAAAATTTATATGGCAACAGCACATGGCTCTGACTCCGTTAGTCCTGGTTCGAATCCAGGTTCCCCAGCCAACCTCCCGACAGAACGCGCTCTCCGCCCTCGCCAAGGACCGGAAACTCCCGTTGTCTTCGATGGTTAAGGCGGAGAAGGCGTTACTGCTGCTCCGGCGCGGAGGCCGAAATTGGCTCTCAAAGGGCCGACATTCTCCGGCGGGTGCAACTGCCCGAACGGTAACCGGCCGCTCTTGGCCGCCTGCATTTTCGCGGTCTGATCTGCGATGAGACGTCTCTGAGGACGTCGACAGCGACGTCCATTGGATCAGGGGCGTCGATGC
>NZ_JBKAGV010000013.1:0-108065 GCF_046290545.1 Pikeienuella sp. | reverse complement strand
TGATCCACGACGGATCGAGGAGCTTCTCCCATGGATGTGGAAGGCCAGTCGTGACGCCAAGGCGAAGGCCGCCTGACGACGGGCGCCGAGCGGCCGGTTACGGTTTTTCGGAAGGGCCTCCGAGGAACGACGCGCCTGCCCCACAAGAACGCGGCAAGTCCAAGGGCCGCCACCCGGTTGACCGCCTCACGACGAAAGCCGTCGCGAACGCGAAACCGGGCCGACATGCGGACGGAAACGGCCTTCATCTTGTCGTCGAGTCCACCGGCGCGCGGCGCTGGCTGCTCCGGATCGTCGCCGGAAACCGGCGGATCGACCTGGGGCTCGGCGGCGCGGCCTATGTCTCGCTCGCCGACGCGCGCGCCGAGGCGCGGCGTCTTCGCGCCGACGTTCGAGGAGCCGGCGAAGACCGTTTTCCGCGAGGAGGTCGAGCCCGTCGCCAAGCCGGGGCGGCATGTCGGCGAATGGCTCCGCTCACTGGAGCGCGCCGCCTTCCCGACCATGGGCAAGACGCCGGTCAACCTGATCGACGAGGCGGACGTGCTCAAGGTGCTCTCCCCAATCTGGCACGAGACGCCGGAGACGGCGCGGCGCATCCGCCGGCGCATTGCGCAGGTGCTCGAATGGGCGCGGGCAGCCGGCCATCGGAGCGGCGAGAACCCGGTGGACCGCGTGAAGCCCGGAGCGGGCCTCGCCAAGCAGCGGGACAAGGTGAAGCACTTCGCGGCGCTTCCCTATGACGAGCTCCCCGTGCTCTGGCCGCGCCTCCTCGCCGTAGAGGGCATGGGCGCCGCCGCGCTCCGCTTCGCGATCCTCACCGCCGCCCGCTCCGGCGAGGTCCGCGGCGCGACATGGGACGAGACCCCCTGCGGCGCCAGCCTGCCATGGTCCATCGCTGTGAGGGGCAGGACGCCCGGAAACTGGCAACCATCTTCTGACTGTCGGTATTGAAGATCTCCGGCTTGCCGTGCCGGGCGAGCGCCTCCTCCAGGGCTTCGACGCAGAAGTCCGCCGTCCCGAGCCACCTCTCTCGGCGCGGAGGCGGAGATGCTCAACACCGTGCTCATCACGGTCGATCCGGAACGGGACACCGCCGAGGCGATGGCCAAACATGTCGGCTATTTCCATCCTCGGATCCGCGGCTGGACGGGCACTCCTGCGCAGATCGCGCAAGCGGCGGAAGGATTCCAGGTGCGCTACGAGAAAGTCGCGCTCCAGAGCGGCGACTACACGATGAACCACACCGCCGGCGTCTTCCTCTTTGATGCGGCAGACGCGCTGGTCAGCATCATCGACTATCACGAACCGCGCGAGTTCGCGCTGCCGAAGATCCGCCGCGCGATGGGGCGCAGCGCGCCCGGGACGGGGTGAGAAACGTCGTGCAGGAAATTTCCGAAACCCTCTTGAACCTACAGTTGCTGGAGGTCGTACGTTACGATCAGATGACGGAGACCGTGCCATGAACCAGATCAGCCAGCCCGCGAAAGCCCGCGCCGCAGCCTCCACCTGCGGCACGGGCGGCTTCGTCCTTCCGGGCGATCCGCCGCTGCGGCTGGCCTCTGCCGCCGCGGCATCCTGCTGTGGCGGAAGCGACGACACGTCGGCGGCTTCCTGCTGCGGTCCGTCCGCGGGCGTGGATGCACCCACATGGCGCCGGGTGGACTGGATGCTCTGGGGCTCGGGGGCGATCATCGTGGTCTCCTACCTCGCGGGTTTCGTCCTTCCGCACGATGCGCCCCTCGGTCTCGGCGTCTTCACTCACGGCGTGCAGGAGATGATGAACCTGATGTGGTAAGGCATTCTGGTCGGCATGCTCGCCGTCGGCCTTATCGACCGGGTGCCCCGGCAATTCGTCATCGGCGTCATCGGCCGCGACCAGGGCGCGGCAAGCCTCGTGCGCGCGGTGCTGGCGGGCGTTTTGCTCGACCTGTGCAATCACGGTGTGCTGATGGTCGGGGCCAAGCTCTACGAACGCGGCGCGAGCCTTGGGCAGGTCTTCGCCTTCCTGATCGCCTCGCCGTGGAACTCGCTGTCGCTGACGATCATCATCGGCGTGCTGATGGGGTGGCAATGGATGGCGGTCTTTCTGGTCGCATCGCTGGTCATCGCCTTCGCCACCGGCCTCGTCGTCGAGGCCCTGGAACGCGCCGGTCGCGTCAAGCCGAACCCGAACCGCGTGGACCTGCCGGCGGACTTCCACCTCTGGCGGGAAGCGAAGGCCGGCTTGCGCGCCACCCGCTACGATGCCGCCTTCGCGCGGGACATCGCGCGCCGGTCCGTCACCGCGAGCCGCATGGTCCTGCGCTGGCTGTTCTTCGGCGTGGTTCTGGCCGCACTGATCCAGACGACGGTGCCGACCGAGATCTTCGCGACATGGTTCGGCGCGACGCTGCTCGGCCTCTTCACCACGCTTGTCGCCGCCACGATCATCGAGGTCTGCTCGGAAGGATCGGTGCCGATCGCCGCCGACCTGATGACGCGCGCCGCGGCGCCGGGCAACGCCTTTACCTTCCTGATGGCGGGCGTGGCGACCGACTACACCGAGATCCTTGTTCTGAGGGAGGTCACGGGGCGCCTCAGGGCTGCGCTCCTGCTTCCGCTCCTGACCGTCCCTCAGGTTCTTGTGATCGGCTGGGCCTTGAACGCCGCGGGATGACAACGCATGAAATCGAGACCGGAGGATAGATCATGCCAGTACTGACCCGCCGCACCCTGCTTGTGGGCGCTGCAAGCTTCGCCGCCCTCGCACCGCGTCTGAGCGCCGCCCAAGGCGCGCCGACCATCCATATCCGCAAGACTTCGACCTGCGCTTGCTGTACAGCTTGGGGCCGCGTCCTTGAAGGCGATGGATTTGTTGTCGCTTTTGAAAACCTCGCTGCCGGACTGCTTGTCCGCCACAAGCTCGACAACGGGATCCCAGAGGCGATGATCTCCTGTCACACGGGCGAGATCGACGGCTATTTCATCGAAGGTCACGTCCCGCCCGCCGACATCCGCAGGCTGCTGTCCGAGCGTCCCGATGCGGTCGGCCTCGCCGTGCCGGGCATGCCCTACGGCTCGCCCGGGATGGGACCCGAGGACCGGCGCGAAGCCTACGACGTGTTCCTGATCCGGCATGACGGCGGCGCCGAGGTGTTCACAAGCTACGAGGCGGCTGCCTGACCTGAGTAGCCGCTCAGAGCTGTGACGCCCAACGCGGATGCTCTTCGTCCACGACGAAGGGATGCGCATGGCGCCGGGCGCCGTGCAGGTGCGGGTGATCCAGCGGCAAGTTCCCGTGCGTGTGCTCGAAGGTGTTGGGATCGCCCGATGGCCAGAGGCGCAAGGCGGTCAGCGCGCCGATGCCTGCCAGTGCCGCCAGCAGCACCAACGCTGCGACTGGCCCGAACCGCGTCATCAGCCAGCCCGAGAGCGGATAGGTCACCAGCCAGCAGGCGTGGCTGAGCGCGAATTGCGCGGCGAAGAGCGCGGGGCGATCCGCGGCGTGCGCCGACCGGCGCAGGAGGCGCCCCGAGGGCGTGAGGACGGCGGAATAGCCCAGACCCACCAGCAGCCATGCGCCGAGCAGGTAGGACCACTCGAGTCCGAGGGCCGCGACCTCTCCGGCCAGCGCCAGAAGCGTCAGAACCATCAGCAAGGCGCCCCCGACCATCACGGGGCGGTCCGGAACGCGATCCAGAAGCCGTGGCAGCGCCAGCGCCGCGAGCATCGAGCCCGCGCCAAAGGCGAACATCGTCCAGGCCAGCGCCGCGGCATCCAGCCCCAGCGTGCTGCGCACCAGCACCACCGAATTGACCAGCACCATCGCGCCCGCCGATGCGGCGGCCATGTTCAGCGCCAGCAACCCGCGCAGCCGCGGCGTGGCGAGGTAGATGCGGATGCCGCGGGTCGTGCGGTCGTAGATGCCACGCGGCTCGGACGCCTTCGGGCTGGGCAGCAGGACCGAAACGACCAGAGCCGCCGAGGCGGCAAACCCCACCACCGTTCCAAGGAACAGCGAATTGTAGCTCACAACAGCGAGCAGAAGCCCGGCCAGCATCGGGCTGACGATGTTCTCCAGATCGTAGGCCAGTCGCGACAGCGACAGCGCCCTTGTGTAGCGCGCCTCGTCGGGCAGCACGTCGGGGATCGTCGCCTGGAAGGTCGGCGTGAACGCCGCCGAGGCCGATTGCAGCAGGAAGATCAGAACATAGACCTGCCAGACTTCGGTCACGAAGGGCAGGCACAGCGCCACCCCCGCCCGGACCAGATCGAGCGTCACCAGAAGCGCCCGGCGCGGCGCCCGGTCGGCAAAGGCCCCCGCAATGGGGGCGATGCCGACATAGGCCACCATCTTGATGGTGAAGACCGTGCCCAGCACCATCGCCGCGTTGTCGCCCGACAGGTCATAGGCCAGAAGCCCCAGCGCGACCGTGGCAAGCCCCGTGCCCAGAAGCGCCACGACCTGCGCGGCGAACAGGTGGCGATAGGTACGGTCGGCAAGCACGTCCAGCACTGGGGCGACCTCAGAGGTATCGGGAGATGGCTTTCAGTTCATCGCGGTCCGCGGGCGAGTGATCGGCATCGAGGCAATGGTCCAGGTGATCGTGGATCAGCGCGCGCTTGGCGTTCGCCACCGCCTTCTCGACCGCCTGAAGCTGCTGCGCGATCTCGAGGCACGGCTTGCCCGCCTCGATCATCTCGATCACGGCGCGAAGATGCCCATCGGCGCGCTTCAACCGTGCGATGAGGGCGGGATGGGTTGCATGCACAAGGGGCTTCGTCATAGAAGGACGCTATCCTCCCCCGGAGGATAGAGCAAGATGGCGCGATCAGCGTGACGCGAACTGAGAACGAGCGGACAGGCCAAACCGGTGAAGCAGTTGCAGAGACTCGGACGGAGTGCGTTTGCGGCGCTTCTCTGCCTGTCGCTTGCGGTCTGGTCGGTCGTTCCGGCCGTGAGCCATGCCTCGGCGGTCTTCGAGACCTTGCAGGAACATGCGACGACGATCGCCGAGCACGGTCATTCCCACGGGGAAGAGGAAGAGCTGTTCCGCGTGCTTCACGGGCACAGCCACGATTCCGCCGACCACGACCACAGTGAAGCGATGCAAGCGCTCGCTGACGGACGCAACACGGTTTTCGGGTATGGGGACGTCCGGCGCCTTCCGCCCTCGCGAGCCGGGCCATCACGCAATCTGCGGATCGAGCGACCTCCGCGGGCCTGAGCGGCGCCGCGCTCCCGCGGCCTGACCGATCAGTCCATCACACACCGGAGATCCATCCATGACTCTGACTTCACGGGTCCTGCGAGCCCTCGCGCCATGCCAGACGGGCACGCTGACCCTTCTACTGCTGGCGGCTTTCACGCTGACCGTCAGCCAGGCCCTGGCCCACAACGTCACCGCAGGCGACGCGGGCTATATCCAGGAAATCTGGGGGGTGAAGATCATCCCCTTCATCTATCTCGGCGCCAAGCACATGGTGACGGGCTACGACCACATCCTGTTCCTGCTCGGCGTCGTGTTCTTCCTCTACAAGATGAAGGACGTCGGCATCTATGTCAGCCTCTTCGCCATCGGCCATTCGATCACGATGCTTCTGGGCGTCTGGTATGGCTGGGGCATCAATGCCTACATCATCGACGCGATCATCGGCCTGTCGGTGGTCTACAAGGCGCTCGACAACCTCGGCTACTATCAGAAGTGGTTCGGCTTCCAGCCCAATACCAAGGCGGCCACACTGATCTTCGGGCTGTTCCACGGCACGGGCCTCGCCACCAAGATCCTCGAGTATGACATCCCGCAGGACGGCCTTCTGGCCAACCTGCTGGCCTTCAACGTCGGCGTCGAAGTGGGCCAGCTGCTCGCTCTCGCCGTGATCCTGATCGTCATGGGCTACTGGCGCCGCCACCCCGACTTCATGCGGCAGGCCACCGTCGCGAACCTGGTGATGATGGGCCTCGGCATCTGGCTGACCGGCTATCAGATCGCCGGTTTCATCGCTTCAACCTAGTCAAGACTGGACACTGACATGAACAACGCACCCAAACCCAACATCGAAGATCTGCCGACCAAGGCGCAACTGTTCCGCTCCAGCATCATCGCGGGCGTCGGCGCCGTCGTGATCCTGGTCACCGTCTACCTGCCGGCGGAACATGCCATCGACCCCACCGGCGTCGGCCGGGTGCTCGGGCTGACGGAAATGGGCGAGATCAAGGTCCAGCTTGCCGAGGAAGCCGAGGCGGATCGCCTGCTGGACGAGCAGCGCGCCCGGGATCAGTCCTCAAGCGTTCTCGACGCCGTCTTCGGTCTGTTCGTCGGCACGGCCCACGCGCAGGAAGCCTGGCGGGACGAGGTGACGTTCACCCTCGAGCCCGGGGCCACCGCCGAGATCAAGATGACGATGGAAGCCGGAAATGTGGTCGACTACGCATGGACCGCGACCGGAGGGCGGGTCAACTTCGACCTGCACGCCCATAGCGGCGGTAAATCGGTCGATTATGAACGCGGCGCCGGAAAGACTTCGGGCGAAGGCAGCATCGAAGCGCCCTTCGCCGGCGACCATGGCTGGTTCTGGCGCAACCGGGACAGCACGCCGATCACGATGACGATCCGGTTGCGTGGCGAATACAGCGACGTCATTGAGACCTACTGAGACCTGACTGCGCCTGCGGATCGCCGCAGGCGCAGATTTTCGGAAGGGTCAGTCGCAAGCTCGTGCTTGATCCCGCGTCACCGCGTAGTCGCTCAGCATCTCGACGACCGCCGAACGCTCCGGCGGAAGTGCCACTTCCTCTGCGGCTCACAGCCGGAACTGTCGGCCGTACTCCACCGCGGGCGGACACGCCCCTGTCCCGCTGCCGTCCGAACCGACCGTCGCGCAGCCGCTCAGCACGCTCGTTGCGATCGCAAGGACGGCGAGTCGCCGCTTCCGGCATCCGACGTTGGACATCATGGGCCTTCTCCGTGGTTTCAAGGCGTTCGGCGAGGCGGCCCGTACGTTCGCCGGAGTGCCGAAGCGAAAGCAGGAACAGGATCACCGCGAGGACGCTCTGCGCCACCTTGACCCCGGCTGCGCCCAGCGTCGCGACGCCCGCCGCACCGCCGCCCTTCATGGTGCGTCTCTCGGCCAGCACTTCGCGGGCGGGCGATGTCTCGCCTGCAAATGCGGTCGCCCGAACCGGGAACCGCTCGATCACCCCCGGGTTTAGTGGCCGGCGTCACATCCTTGCTCAGATCAGCAACTTGTCCGCGAGGCTGCCGACACTTCCGGCGACTGGCTTGAGGTCCTGCGCTCTGATGAGGGTGGCGCAAGGTTTTGACTCTGCGCTCCACAAGGCCTAGCCGTCAGGGCGTTCGAAGGAAGGGCGCATACGCCGGTTGTGTTTCGCGCGCCGCCTTCGTCTTCCGAGCGAGTGATATGCCGATGGCGACCATCGAGATCCCTGCGCCTCTGGCCGCGGCGCTGGCGGCGAAGGGCTATGACAGCCTGACGCCGGTGCAGCAGGCGGTGCTGGAGGGCGCGACCGCCGGGCGCGACGCGCTGGTTTCGGCGCAGACCGGCTCGGGCAAAACGGTCGCCTTCGGGCTGGCGATCGCCGCTGAGCTGCTTGCAGGAGCCGAAACGATGGGCCCGGTCGACGCTCCGCGGGCGCTGGTGATCGCGCCGACCCGGGAACTCGCCTTGCAGGTTGCGCGGGAGCTCGGCTGGCTCTACGGCCAGACCGATACAAGGATCGCCACCTGCGTGGGCGGCATGGACTTTCGCACAGAGCGCCGGGCGCTGGAGCGCGGAGCGCATGTCGTGGTCGGCACCCCCGGCCGGCTGCGCGACCATATCGAGCGCCGCTCCCTCGATCTCTCCGGCCTCCGCGCCTGTGTGCTCGACGAGGCGGACGAAATGCTGGACCTTGGATTCCGCGAGGATCTGGAGTTCATCCTCGGCGCGGCCCCCGAAGAGCGGCGAACCCTGATGTTCTCCGCCACCGTGCCCAAGGCCATCGCGGAGCTGGCCCGGGCCTTCCAGCGCGACGCATTGCGCATTCAGACCGCGGGCGAGGCGAGCCAGCACGCCGACATCGAATATCATGCCGTGACCGTCGCGCCCCGAGACCGTGAGCCGGCGATCTTCAACCTCCTGCGCTATCATGAGGCGCGGGCGGCAATCGTGTTCTGCAAGACGCGGGCGAACGTGAACCATCTGCTCGCCCGCATGGGCAACCGCAGCTTTCAGGTTGTGGCGCTCTCGGGCGAGCTGAGCCAGCAGGAGCGAACCCACGCGCTGCAGGCCCTGCGCGACGGGCGCGCGCGGGTCTGCATCGCCACAGACGTAGCGGCGCGCGGCATCGACCTGCCGGGGCTCGACCTCGTGATCCACGCCGACCTGCCGACGAATTCGGAGACGTTGCTGCACCGGTCGGGCCGCACGGGGCGGGCCGGCGCCAAGGGGATTTCGGCGCTGCTGGTCACGCCCGCCGAGCGCCGCAAGGCGGAACGTCTGCTCCAGGGCGCGCGCGTCGAGGCTCAATGGGGCGCGGCTCCCTCCGCCGAGGCTGTGCAGGCGCGGGACGACGCCCGGATCATGGAGCATCCCGCGCTGGCCGCCATTGATGACGACGCCGCGCCGGCGGCGGCGGCGCTGCTGGAGCGCTTCGGCCCCGAGCAGGTGGCCGCAGCCTTCGTGCGTCTCTGGCGGGACGGCCGGGCGGCGCCGGAGGAGATCGACGAGGCCCCGCCGTCCGCCACCCGCCCTGCGCGCGACCTCGGAGCGTTCGGAGACGCCGTCTGGTACACCGTATCAGTGGGCCACAAGGACCGCGCCGAAGCCCGCTGGCTGCTGCCCCGACTCTGCGAGGCGGGTGAAATCACGCGAGACGCGATTGGCGCGATTCGCGTGCAGCAGGAGGAAACATTCGTCCAGATCGCAAAGGCCGCCGCCGAGGCCTTCGGCGCCGGCGGGGAATTCGAAGACGGCGTAGCGATGCGTCGGCTCGATGGGGAGCCGCCTCTTGACAGGCGACAGCAGGGCGCCCCCCGCCGGGGCGACGCCGTGAAGCGCAACGGCAAGCCGCGGCGCGAAAGGTCGAAGGAATCTCGGCACTGACGTCGGCTCGGTGGCGGCTGCCGCCTGGCCCCTAGCCGAAGAATACGGCTGCGCAGGTTTCCTCGTCTCCATGTACCCCATCCTTCCGGAAGTGGGGGCCTCCGGGCTGCCCGCGTCGTTCGGGGACCGTTTCTTCAGCATCCGGGCACCCCTCTCGTTTCGGGTGTGTGCCTGAAAATTCGCGGTCAACAGTGACCAGTTCTAGGTCTCAACGCGGCGCAATCCCCAATCTGGGGCGATGATCCATCAATCCGCCACAGGCGAAATTCGATGACGGAGCGGGCGCTCCAAGTCGCCGATCCGCGCTCGATCGTCTACAGAACCCGAACGGGCTCGCCCGCGAGGTAGGCGTCGATGCTATCGACGACCTGCTTCCAGACGGCCTCCTGGGCTTCGGCGCTGGCCCAGGCGACATGCGGGGTAAGGATGACGTCGGGCCGCGAAGCAACCCTCTGGATGGGGTTGTCAGCCGCCGGCGGCTCCGTGGTGAGAACGTCGAAGCCAAGGCCAGAGATCAGCCCGGTCTCCAGTGCGGCGACGGCGTCAGCCTCGTTCACCAGCCCGCCGCGCGCAGTGTTGATGATGATCGGGCGCCGTTTCATGCGGCGGAACTCAGGCATCGCCAGCGTGTCTCTTGTCCGCGGCGTCAACGGCGCGTGCAGCGTGATCACGTCAGCGCGCTCCAGCACCTCGTCGAAGGGCGTGTAGAGCGGTCCAAGGCCGTCCACGCCCTTGTGCGCTGCGAACATCGTCTCCATGCCGAAGGCCTGCGCCAGCCGCGCCACCGCTTGGCCGATGGAGCCCTCACCGATGATTCCGAGACGTGAGCCTGCCAGGTCGTTGATCGGATGGGTGAAGAAACAGAATTGGCCCGAGCGCGCCCATTCGCCGTTGAGCACGTCCTGGCGGTATCCAGGCAAGCCGCGGCGGAGCGCGAGCATCAGCGCGATCGTATGCTCCGGCACTGTGTTCACGGCGTAGCCACGCACGTTTGAAACCGTGACGCCGCGAGCCCGGCAGGTTTCCACATCGATCACGTCGTAGCCGGTCGCCGCGACCGTGATGAACCTCAGTTCGGGCAGCCGCTCCAGCGTTTCCCGGCGCAGCGGAACCTTGTTGGTGATTGCGATCTCGGCGCCGGCGAGACGCTCAATCACTTCGCCGGGCGAGGTCCGCTCATACAGCACCAGTTCGTGTGGCGCAGCTGGACCCGTCAGGCGCACCGAAGGTCCGATGGTTCCGCGGTCGAGAAAGACGATGCGCGTCATGAGCTGCTCCATGCTTCCCTGACCAGTGGATCAGCGCGCCGGCGTTCAAGTCAATCTCTGCCCGATGCAGCAGGTTCAGAATAGACGTTTGAGGAACAGCGAGCAGCGGCCAACGTCGCGCGCCTCGCCGACGCGGTTCATGCGCCAAAGCGCCGGGACCACGATAGAACGCGAGACGGGGTTGGTCAGGGCAGCCGATCCCCAGATTAATCGGGGCTGGCCAATCACGTCGGAACAGTGCGCAGCGCCAAGGCGGCTTGGTCGCACCAAGGTGCAAGACTTATTCTTCTCAGGATCTTATCCATTTGATCGTCGCCCGGAGCCAAGCGAACGCCTCCTCGACGCGGCGCCTTCATCCACCGCGGCGCCCGCCGTTTCGCCCGCTTTGCCGCGGGCTTGACCTCGTAGCAGGCCCGGTATCCCGCCCGGCCCGATGCGAAGGACGAACCCATGACCAAGCGTTCCGACACGCAGCTCGTGATCCTATCCAACGCCGCCGCACGATCCGACCTCAACGGCCTCCCGCTCCCCAGATCGCTCCGAGGCGGCGCGGCGACGAAGGTGGTCGGCGCGCTCCCCTCACGCGGTTTCGCCGCCGAGCGGATCTGCGCCGCCTTGAGGCGCTGCTACTTGCCTTCCTCGAAGATGTCTCACATCAGACACGCCCAGCATAACTGACAGCCTGCCACGGCGTCTTGATCGGGACTTCCGGCCGATGTCTCTTCTCTCATGGTCGGCGGAGTAAGTTCGCCTTGTGTTCCTTCTCGCGAACGCCACTGGCGTCGAAGTGTTTAGCCGGGAACTCCGCAAAGTCATTTGATTTCCGAGGCTTGTAACCTATTCACCAAATCGGCGCAGTCATGAGGTCCAGAGAATATAGGCCCTGAGAAACCGCTTCCGGGCCTCCCCGAGACGGGGTCAGTGCTCAACCCACCCCGCATAAACCACCGAAAAAAATGAAAAATCCTGCCGCGGCCGGATCGGGAGAACGCTTTCGCGGGGGCAAGTGGCGCAGTGTGCAGGATTCGAATTTTCGCTATCGTTCGCCCATTCTCGCAGTAGTTCGGCCAGGGTGGTATCCAGCCCCCTCCACCACCCGCCCCTCGCACCCCATCGCCCGACATCGCGGAAACGCAAGGAACGCTTCGGTTTGCGCCGGGGCGGCGTCGCATCCGGAGGCGGGGGGCCCCGGTCCCGCCGCCGGGCCTGCCCGCCTTCGCCCCGGTCCCGCCGGGGGCGCGGGAGCACGCCCCGGCCGCGCGCTCACCCCTCGTCGAACCGCACGCGGACAAAGGAGCCGGGCGCCGGCTCGATCACGCCGAGCCGCTCGCCCGGGGCCCGCGCGGGCGCGCGCTCGCCCGAGCGCTCCGAGAGCCAGCGGTCCCAGTCCGGCCACCAGGAGCCGGGGCGCTCCTCCGCGCCGTCGAGCCAGGCCTCCAGCGTCGGCGGCTCCACGCCCTCGCGCACCCAGTGCTGGTACTTGCCGAGCGCGGGCGGGTTCACCACCCCGGCGATATGGCCCGAACCGGCGACGACGAAGCGGTTCTCCGCATTCTTCAGGAGCCGCGCCGCGCGATAGGCGGAGGCGGCGGGGGCGATGTGATCCTCCCGGCTGGCGAGGTGATAGACCGGGATGCGGATGTCGCCCACGTCGACCTTGTGGCCCTGCACCACAAGCGCGCCCTTCGCCAGCGCGTCGTCCTTGTAGAACTTCTCCAGATAGAAGTGATGGACCTTGGCCGGCATCGAGGTCGAATCCGCGTTCCAGTACAGGAGGTCGAACGGGAACGGGTCCTTCCCCAGCATGTAGTTCTGCACGACATAGGACCAGATGAGGTCCGAAGAGCGGAGCATGTTGAAGGCGGTGGCCATCGTGTCCGCCGGCAGCCAGCCCTTCTCCATCTTCTCGTCGACGAGCTCGATGGTCTTGTCGTCCACCAGCACCTGAAGGTCGCCGGCGGAGGAAAATTCGAGCTGCCCGGTGAACATCGTGGCGGAGGCGACGCGCTGATCCCCCACCTTCGCCATGTGGGCGAGCATCGTGCCCGTCATCGTCGCGCCGATGCAGTAGGAGCCGATGTTGATCTGCTCCTGCCCGGTCTCCTCCCGCACCTTGTCGATCGCCTCCATGATGGCGTTCATGTAGCTGTCCCAGGTCTCGTCCTTCTGCGCCTCGCCGGGATTGACCCAGGAGATGATGAAGACGTTGTGCCCCTGCTCCACCAGCCACTGCATCATCGACTTCTTGGGGTTGAGGTCGAGCACGTAGTACTTGTTGATCCAGGGCGGCACGAAGAGCAGCGGGCGGGACCAGACGGTTTCCGTCTTCGGCGCATACTGGATGAGTTCGAGGACGTTGTTGCGCCAGACGACGGCGCCCTCGGTCAGCGCCATGTTCTCGCCGACCTTGAAGGCCTTCATGTCGGTCTGGCTGATGATGAGCTTGCCCTTGCCGCGCGCCACGTCCTTGGCCAGCGCCTCGACCCCGCGGACGAGGTTGGCGCCCTTCTCCTCGATCGTGGCGCGCAGCACCTCGGGGTTGGTGCTGGCGAAGTTGGAGGGGCTCATCGCCTCCATGATGTTGCGCATGTAGAAGTCGAGCTTCCGCCGGTCCCGCTCCGGCATGTCGCCGATCTCGTGCGCCACGTCCCGCGCCCAGCGGGAGGTGAGGAGATAGGCCTGCTTCATGTAGTTGAAGACCTGGTTCTCGCTCCATTCCCGGTCCGCGAAGCGCTTGTCGCCCTTGTCGGGCTCCACCAGCGGCTCGGCCTTCTCGCCGCCGACCCAGCCCATCATCGTCCGCCGCCAGAGCTCGGCCTGCTGGATCCACAGCTCGAGGGATTTCTCCGCGAGCTCCCGCGGATGGTTGAGCATTTCCTTGGTCAGCCCGACGAAGACGGGCGTGACGTTCAGCGGGTCGGCATGCGGGCGGCTCTCGTCCTTGGCGGAGGCCTCGACCATCCGCGCCCAGACTTCCTGGCTCCGCTGCATCACGACCGCCATGTTCGCGGCGAATTCGGCGCTCTCCTCCACGCCGGGAAGGTCGGCGGGCGAATGCGGCGGGGTCTTCACCGGGCTCTGGCTCATGCTCGTCTCTCCCTTTGGCGCTTCGCGCCCTTTGCCGCGCCGCTCTGGCGGCGTCGCTCGTGGCCCGTTAGTCTTTTTCCGAGCATAACACGAGGCCCGGATGGCGCATCTCAAGAACGGCGCGCGCGGCGCGTATCTCAGCTTCGCGCTTCTGGCGAGCGGTCCTCTCGTCGCAGCGCTCCCGGGTTGCACGGGGACGGGGCCGGAGATTTTCGACCGGCTGCCGCCTTCCGGCGCCGCGGCGGCGGACTGGCCGCGCCTCGCGGACACGCCGCCCGCCCCGCCGCAGGGCGTCTATACCGAAGCCGCGCCGGACCCGGAGCGGGGGGAGGCCGTCCAGCGCGACCTCGCCGCCGCGCTGGTCGATGCGGAGCGCCGGCGCGCCGCGGTCTCCGGCCCGGTTCGCTGAAATCCGGCAGCTTACCCTTACGTTAAGGTAAATACCTTGGACCCGGCGCGAATCGGGCGCCGTTTCGCCTTGATCGGGGCCCATCTGCCCGCTCAACGGAACGGCGCGCGGCGTCGTGGTGCAAACGGGTGGCGTCATGGGTTTCTCGGCGATCAGGACTGCGGCGCGCGCTGCGCTCGCATTCGTTCTTCTCTCGGGCGCGGCGTCCGCCGCGACGATCGGCTTCGACGGCGACAAGCCGAAGAAGGGGGAAGCCTATGCCGAGGGCGGCTTCCTCTTCGGCGAGATCCGCATCGTGAACGGAAACTGCCTCGCCGGCTCCTGCGCCGCGCTGAACGACAACGAGTCGTTCACGATGAGCCGGGCCGACGGCGCGCTCTTCGACCTCTCGGAAATCGGCTTCTCGCTGCTCGGCGAGGGGAAGGTGATCCGCGCGCGGGACAAGACGCCGTCGCAGGCGGGCGGCAACACCCTGACGCTCACCACCGATCAGGCCGTCAGCGTCTCGTTCTCGACTTCGGAGTTCAAGCACAACAAGGACCACGTCGTCTCGCTCGACCCGAAGCTCTTCACCGGGCTCCGCTCCATCGCTTTTTCGACCGGCGGGGGCGGGAACGTGCGGCTCGACAATTTCTTCGCCGCCTCCGCCGCCGCTTCGGGCGCCCAGGCGCCGGCGGTGCCGCTGCCCGCGACGGCATGGCTCCTCCTCGGCGGCCTCGGCGCGCTCGGCTTCCTCCGTCGCCGCCGCGCCTGATCGGGGTCGTGCAGTCCTGCACGTTCGGCTTGCAAGCCTGCACAGGCCGCGCACGCCCGCCGCGAATCCCGATTGTCCGAATCCGGCGGCGACTGGTAAATTTTCCCTGAAGACGCGGGGGCCGGGAGGCTCCCGATTCAATCAGGGGACGTCATGATGACCATCCGGTTCAGCCTTCAACCACTATTCCTCTCCGCCGCTCTCCTCGCGGCGGCGCCCGCAGCCGAAGCCGCCACGATAGACTTCCTCTCGGGCTCGGCGGACGGCGCGGGCGGCTACGCCGCCGGCGGCTTTCTCGTCTCGCCCTTCACGCCCGCCGCCTGCCCCGCCGGCGCCTGCGCCGGGCTCGCGGAGGGCGCGCCCGTCAGCCTCCGCCGCGCCGATGGCGGCCTCTTCTCCCTCTCCTCGCTCACCCTCCTCCTCCCCGGCGTGGAGGACGAGGCGACGAAGACGGCGAAGGAGGAGCTGAAGAAATCGAAGGAGGACGAACTCGCCGCGAAGAAGGCGAAGGAAGCCGCCGAGGCCGAGAAGACGCTGAAGGAGAAGGAGGCGCTCAAGGCGAAGGAAGACGAGAAGATCGCGAAGGACGAGGAAAAGGCCGCCAAGGAGAAGGAAAAGCAGGCGAAGGACGAGAAGGACGGCCTGCCCCCCGGCATCGGCGAGAAGGAGAAGGACCTCGCCGAGAAGAAGGCGAAGGAGGCGAAGGACAAGGCCGATCTGGCGAAGCAGAAGGCCGACCTCGCCGAACAGAAGCGGATCGAGGCGGAAAAGAAGAAGCAGGAGATCGAGAAGGACCTCCTGGAGAAGGAGAAGCTCGCGATCCTGAAGGAAAAGGAGCGCAAGGAGCTGGAGAAGAAGGCCCTCGCCCTCGCCTCCGCCGCCACCGTCCTCGTCTCGGGCCCCGGCGGCTCCCGCCTCCTCACCGCGCTCGACCTCGACCTCGGAACGCTGACGACGGTGACGCTCGACCCGGCGCTCTTCGGCAGGGTGAGCGGCGTCACCCTCTCCACCGCCGCGCCCGGCGGCGCCCTCTTCGCCGCCGCGACCTTCGGCGCGCCCTCCGCCATCCCCCTGCCGGCGACGGCCTGGCTGCTCCTCGGCGGCCTCGGCGCGCTCGGCCTTCTCAGGCGCCGCCCGAAAGCCTGATTGCGGGGCGGGCCCTCCGGCGGTAGACACGCCTCTCCGCCGGAACGGGGCCCGCCATGAAAGAAGAGTTCCACCGCATCAAGCGCCTCCCGCCCTATGTCTTCGCGGAGGTGAACCGGCTGAAGGCCGAATATCGCGCCGCCGGGGTCGACATCATCGATTTCGGGATGGGCAACCCGGACATGGACACGCCCTCCCACATCGTCGAGAAGCTGATCGAGACGGTGCGGAAGCCGCGCACCCACCGCTATTCCGCCTCCAAGGGCGTCGCCGGCCTCCGCCGCGCCGAGGCCGGCTATTACGAGCGCCGCTTCGGCGTGAAGCTCGACCCCGAGACGGAGGTCATCGCCACGCTCGGATCGAAGGAGGGGCTGGCGAACCTCGCCATGGCCATCACCGCGCCGGGCGACGTGATCCTCTCCCCCAACCCCTCCTACCCGATCCACCCCTACGGCTTCATGATCGCCGGCGCAGCGCTCCGCCACATTCCCGCGCTGCACGAGGGGCGGTTCGACCCCGAGGCCTATATGCGCAGCCTCGACCGCGCGGTGATGCACTCCGTGCCGAAGCCCGCCGCGCTCATCGTCTCCTTCCCCTCGAACCCGACCGCGCAGGTCTGCGATCTCGACTTCTACGGGGAGGTCGTGGCCTTCGCGAAGAAGCACGAGATCTGGGTGCTCTCCGACCTCGCCTATTCGGAGATCTATTTCGACGGGAACCCGCCGCCCTCCATCCTCCAGGTCGAGGGCGCGAAGGAGGTGGCGGTGGAGTTCACCTCCCTCTCCAAGACCTACGCCATGCCCGGCTGGCGCATGGGCTTCGCACAAGGCAACGCCCGCCTCGTCGGCGCGCTGACGCGGATCAAGTCCTATCTCGATTACGGCGCCTTCACGCCGGTCCAGGTCGCCGCCGCGGCGGCGCTGAACGGCCCGCAGGACTGCGTGGAGGAGATCCGCGGAATCTACCGCTCCCGGCGGGACACGCTGGTCTCCTCGATGGCCGCCGCAGGCTGGACCATCCCCTCGCCCCCCGCCACGATGTTCGCCTGGGCCCCGGTCCCGCCCGCCTTCGAGGCTTTGGGCTCGATGGGCTTCTCCCGCATCCTGCTGAAGGAGGCCGGCGTCGCCGTCTCGCCAGGCGTCGGCTTCGGGGAGTACGGCGAGGGTTACGTCCGCCTCGGCCTCGTCGAGAACGAACAGCGCATCCGCCAGGCGGCGCGCGGCGTGAAGCGCGTGATCGCCCGCGCGGCGGAGCTGATCGCGGAGGATGAGGCCGCGCGCCAGAACGGGAAGAGAGCATGACAGAACCCCTCCGCATCGGCCTCGCCGGCCTCGGCACCGTCGGCGCCGGCGTCGCCCGGCTCCTCGCCGCGAACGCCGACCTGATCGCGGCGCGCGCAGGGCGGGAGGTCCGCGTCGTCGCCGTCTCCGCCCGCGACCGGGCGAAGGACCGGGGCGTGGACCTTGCGGGCCTCGCCTGGGAGGAGGACCCTGTCGCCCTCGCAGGCCGCGCCGATGTCGACCTCTTGGTCGAGGCGATGGGCGGGGAGAGCGGGCCGGCGAAGGCGGCGACGGAGGCGGCGCTGGCCCGCGGCGCGCATGTCGTGACCGCCAACAAGGCGCTCCTCGCCCATCACGGGGCCGCGCTCGCCGCGGCGGCGGAACGGGCGGGGGCGGAACTGCGGTTCGAGGCTGCGGTGGCCGGCGGCATCCCTTGCGTGAAGGCTCTGGGCGAGGGGCTCGCCGGCAACCGCGTCGCCCGCGTCATGGGCGTCCTCAACGGCACCTGCAACTACATCCTGACGCGGATGGAGGCGGAAGGGCTCGCCTATGCCGATGTGCTGGCCGACGCGCAGCGCCTCGGCTACGCCGAGGCCGACCCCTCCTTCGACGTGGGCGGGACGGACGCGGCGCACAAGCTCGCCCTCCTCGCCGCCCTCGCCTTCGGAACCCGCGTCGATTTCGACGGCGTGATGACGGAGGGGATCGACAAGCTCTCGCTGGCGGACATCGCCCACGCCGCCGAACTCGGTTTCCGCATCAAGCTACTCGGCGTCGCGCGGATGCAGGGCGAGGCGCTGGAGCAGCGGATGCGCCCCTGCCTCGTCCCCGCCGCCTCGCCCTTCGGCAAGCTCGAAGGCGTCACGAACATGGTGGTCGTGGAGGGGGATGCGGTCGGCCGCATCGTGATGGAGGGCCCGGGCGCCGGCGGGGGGCCGACCGCCTCGGCCATCGTCGCTGACGTGATCGACATCGCCCGCGGGGCCCATAGCCCGGCCTTCGGCGTCCCCGCCGCCCTGCTCCGCGCCGCGCCGCGCGCCGAATCGGGCGCGCCCGCCGCCTATTACATCCGCCTCGCGCTCGCCGACCGGCCGGGCGCGCTCGGCCGCGTCGCCGCCGCGCTCGGCGCCGTCGGCGTCTCCATCCACCGCATGGTGCAGAGCGCGGACGAGGCCGAGGGCGGGGAGGCGACGGTGCTCATCGTCACGCACGAGACGACGAGGGAGCGGCTCGATTCCGCCCTCGCCGTGGTCGCCGCGAGCGACGTCTCGATGGGCGCCCCCGTCGCGATCCGGATCGAGCCGGTCTAGCACCAAGGCCGGTCGGCCTGCGAACGGAGCGGGGAGGGCCGCGACCTCCCTCGGGAGGACGCGGCCCGGGCTGGACGCGCGGGCCAAGGGCCGCGGGGGGAGCGCTGCGCCTCCGACCGGCCGATTCCAGCGGTCGGCCTCTGCTCCAGTTCGCCCCGCTTCAGGCCCGCGCCGCGCCGATCCCCCGCCGCGCCCAGAGGATGAAGGGCAGCGTCACGAGATACATCGTGATGCCGTAGACGCCGGAGGGCAGCGCCATCGCCGGCACGCCCGTCGCCGCGGCGGCGATCAGCCCGCTCACCGCGATGCCGAGCGTCGCGTTCTGCACCCCCGCCTCCAGCGCGATGGCGAGCCCCTCCCCGCGGGAAAGCCGCATCAGCCGCGCGAAGGCGACGCCGAGCGCCAGCATGACGACGTTCAGAAGAACGAGCAGCGGGCCGAGCACCGGCAGGTTTTCCACGAAAAGCCCCCAGTTCGCGGCGAGCGCGCCGGCGACGATGAGGACGAAGAGCGCCGTCGCCGCCCGCGCCGCCCACGGCTCGAACCGGTCCGCGAAGCCCCGCGCCCATGCCCGGATCGCGACGCCGAGCGCCACCGGCGCCGCCGTGATCGCGAACATGGCGAGCCCGAGCGCGCCGACATCCACCGCCGGCGCCGCCTCGCCCATCAGGCCCATTGCGGCCCAGGCGACGAGGAACGGCACGGTGACGACGGAAAGGAGGCTCGCCGCCGCCGTCAGCGTGACCGAAAGCGCGACCGCCCCGCCCGCCAGCCGCGTCAGGATGTTGGAGGTCACGCCGCCGGGGCAGAAGGAGAGGATCATCACGCCGAGCGCCAGTTCCGGCGGCGGCGCGAAGAGGAGGACGAGCCCGAGCGCGACCGCCGGCAGGAGCAGCATCTGCGTCGCGGCCCCCACGGCGAAGGCCATTGGCTTCGCCCCGACGCGCGCGAAATCCGCCGGCGTCAGCCCCAGCCCGAGCGAGAACATGATGAAGGCCAGCGAGAGCGGCAGGAAAATGTCGAGCAGCATCGGAACCTCCCGGAGTTCGGGATTGCTCCCATCCGCCTCGCCGGCGCGCAAGCCGGAATCACGCCAACCGAAGGCGCCGGGCCGGGATACGATCCGGATACCGGATGTTCACGATTTTCGGGTAAGGCGAATGAATACCGCTTCCGACCATGCTGCATGAAAGAGATGAAGATCGCGTTTCCGCCGAAATCTGCAATACGGTTGTAATACGTTTGTAATACGCTTTCTTACACCAAAAGAGCCGATTTTTGTGAGCGATTACAGGCGCTTGAAGGGCGACCCCGGGAATTCGCGTCTCCCGGGCCCGGAGCGAAGCAGCGCGCGGCCCCGCTTTTCCCTTTGAAGTCAGCGCCTTGCCCCGAAAGCAACAGCCTTCACGCAACGCTCGCGTTGCGCGTCATCTCAGCCAGCCCGCCTCCCGGCACGCCCCCGCCGCCATCAGCGCCCGCCCGTCCCGATAGCGCCGGAGGCTGAACCGCCCGTCCGGCGCCAGCCGCACCCAGTCCCGCCCCGCCTCCGGGCGGAGCACGACGCCCGAATGGCTGCGGCTCACCCCCGCATCCCAAACCTCCCCGCCCGCGAAGGCGACCGCGGCGCGCTGGCCGGAGAAGAGCACGGTGAAGCCCGGCGCCGGAACGCGGCTTCGCCCGGCGCAGGAAACGTGGATGTTCTCGCAGAGAACGGGATGATCCGGCGCGCAGCGCAATCCCTCCTCCGCCGAAGCCGCGCCCGCGGCGAGGAGAAGCGCCGCCGCCAGCCTCACCGGAACACGTGGTCGAGCGTCAGCGCCTTGAAGTCGGTCGCCTTCACCGCCCCCGCCGGCATCAGCCCTGCCTCGGAGGAAATGACCAGCGGCCCCGCGGAAGGGTCGTCCGTGATCCGCCCGTGCGTCCCCTTCACCAGATGCGTGGCGGAGGGGGAGATGACGTCGAGCAGGCTCCGGAACCCCATCTTCCGCTTCGCCAGCGTCCAGCCCGCCTTCAGCTTCGGCGCGGAGAGCGCCGGATCGAAGAACAGCTCCACCGGGTCATAGCCGGGCTTGCGGTGAATATCGACCGTGCGCGCGAAATCCGGCGCCTTCCGCTCGTCGAGCCAGTAGTAATAGCTGAACCACCGGTCCGCCTTCGTGATCGCCACGATCTCGCCCGAGCGCGGATGGTCGAGCCCGAGCGCGGCCCGCTCCGCCCCGGCCCATACGCCCTCGACCCCGTCGAGCCCCTCGATCAGCGCCCGCACCTGCGGGATCAGCGCCTCGTCCTTCACATAGACATGGGCGATCTGATGGTCCGCCATCGCGAAGGCCGCCGAGGCCCCGCAATCGAGGATCTCCCGCCCGAATTCCTCCGGCCTGACCCGGATCAGCCCCGCCTCGCGCAGCGCCCGGTTGATATGGACCGCATCCGTCGCCTTCGTGATCCCGTATTCGGAGACGACGAGCACGCGCCGCCCCGTCGCCTCCGCGAAGTCGATCAGGTCGCCGCAGAGCGCGTCGATCTCCCGCAAATCCGCCTGGAGCCGCGGATGCGAAAGGTCCGGCCCGAGCCGCTGCAGGTTGTAGTCGAGATGCGGGAGATAGGTGAGCGTCAGCGTCGGGTCCCGCGTCTCCATCACATGCAGTGTCGCCTTCGCGATCCAGTCGGAAGACGTGATGTCCGCCAGCGGCCCCCAGAACTTGAAGAGCGGGAAGGTCCCGAGCTTCGCGTCCAGCTCGTCATGGAGCGCGGGCGGTTCCGCGTAATGGTCGGGCAGCTTCCGCCCGTCGGCGGGGTACATGGGCCGCGGCGTCGCGGACCAGTCCGCGGTCGCATACATGTTGTACCACCAGAACATCTTGGCGCAGGTGAAGCCCGGATTCCGCGCCCGCCCCGCCTCCCAGACCTTCTCGCCCGAGACGAGCTGGTTCGGCTGGCGCCAGAGCAGCACTTCGGAAAGGTCGCGGAAGAACCACCCGTTCGCCACCGCCCCGTGGCCGGAGGGCGGCAGCCCGGTCAGCAGCGTCGATTGAGCCGTGCAGGTGACGGCGGGCGTCACCGTCTCCAGCGGCCGCATCGCGCCCTTCGCGGCCAGCGCCGCGAGCCGCGGCGTATGCGGCCCGATCAGGTCGGGCGCGAGCCCGACCGCGAGTATCACCAGTGTCGGAGTCATCCGCCCCTCCCCGTTCTTCTTTTTCGCGACTATCGCGGAATCTCGCCCCGCAAGGAAGCCCGCCTCTGGAGCGCTCCCGCGCCTTGCCCTACTCTCTCCGAAAAACAGGGAGGAGACGACATGGCGGCGCCGGTGGAGCTCTTGCGCGGATGGGTCATGGCCCGCGCGGGGAAGGAGGCGATGTGGCTCGGGGACACGCTCGCCAATCTCGCGGACGGCGCGCCGGAAAAGGCGCTGCACGTCGTTCTCGGCCTCGCGCCGCGGCGGCTCGGCAAGGCGGACCTCGCCCTCTCGCCCGCCGATCTCAGGGCGGCGGACGCGGCGCGGCCGGGATGGGACCCGTCGGACTGGAGCCTTGACGGCGCCGCCCGCGTCCTCGCCCTCCTCGTCTATCGCGGCGCGCGCCCCTTCGCGGAGACGTTCAAGGATCTCCGCCGCACGGCGGACGCCGCGGAGATGATCGCCCTCTATCGCGGCCTGCCGCTCTATCCCGAGCCGGAGGCGCTGGATTTCGAGGTCGGGGAGGGGCTCCGCTCCAATCTCCGCCCGGTCTTCGAGGCCATCGCCCACCGCAACCCCTGGCCGCGCGACCATTTCGACGAGCATCGCTGGAACCACATGATCCTGAAGGCGCTCTTCGTCGGCGCCCGCCTCGCCCCCATCGTCGGGCTGGAGGCGCGGGCGAATCCGGAGCTGGCGCGCATCCTCTGCGACTATGCGGACGAGCGCTGGGCCGCCGGCCGGCCCGTGACGCCGGAACTCTGGATTCCCGTCCGCCCCTTCGCCGGGGACCCGAAGATCGACGCGGCGCTCGCCCGCGCGGAGGAGACCACGGCATGATGTTCATCGACCCCCACGCCCACATGATCTCCCGCACGACGGACGATTACGAGGCGATGGCCGCCGCCGGCGTCGTGGCGCTGATCGAGCCCGCCTTCTGGCTCGGCCAGCCGCGCACCTTCGTCGGCACCTATGTGGACTATCTCTCCACCATCGTCGGGTGGGAGCGGTTCCGCGCCGGGCAGTTCGGCATCCGCCACTATTGCACCGTCGGCCTCAACTCGAAGGAGGCGAACAACGAGGAGCTGGCCGAGGGCGTGATGGAATGGCTCCCCCGCTTCGCGCTGAAGGAGGGCGTCGTCGCCATCGGGGAGATCGGCTATGACGAGCAGACCCCGCTGGAGGACAAGTATTTCCGCCTCCAGCTCGCCCTGGCGAAGGAGCTTCACCTCCCCGTCATGGTCCACACCCCGCACCGGGACAAGAAGCGCGGCACCTCCCGCTCGATGGACGTGTGCGAGGAGATGGGGGTGGACCCCTCCATGGTCGTGATCGACCACAACAACGAGGAGACGGTGGCGGAGACGCTCCAGCGCGGCTACTGGGCCGGCTTCTCGATCTATCCCTCCACCAAGATGGGCAACGCCCGCATGGTGGAGATCCTGAAGCGCTATGGCGGCGAACGCATCATCGTGGACAGCGCCTGCGACTGGGGCATCTCGGACCCGCTCGGCGTCGCCAAGACGGCGAAACTGGCGCTGGAGAGCGGCATCGCCCCCGAAACGGTGGAGCGCGTCTGCTACCGCAACGCGCTGGAGGCCTACGGCCAGTCCGGCCAGATGAACGAGGCGGACTGGCTGGACCCGCCCGCCATCGACCAGCGCACGCTCTACGAGGGCAACTCCATCCTCCGCGGCGGCCGCGACCCGGTGATCGAGGAGAGCGGGGCGAAGCGGCGGGGCCTGCTGATCGAATAGGCCCCTACCGCTTCAGCGCCGCCCGCCGGTATCCCGCCGCCTCCGCCACATGCGCCCGCCCCACCCGCTCCGCCCCGTCAAGGTCGGCGATGGTGCGGGCGAGGCGCATGACGCGGTGATAGCCCCGCCCCGTGAGCCGCAGCCGCTCCGCCGCCCGGTCCAAGAGCTCCCGCCCCGGCCCGTCGGGCGCCGCGATCTCCTCCAGCAACTCCCCCGAAAGCTCCGCATTGGTGCGGAGCTTCAATCCCCGCTCCTCGAACCGCGCCTTCTGCCGCGCCCGCGCCCGCGCCACGCGGGACGCGACGGGGGCGGAAGGCTCGCCCTTCGGCGCGGCGGAGAGATCGGCGGGGGAGACGCCGGGCAGCTCGATCTGCACGTCCATCCGGTCCAGCAGCGGCCCCGAGATCCGCGCCTGATAATCGAGCCCGCAGCCCGGCGCCCGGGAACAGGCGAGCGCCGGGTCCGCCATGTGCCCGCAGCGGCACGGGTTCATCGCCGCGACGAGCTGGAACCGCGCCGGATAGCGCACATGGGCGTTGGCGCGGGCGATGAACGTCTCCCCCGTCTCCAGCGGCTGGCGCAGGCTCTCCAGCACGGGCCGCGCGAATTCCGGCAATTCGTCGAGGAACAGCACGCCGTTATGCGCAAGGCTGATCTGCCCCGGCGCCGCGGAGCGCCCGCCGCCCACCATCGCGGCCATCGAGGCGCCGTAATGCGGGTCGAGGAAGGGGCGGCGGCGCGGCGCCCGCCCGTCCCTGAGCAATCCCGCCACCGAGTGGATCATCGAGACTTCGAGCGCCTCCGCCGCATCCATCGGCGGCAGGATGCCGGGGAGCCGTTCCGCGAGCATCGACTTCCCCGCGCCCGGCGGCCCGATCATCAACATGTTGTGCCCGCCCGCCGCCGCGACTTCGAGCGCGCGGCGCGCCCCCTCCTGCCCGCGCACGTCGGCGAGGTCCTTCACCGGCCCCTCGTTGCCCGGTCCCGCCGGCTCCGGCGCCGGCAGGCTCTGCCGCCCCGCGAAATGGTTGATCAGCGCCGTCAGGCTCCCCGCCGCGATCACATGCGCCGCGCCGACAAGCGCGGCCTCCGCGCCGCAGGCTTCCGGGCAGACGAGGCTCATCTCCGCCTCCGCCGCGGCGAGCGCGGCGGGCAGCACCCCGCTCACCCGCCCGATCCGCCCGTCGAGCGAAAGCTCCCCCATCGCGAGGCAGCGGGAGACCTCCTCCGCCGGCGCGACTTCCAGCGCGGCGAGAAGGCCGAGCGCGATGGGGAGGTCGTAATGCGCCCCCTCCTTCGGCAGGTCGGCGGGCGCGAGGTTCACGGTGATGCGCCGCGGCGGCAGGGCGAGGCCGATGGCGTTCAGCGCCGCGCGCACCCGCTCCTTCGATTCCGCCACCGCCTTGTCCGGCAGGCCGACGAGGGTGAAGGCGGGGATGCCGGGGGCGAGATGCACCTGCACCTCCACGGGCCGCGCCTCCATCCCCTGAAAGGCGACGGTATGCGCCACGACCATGCCCGCCCCCCTTCGAAACAGGATGGAAGCGTGGCCTGCAGGCGCCGGCGCGTCAATGGGTCGGGCGCCGCGCGCCTAGCGACGGCGGGAATCGTCCGGCGTGATGATCATGGCGGAGAATTCGGCCTCGGCCGCGATCTCCCCGCCGACCTTGCCCTCGGCCCAGAACTTCCAGATCTTGCCGCGGCCACGGAGGATCTTCACATGCAGCTCCAGCCGGTCCCCCGGCGCGACGATCTTGCGGAAGCGCGTCTTGTCCAGCGTCATGAAATAGACGAGGAGCCCCTTGTCGATCATCTCCAGCGTCTCGACGACGAGAACTGCGGCGGTCTGCGCCATCGCCTCGACAATGAGGACGCCGGGCATGACCGGCTTTTCCGGGAAATGGCCCTGGAAATGCGGCTCGTTGACGGAGACGTTCTTGATGCCGACCGCGCTGTCATTGACGCGTATCGCCTCCACCGCGTCGATGAGAAGAAACGGATAGCGATGCGGGATCATCCGCTTGATGCGCTCGACATCGGCATGTTTCAGGTCTTCGCTCGCCATTCCGTCCATGCCAGCCGATCTCTTGTTCTTGGTTCCTGTCCGTCATACCGCGCCGCGCGCTAGGGTCAAGCGGGCGGGCGACCCTCATTCCTCCGCCGGTTGCGCCGGCGGCAGGGGAATCGGCGGCGCGGCGTCGAAGCGGCGGATGACCTCTTCGGTCACGTCGGCGCCCGGCCTCGCGGCGAGCACCGTTCTCGCATCGAGGATCAGCGTTGCGCCGCTTTCCTCCAGAACCGACTGCAGCACCGGCTCCAGCGCCGCCGCAAGGTCGCGCCGGGCGCCGATGAAGCGGGCCTGAAGCGCCTCGCCCTTCGCCTGGCTGTCGCGCCGCGCCTCGCGCACCCGGATGTCGAAGGCGCGCACCCGCGCCTCGAAGGCGGCCTTGTCCCCTTCGTCGCGAAGGGCCGCGATCTCCGCCTCTTCGGCTTCGAGCGCGCGCCGCAGCGCCTCAAGCTCCTCGCCGAGCGCGACGCGCGCCTCCCGCTCGCTTTCCGCGAGGCTCCGCGCTGGAACGCTGTCGCGCAGGACGCGCTCGCGATCGACGATCAGGATCGGCGGCGCCTCCTGCGCGGCCGCCGCGCAGGCGAGCGCGAAGAGGCAGGCGGCGGCGAGCCTCGCCGCGACGACCCGCATTCAGAACCGCGTTCCGACCGTGAGCCGGAAGAACTCGGTCTCGTCGCCGGACTGTTTCTTGACCGGAACGGCGAAGTTCAGCCGGAGCGGGCCGAAGCCCGAATCCCAGAAGATGCTGGCGCCGACCGAGGCGCGAAGCTCCGCGGAATCGTTCACGCCGACGACGAGGCCGTTCGAGGCGCTGCTCGGGTCCGTATCGACCGCAGAACTGTCGTCGAGGCTCCAGAGCGTGCCGACATCGGCGAACACCCCGCCGAAGATGCCGAACTCGTCCGGCAGGCCGAGCGGGAAGGTCAGCTCCGTCCGGCTGATGGCGTAGAAGTTGCCGCCGAGCGCGTCGTCCCGCTCGATGCCGTTGAAGCCGAGCGAACTGTCTCGCGGTCCGATGCCGGAGAAGGCGAAGCCGCGGAAACTGTCTCCGCCGAGGAAGAAACGGTCGTTGATCTTCAGGTCGCGGCCGAGCCCGAAGAGCGCGCCGCCCTCGAATTCCTGGCTGAGGATCACGTCGTCCGCGAAGAAGGACGTCCAGCCCTTGGCGCTGGCGACGGTCCGCGAATAGCGCGCCTCGCCGCCGAGGCCGGCGAAGGTCTGGGTCCAGGCGAGGAAATAGCCGTCGGTCGGCTCGATCGGATCGTTCCGCATGTCATGGGTGTAGCGGAAGCCGATTGCGGAGGTGATCTGCTTGCCCTCGTCGATCCGGATCAGCGGCGAGACGTTGAGGCCGAAATCGCGGATATCGTCCTGCGAGATCTCGTAGAAGAGCCGCAGCCGCCCGGGCTCGCTGATCGGGAAGGTCATCGACGGGATGAAGCCGATGCTGGAGATCTCGAAGGAGCTCTCGCTGTCCAGATCCTCGTCGCGGTAGAAGACGTTGAGCCCCGCCCGGAGGTCGCGGTCGAGGAAGGCCGGCTCCTCGAAGGTCAGGTCGAAGACGCGGCTGTCGCCCGAGACGCGGACGCGGGCGCGGGCGAACTGGCCGCGGCCGAGGAAGTTCGCCTCTTGGATCGAGACCTCGCCGGTCGGCCCGGAGGCGGAAGAGAAGCCGACGCCGAAATTGATCGAGCCGGTGGATTGCTCCTCGACCTCGACCTTGATGAGCGCGCGGTCCTCCGTCGCGCCCTGCTCCGTCCGCACGTCCACATTGGCGAAGAAGCCGAGCGCGCGGATGCGGCCGCGGGCGCGCTCCACCTCCCGCGCGTTGAAGGCGTCGCCCTCCACGAGGCGGAACTGGCGGCGGATCACGCGGTCCAGCGTCGAGTCGTTGCCCTCGATGTCGATCCGGTCGACATAGACGCGCGGCCCCTCCACCAGCTCGAAGCCGACGTCGATCGTCCGCTCCTCCTCGTTGCGGCGGGCGAGCGGGCGGACGTCCATGAAGGCGAAGCCCTGCTGCCCGGCGAGGAACACCATGTCGGCGATGATCTCTTCGACCAGCGTCGCGTCATAGGTCTGCCCGCTCAGCCCCGCGGGGATCAGCACCTCGAAATCCTCGGGCGCGAGCGCCGGCGCGGAGGACTGGACGGTAAGCTCCCCGAACGAATAGAGCGGCCCTTCCTCGACCGTGAAGGTGATGAAGAAGCCGCCCCGGTCCGGCGCCAGCTCGGCGACGGCGGAGAGCACGGTGAAGTCGGCGTAGCCCTGGCTGAGATAGAAGCGGCGGAGGAGCTGCTTGTCGAATTCCAGCCGCTCCGCATCATAGACGTCGGAAGAGAGCAGGAAGCCGAGCAGCCCGGATTCGCTCGTGTCGATCACGCCGCGGAGCCGCCCGTCCGAGAACTGCTCGTTGCCGACGAAATCGATCCGGTAGATCTCGGTCACCTCGCCCTCGGCGATCTCGAAGACGAGGTCCACGCGGTTGTCCGGCAACTCGATGATCACGGGCTCGACCACGGCGCCATAGCGCCCCGTCGCCCGGTAATTGTCGATCAGCGCCTGCGCGTCCGCCTCCGCCTGCGCGCGGGTGAAGGGGCGGCGCGGGCGGGAGGAGACGATGGAGAGCATCTGCTCGTCCGTGATGAGGTCGTTCCCCTCGAAATTGATGCGGTTGATGGAGGGGTTCTCCGCCACCTGCACGAGGAGGCGCCCGCCATCCGCCGCCACCGCCGCATCGCGGAAGAGGCCGGTGTCGAAAAGCTGGCGGACGGACTGGTTCAGCGCCGCCTCGGTGATCGGGTCCCCGACCCGGAGCGCGAGATAGGAGGCGATCGTCACCGGCTCGATGCGCTGGTTGCCGATCACGACGATCTCGGACACGGTTCCGCCCGCCGTCGGCGCGGCCGTCTGCGCCGCAGCCGGCGTCAATAGCGAAGGCGCCCCCGCAAGAAGCGCCGCGGCCATCGCCGCGATCCGGGCGGCTTTCATTGCATGCAGCCGAAGCGTCATCCCACGGAGGATCGCCATCGCCACCTCTCTCACCGCTCGCCGCCGGGCGCGGTTCCGCCCGCGCGGCCCTCGTTCCGCCTCGCCCGCCGCCTCAGCGCAGCAGGTCGTTGTATGTCGCGAAGACCATTAACAGCATTATGGCCGCGAAGCCTACTCCATTTCCGATTTCCTGCCACCGTGCGCGCAGCGGTTTCCCGCGCAGCGCCTCCAGCGCGTAGAAGACGAGATGCCCGCCGTCCAGCACCGGAATCGGGAAGAGGTTGATGAGCCCGATCGAGGTGGAGATGAGCGCGATCATCAGCGCCAGCGTCCCGATCCCCTGCTCCGCCGCCTGGCCGGAAACCTTCGCGATCTGGATCGGCCCGCCGAGCTGGCTCGAATCCGCCGTCCCCCCGATCATGCCCCCGATATAGCCGAGCGTCCCGGTGATGATCGCCCAGGTGCGGGAGACGCCGTGGAGCAGCGCGTCCGCCGGGTTCGCCGCCTCCGTAAGCGGCTCGATCCCGCCGAAGGAGGCGTTGCGCACGCCGATCATGGCGCGCCGCTCCGTCCCGCCTCCGGGCGCCGCCATGTCCACCATCTGCGGCGTGAGGCTGAGCGCCAGCCGCTCCTCCCCCCGCGCCACGTCGAGCGTGAGCGCGGCGCCGCCCGAGGCTTCGACCCGGGCGCGCAGCGCGTCGAAATTCGGGGTGGGAACGCCGTCCACCGCCTCGATCACGTCGCCGGATTTCAGCCCCGCCTCCGCCGCCGCGCCGCCGGGGATCACCTCGTCCACCCGCGCGGGGCGGAGATAGAGGATGTCCACCAGCTCCTCCCCCGCGCCGCGGTTCACCAGCGCGCGGGCGGGCACGCCGTCCACCTTCGCCAGTTCCTCCAGCAGCTCGGAGAATGTCTCGACATGGACGCCCTCGACCGCAATCACCCTGTCCCCCGCCAGGAGGCCGAGATCGGCGTTCGCGTCGGCCCGGACGGAGCCGACCACCGGCTCGTTCAGCTCCCGCCCCGCGACCATGGCGACCGCGGCGAAGACGAGGATGGAGAGGAGGAAATTCGCCAACGGCCCCGCGAGCACCGTAACCGCCCGCCGCCAGACCGGCGCGAGGTGGAAGGCGCCCGCCCGTTCCTCCGCGCTCATCCGCGCGATCGCCGCGCGGTCCATCCCCGCGGAGGCGGCGTTCATGTCGCCCGCGAATTTCACATAGCCGCCGAGCGGCAGGGCGCCGACGCGCCAGCGCATCCCCCGCTTGTCCGTCCAGGCGAAAAGCTCCGGCCCGAAGCCGATGGAGAACACCTCGGCCCGGATGCCGACCCAGCGGCCGACGATGTAATGCCCGTATTCGTGCACGAAGACGACGACGCCCAGCACGATCAGGAAGGGCAGCACCCAGCCCACATAGGGAAGTTCGGCGATATACGACATCCGGCTCCGTCTCTTCCGGGCCGCGCCGCTCAGGCGGCGCTTTCGGCCATTTCCGCTTCGGCGAGCCGCCGCGCCTCCCGGTCCATCGCGAAGACGTCCTCGAGGTCGCGCGCAGGCTCTCCCGTCGCGAGACGATCTAGCACGATCTCGACCACCCGCGCCATGTCGAGAAACCCGATCCGGCCTGCGATGAATGCGCCGAGCGCGGCCTCCTTCGCGGCGTTGAGCGCGGCCCCCGCGAGTTCCGAGCGGTCCATCGCCGCGCGCGCCAGCCTCAGCGCGGGAAAGCGCGTCTCGTCCGGCGCGGAGAAGTCGAGCCGGCCCAGCGCCACGAGGTCGAGCGGGGCGACGGGCAGCTCGCTCCGCTCCGGGAAGGTCAGCGCATAGCCGATGGCCGTGCGCATGTCCGGCGCGCCGAGCTGCGCGAGCATCGAGCCGTCGGCATAGGCCACCGCGGAATGGATCACCGATTGCGGATGGACGACCACCTCCAGCGTCTCGGCCGTCGCGCCGAACAGCCAGCGCGCCTCGATCATCTCCAGCGCCTTGTTGAACATGGAGGCGGAATCGATGGAGATCTTGAGGCCCATGTCCCAGTTCGGATGCGCCGCGGCCGCCTTCGGCGTCACGTCCCGCATCTTCTCCAGCGGCCAGTCGCGGAACGGGCCGCCCGAGGCTGTGAGGATGAAGCGGACGGGTGCGACGCCGGCGTTTGCGTCGAGGCACTGGAAGATCGCGCTGTGCTCGCTGTCCACCGGGATCACGCGGGCGCCGGCGGCCCTCGCGGTCGAAAGGAAGAGCCCGCCGGCGGAGACGAGGCATTCCTTGTTGGCGAGCGCGATGGTCGCGCCCGTTCCCGCCGCGGCGAGGGTCGGGGCGAGGCCGGCGGAGCCGACGATGGCGGCCATCACCCAGTCCGCGGGCCGCGAGGCGGCCTCCACGAGCGCCGCCGGCCCCGCCGCCGCCTCGACGCCGGAGCCCGCCAGCGCCTCGCGAAGGTCGTCGAGCCGCGCCGGGTCCGCCGTCACCGCGATCTCGGCCGCGAATTCGAGCGCGCTCGCCGCCAGCGCCTCGACATTGCCGGCGCCGGTCAGCGCCACGACGCGAAAGGCGCGCCGCCCGCCGAGCGTCCGGATCACGTCCAGCGTGTTTCGCCCGATCGAGCCCGTCGCGCCAAGAACGGAGACGCGCCGCATCACCAGGCCCAGATCGGCTGGTCGGGCCGCACGAGCGAAAGCGCGCCGACCGCCACGGTCGCCGCGATGAGCCCGTCCAGCCGGTCGAGAAGGCCGCCATGGCCGGGCAGGATGCGCCCGCTGTCCTTCTTCCCGAACCGCCTCTTGAAGGCGCTCTCTCCAAGGTCGCCCGCCTGTGCGACGGCGGAGACGAAGACGGCGGCGATCTCCGCCCCGCCGCCGAAGGGCCGCCCGGCGCCGAGCCCGATCAGGAAGGCCGCCAGCGCGGCGAGCGTCACCCCGCCGATCGCGCCGGCCCAGGTCTTGTTCGGGGAGACGCGCGGCCAGAGCTTCGGGCCGCCGATCAGCCGCCCCGAGAAATAGGCCCCGATATCCGTGGCGACGACGACGAGCACGAGCCAGACCACGGCCTGCAGCCCGTGCGCCGGCGCGCCGAGAAGAAAGACAAAGAACGAAAGCGCGACGCCGAGATAGAGCGCGCCGAGCAGGCTCCACCAGGGCGAGCGCCCGCGCGCGAGGTCGAAGAGCACGCCGAGCGCGGCGACCGCGACAAGGAAGAAGATCGCCTCCGCCAGCCGCCCTCCGAAGGCGACGAAGGCCGCGCCGGCGACCGCGAGCGCCTGAAAACCGGCGAGGACCCGCACCTCGTCCCGCGCCGCGATCCGGCGCCATTCCCAGGCCATGATCCCGCCCGCCGCCATCACGAAGGCGAGCCCCCAGGCCCCCCCCGCCCAGATCGCGCCGAAACCAAGCGCGGCGAAGGCGACGGCGATGACGGAGCGGACCGCAAGGTCGGAAAACTTCCCCGTTCCCGCCCCCGCCATGGCCGCCTCAGGTCGCCACTGCGCCGAAGCGCCGCTCGCGCGCGCCGTATTGCGCCAACGCCCGCGCCAGCGCCGCCCGGTCGAAATCCGGCCAGAGATCGTCCACGAACACGAACTCGGCATAGGCGCATTGCCAGAGCAGGAAGTTGGAGATGCGCTGCTCTCCCGATGTGCGGATCAGGAGGTCGGGCGGCGGCAGGCCGCCGGTGTCGAGCGCATCCGTCAGCGCGCTCTCCGTCAGGGCCTCCGCGTCGATCTCCCCCGCCGCGACGCGGCGCGCGAGGCGGCGGGCGGCGGCGGCGATCTCCGCCCGGCCGCCGTAGTTGATCGCGATGACGAGGGTCAGCCTGTCATTCCCCGCGGTCTGCGCCTCCAGTCCGGCCATCATCTCCCGGATGTCGGGGGCGAGGCCCTCCCGGTCGCCGATGAAGCGCACTTTCGCGCCGCGGCGGGAAAGCTCCGCGGATTCCCGCCGCATGTAGCGGCGGAAGAGATTCATCAGGCCCGAGACTTCCTCTGTCGAGCGCTTCCAGTTTTCGGTCGAGAAGGCGAAAAGGGTGAGAACCTCGATCCCGAAATCGGGGCAGGATTCGACCACGGCGCGCACCGCGTCGGCGCCCTTCCTGTGCCCGGCGAGGCGCGGCAGGCCCCTGCGGGTCGCCCAGCGGCCGTTGCCGTCCATTATGATCGCGACATGGCGCGGCCTGCGCGGCTCGGCGCGCGGCGTCTCGTCGAAATTCTCTGGCCGTCCCATGTCGCCGCCGGTCCTCTCGCTCGCTGGCCGCCCGCGGGCGTCAGACCTGCATGATCTCGTCCTGCTTCGCGCTCAACGCCTCGTCTATCTTCCGGATGCCCGCGTCTGTGAGGGATTGCACTTCGTCGGACCAGAGCTTCTGGTCGTCCTCGCTCATCCCCGCCGCCTTGGCCTTCTTCACCTGGTCCATTCCGTCCCGCCGCACATTGCGCACGGCGATGCGGGCGTCCTCGGCATATTTGCCCGCGAGTTTGGCGAGTTCGCGGCGCCGCTCCTCGTTCAGTTCGGGAATCGGCAGGCGCAGGATCGTCCCGTCCACGACCGGGTTGATGCCGAGGCCCGAAGAGCGGATCGCCTTCTCGACCTTGCCGACGAGGCTCTTGTCCCAGACGTTCAGGGTCAGCATGCGCGGCTCCGGCACGTTGACCGTCGCCACCTGGTTGATCGGCGTCATCGCGCCGTAGGCGTCCACCTGGATCGGCTCGACCATGGAGGCGGAGGCGCGCCCCGTGCGGAGGGACTGGAACTCCAGCCGCAGGTTCGCAAGCGCGCCGTTCATGCGCTTCTCGAGCGCGTCGAGATCGATTTCCAGCTCTTCCTCAGACATCCTGTCCGAATCCCCCTTCGCGGCGAGGGCGCCTTCAGGCGCCGCTCAACCCTGATCGACAATGGTGAATTTTCCCTCGCCTCTCAAGACCGCGGCGAATCCGCCCTCGTGATAGAGGGAGAAGACGACGATGGGCAGGTTGTTGTCCCGCGCCATCGCGATCGCGGAGGCGTCCATCACCTTCAGGTTGCGGGTCAGCACTTCGTCGAAGCTGATCCGCGGGAAATGCGTCGCCCCCGGGTTCTTCTTCGGGTCGCTGTCATAGACGCCGTCGACCTGGGTGCCCTTGTAGATCGCGCCGCAATTCATCTCCATCGCCCGCAGGGTCGCGGCCGTATCGGTGGTGAAATACGGGTTCCCGGTGCCGGCGGCGAAGATGCAGATGCGCTTCTTCTCCAGATGCCGCACCGCGCGGCGGCGGATATAGGGCTCGCAGATCTGGTCCATCGGGATGGCGGAGATGACGCGGGTGTGGAGCCCGAGCGCCTCCAGCGCGGACTGCATGCCGAGCGCGTTCATGATCGTCGCCAACATGCCCATGTAATCCGCCGAGGCGCGCTCCATCCCCTGCGCGGAGCCCGACAGCCCGCGGAAGATGTTGCCGCCGCCGATCACGAGGCAGAGCTCGACGCCCATCTCGTGAACCTTCTTCACCTCTGCGGCGATGCGGGAAACGGTTGGGGGGTGGAGGCCGAAGCCCTGGTCGCCCATCAGCGCCTCGCCCGAGATCTTCAGCAGGACGCGGGAATGGGTCGGTCCCGGCGCCGGCGAGCCGGCTGCGGCGCCTCCGTCCGAACCCTCATCCTGCATGGCGTGCTCCTTCCCAGCGCGGCCCGAACCTGTCCGAATTCGCGTTCAATCGCAAGGCGCGGAAGCGCGCCGCGGCGCGCGCTTCCCCTGCGGAGGAGAGGGTCGGGCGGCCTCAGCCGCCCATCGTCTTCGCCACCTCGGCGGCGAAATCCTCCTCCTCCTTCTCGATCCCCTCGCCGACCTGAACGCGGGCGAAGGCGGTGATCGTGAAGGGCCCGGCCGCCGCCACCGCCTTTTCGACGGTGAGGTCCGGGTTGATGACGAAGGCCTGCTTCAGGAGGCAGACCTCGGAGAAGAACTTCTGCATCCGGCCGACGATCATCTTTTCGATCACCGCCTCGGGCTTGCCGCTCTCGCGCGCCTGCTCCGTCAGCACCTGCTTCTCGCGCTCGATCAGCGCCGGGTCGAGATCTGCCTCGGAGAGCGAGGCGGGCGACGTCGCGGCGACATGCATGGCGACCTGCCGGCCGATGGCGAGCGCGGCCTCGGCCTCGCCGCCCTTCACGCCGACAAGCACGCCGATCTTGCCCATGCCCTCCGCCGCGGCGTTGTGGACATAGGTGGCGACGTGATCCGCCTCGATCCGCGCCATGCGGCGGACAGTCATGTTCTCGCCGATCGTGGTGATCTTCTCGGTCACCGTGTCGGCCACCGTCTTGCCGCCGATGGAGGCGGCGAGGAGCGCGGGCAGGTCCGCCGCGTCGAGCGCCGCCGTGGCGACGGCTCCGCACATAGTCTGGAATTCGGCGTTGCGCGCCACGAAGTCCGTCTCGGAGTTGATCTCGACGGCGACACCGACGCCGGGCTTCGACGCGACCGCAACGAGGCCCTCCGCCGCGACGCGGCCCGATTTCTTCGCCGCCTTTGCGAGGCCCTTGGCGCGCAGCCAGTCCACCGCCGCCTCGATGTCGCCGTCCGTCTCGGTCAGCGCCTTCTTGGCGTCCATCATGCCCGCGCCGGTCATGTCGCGCAGGTTCTTAACGTCGCTGGCCGTGATCGCCATGTCATGCTCCTCGGTCTCGGAGACGGCCCCGCCGTGCGGGGCCGCCGATGCGATAGGTCCGCCGGGCGACGGTTTCGTGACGCCCGGCGAAGAAGGGGGTCAGGAGGCGGGCGCTTCTTCCGCCGGAGTCTCCTCGGCCGGCAGGTCGTCCACCATCGGCTCCTCGATCTCGCCGAGGTCGAAGCCCGCCGCGCCCATCTGCGCCGCCATGCCGTCGAGCGCGGCGTCGGAGGCGAGGTCGCAATAGAGCTTGATCGCCCGCGCCGCGTCGTCATTGCCGGGGATCGGATAGGTCACGCCCTCGGGGCTCGAATTCGAGTCGAGCACGGCGACGACGGGGATGCCGAGCTTGTTCGCCTCGAGAATCGCCAGCGCCTCCTTGTTCGTGTCGATCACGAACAGGATGTCCGGCACGCCGCCCATCTCCCGGATGCCGCCAAGCGACATGGTGAGCTTGGTGCGCTCGCGGTCGAGGTTCAGCCGCTCTTTCTTGGTCAGCGCCGCGGCGCCGCCGCCGTCCAGCATCTCGTCCAGCTTCTTGAGCCGGGAGATGGAGTTGGACACGGTCTTCCAGTTGGTGAGCGTGCCGCCGAGCCAGCGGTGGTTCATGTAATACTGCGCGGAGCGCTCCGCGGCCTCGTGAACCGCCTTCTGCGCCTGCCGCTTCGTGCCGACGAAGAGGATGCGCCCGCCGCGCGCCACCGTCTCGCGCAGCGCGTTGAGCGCGGCGTCGAGCAGGGGGACGGTCTGCGTCAGGTCGAGAATGTGGATCCCGTTGCGGTCGCCATAGATGTAGGGCCCCATCTTGGGGTTCCAGCGATGCGTCTGGTGTCCGAAGTGAACGCCCGCTTCGAGAAGCTGGCGCAGGGAGAATTCAGGCAGAGCCATGATCCGCGTTGTCCTTTCCGGTTTCGCCGCTGCGGGGTCAGGGCTCTCGCCCAACCGGCGGACCGTACGGGATGTCTCCCCGCCCGGCCCAATCCCCGCATGTGGTTTGGTGGCGCGGCCTATAGACCGCCGCGCCGCCGCAGGCAAGGGGCCGCGTCAGAAGCGGTAGGAGAGGGAGACGAAGGCGTCGATCGTCTCGTAGCGGACCTTCAGGCTCTCGCCGCCGCCGCTCCGCTTCAGCGTCGGGCTCCCGGCGTTCAGGTAGCGCGCTTCGAGCCCGAGGCCCCAGTTCGCGTCGATGTCCCAGCGGAGACCGGCCCGGGCCTGCAGGGCGATGGCGCCGCTGTCGCTGTATTCGCCGGCGGCGGCCCCGCCCGATATGTCGAAATCCACTTCCTGCACGATGCCGACGCCGACGCCGCCGAAGGGCCGGAGGCGGCCGACGCCGCCAGGCGCCTCCCAGCCGTCGAGCGTGTAGAGGAGATGGCCGGAGACGATCACCGAGGCCAGGTCGCCCCCGGCGCCGAAACCTCCCGGCGCGAAGGAGCCGGCGTCTCCGGTCCGGTAGAGATATTCGATCTCCGCCGCGAGGTTCGGCGTGAACTCCCATCCCGCGGCGAGGCCGAAGCCGTATCCGGCGTCGAACGAGGCCTCCGCGGCGCCGCCGCCCGCGCGCCTCGCGGTCTGGTCGAGGAGAAAGGAGGCGCCGCCGAGGGCCTTGAGATAGGGCCCCTCGGCGGCGGCGCCAACCGGTAGGGCGGCGGCAAGCGCGAAGAGAATCGGGGCGGCGGGGGGCAGGAAGGCGAGGCGCATCGTGAAGCTCCGGGTTCGTTGTCCATGCCCGGTCGATGAAGGGGCTGGCGGCCCGGCTCCACCCGTTTTGCACGAAACGCCGCCGATCCGGCGCCGAATGCCGCGCCTTCAGCCCTCTCCCGGCGCAGTCGCGGCGAGGGCCGCGCGCAGGGCCGCGCGGCGGGGCCGGGCGACGGGCAGGCGGAGGCCGCCCGTCAGCACGCAGACCATCCGCTCCCCCTCCGTTTCGAGATCGACGACATGGCGCGCCGCGACCCAGTGCGAGCGGTGGATCGTCAGGCCGGGCGGCCCGCCCGCCGCCTCAAGCGCGGCGACCGCGCGGCCGATCGGATGGAGGATCAGGGCCTCCCCCTTCGTCGTCCGGAGGCGGAGATAATGGAGCTCCGCGCTCATCGCCACGAGGTCCCGCCCGATGCGGCGCGGCGCCTTTTCCCAGAGCGCGCGCAGCGCCGCATCGTCGGCGCCCTCGCCCGCGGGCGCCGCCTCCGCCGCCGCCGCGCCGTCCCGCGGCGCCTCGCTCGCTTCGAGGGGGAGCAGCCGCGGCGCGTTCAGGAGGAGCCAGAACAGCCCCACGGGCGCGGCGAAGGCCTGGAACTCATCGACCGTCCTGGCGAACAGGGAGCCCTCGTCATCCTGGATCGCGAGCCCGTCGAACCCGGCGTCGAGCGCGAGCGCGACCGGGGTGAAAGCCGCGGCGCCCAGCGCCGCCGCAGCCGCGACGAGAAGAACGGGCGTCCTTCGCTCGATGCCGGGCACGAGCCCGAGCGCGAGCTGCGCGAGGCTGAGGCAGGCGAGCGCGCCATAGACATGCAACGCCCAGAAGAGCAGCCGCGCCGCAGGGCCGAGCCCCTCCGAGGCCGCGGGCGCCAGCGCCGCGAGCGCAAGCGTCAGCGCCGCCCCGGCCGCGGCGAGGTAGCCGAGCCAGAAGCCGTAGGCCGGACTCATGCGCCGGCTTCGAGCCGCCGGAACTCGTCGCTCTCGGCATCGAGGCCGAACATCTCGCCTTCCGCGATGTTCACCCAGACGCCGTGGAGCGTGAGCAGCCCCCGCTCCACGGCCTCGCGCACGAAGGGAAATGTCGCGAGGTTGGCGAGGGAGGCGCGCACCGCCTCGTGCTCCAGCGCCGTCAGCGCCGCGCGGCCCTCGAGCCCGAGCGCGCTGACCGTCTCGAATCCGGGGCGGAGAATGTCCATCCACCGGCCGACGAAGCTCGTGGCCTTTTCGAGTTCCGGCGCGGCGCCGGAACACATGTCGTGGCAGGCCTCGACCCCGCCGCAATGCGAGTGGCCGACGACGACGATATGCGCGACCCTGAGCGTCGTCACGGCATACTCCACCGCCGCGGAGGTGCCGTGGCGCTCCCGGTCCGGCGCATAGGGCGGAACCAGATTCGCCACGTTGCGGACGACGAAGAGGTCCCCCGGCTCCGCCCCGAACATGTTCACGGTGTCGAGCCGGCTGTCGCAGCAGGAGATGATCATCGCGCGCGGATGCTGCCCTTCGGCCATCAGCCGCGCATACCAGACCTTCGAGTCGGCGAACCGCACGCTCCTCCAGGAGCGGAACCGGTCGATGAGATAGTTGGGGATCGGATGCGCCAGAAGCCCCATGTCGTCCTCCTCACCTCCCGCCCCGGGCGTGACAAACCGAAACGCGCATGACAGACTCGACGCGGCGGGTAAAGGGCGGAGGCGGGCATGCGGAGGATCGGGCTTCTCGCCGCCGCAGCGGCTTCGCTTGTCGCGGCGGCCCCCGGCTCCGCGCAGCAAAGCCCGGCGCATGAATTCTGCCGGATGACGGAGGGTCCCTCCGGGCCCGCCTTCGAGACATGCGTATCCGGCCAGATCGCAGCGGCCCAGAATGTCGCGCGCCTTCTCGCCTCGGTCCGGGGCCGGCCGGACGCGGCTTCGACCCTGATCGCGGTCTATGAGGAGTGCCGCGCCCTCTGGTCCCCCGACTATTCCCTGATCGACCGCTGCGTGGCCGACCGGCTCGAAGGGCGCTGACGGGCGACCGGCGAGAGCCGGTTTGACAAGCGGGCGCCCGCCCCGCTTTATTCCGCCGCCGCGGGCGCCCCCGCGACCCCTGAAGCAGCGGAGACCGCCATGCCCTTCAACGCCCTTGTCGTCGAGAAAGCCGAGGACGGCGCCATCAGCCAGTCCATCAAGCCGCTCGAGATCTCCGACCTGCCCGAGGGCGAGGTGGTGGTGGACGTCGAATACTCGACGCTGAACTACAAGGACGGTCTCTGCCTCACGGGCAAGGGCGGCCTCGTTCGAAATTATCCCCATGTCCCCGGCATCGACTATGCGGGAACCGTCTCGGAAAGCGCGGACGCGCGCTACAAGCCGGGCGACAAGGTCGTGCTGACCGGCTGGCGCGTCGGCGAGGTCGTCTGGGGCGGCTATGCGCAGAAGGCGCGCGCGAAGGCGGACTGGCTCGTGCCGCTGCCCGCCGGGCTCACGACGCGGCAGGCCATGGCGGTCGGCACCGCCGGCTTCACCGCGATGCTGTCGGTGATGGCGCTGGAGGCGCACGGGCTGAAGCCGGGCGCGGGGCCGGTGCTGGTCACGGGCGCGGCCGGCGGCGTCGGCTCCGTCGCGGTCGCGATCCTGGCGAAGCTCGGCCACGAGGTCGCCGCGGTGACGGGGCGGCCGGAGACTTCGGATTACCTCAAGTCCCTCGGCGCGACCCAGATCGTCGCGCGGGAGGAGATCGCGGAGGCCCCGGCGAAGCCGCTGGAGAAGGAGACCTGGGCCGGCTGCGTGGACGCGGTGGGCGGGTCGATGCTCGCCCGCGTGCTGACGCAGCTGAAATACGGCGGATCGGTCGCGGCCGTCGGCCTCGCCGGCGGGGCCGCGCTGCCGGCGACGGTGGTGCCCTTCCTCCTCCGCGGGGTGAATCTCCTCGGCATCGACAGCGTGATGCAGCCCTACGAGCCTCGCGTCGCCGCCTGGAAGCGGATCGCGGCCGACCTTCCGATGGACAAGCTCGAAGAGATGGTCCGCCCCGCTGCGCTCAAGGACCTTCCGGCGCTTGGCGCTGCGATTCTCAAGGGCGGCGTGCAGGGGCGCGTCGTCGTGGACGTGAACGCCTGAACACGGCGTTCTTCAACCCAAGGCGGAGCGGCCCACGCGCCGCTCCGCCTTGGCGTTTGTATATGAGCGAATTGTGAACGAAATCGCCCGGATTTGGCAAGAAACTCGCGTCGAATATAGCTAAAGTCCCCTTCGTCAATCTTGTCGATGTGGGGCTACCATGAAACAGATCTTGGCGATCGCGCTTGCGATCGGCTTTTCTACGGGTGCGGCGCGCGCCGCCGTTTTCGATTTCGAGGCATTCGCCACCAACACGGCGATCAACTCGATCACGGGCGGCGGACTCACCGCCACCGTCGTCACCGACAGCAACCGCGCCGTCGCCAATGGCGGCACGAATCAGGCGGTTGTCTTCGACACCCTTAATCCGACCGGCAACGACAACGACCTCGCGTCGCCCTTCGCGCCGGCGCCGGGGTTCTCGGGGCCGCTCAACGCGAGCAAGATCCTGATCATCGCGGGGCCGCAGAACGGCAATCTCAGCCTGCCGGACGACGATGCGCAGGGCGGGACGATCACCTTCACCTTTGACCGCAAGGTCAACGTTCTCGGCTTCGACTATCTCGATACGGAAGGGAACGGCAACGAGCTCTTCGTCTCGACGGATCTCGGATTCCTCTCCACGGCGCTGGTGGCCGGGGACGGGCAGTACGGCTCCTTCTCCACGCCGCTCCTCGGGATCCAGTCGCTCACCTTCGCTTTCGGCGGCTCCGGCGGGCTCGACAATCTGAACGTGCAGGCGGTTCCGCTGCCCGCGGCGGGGCTGCTTCTCCTCAGTTCGCTCGGCGCGCTCGGCCTCTTCAGGCGGCGCGCCCGGGCCTGAAGGGTTCGGCCCGGCTTGAAGCCTTCCTCCGCCCCGGCGCATGGTCGGCGCCGGGGCGGAAGGCAGGGAGCGGAGCCATGAGAATCGTCGGGGGCCGGTTCCGCGGCCGCGCCATAGCCGCGCCGGGGGCCGACTGGGGCGGGACGGCGCATCTGCGCCCGACCTCGGACCGGGTGCGGGAGGCGATCTTCAACCTCCTCGCGCATGGCGACTACGGCGGCGCGCCGGAAGGGATGCGGGTGCTCGACCTCTTCGCCGGCTCCGGCGCGCTCGGCTTCGAGGCGCTGAGCCGGGGCGCGCTCCGCGCCGTCTTCGTGGATGACGGCGGCCCGGCGCGGGCGCTGATGCGCGAGACGGCGGAGCATCTCGGCCTCAACGGCGTCACGAAGATCTGGCGGCGGGATGCGACGAGGCTCGGCCCCTGCCGGGGCGAGCCTTTCGACCTTGTCTTTCTCGATCCGCCCTATGGCGCCGGCCTCGCCGCGCCCGCCCTCGCCTCGGCCGCTGAGGGCGGCTGGCTCGCCCCCGGCGCCCTCATCGTCCTCGAGCAGGAGAAGGGCGCCGAGCCGCCCGAAGCGCTCTCGGTCCTCGACGACCGGACCTATGGCGAGACGCGGGTGCTGATCGGGCGGGCGGCGCCAGGGTAGCCACGGGAAGCCGGGGCGGTTACGTTCGGGAACCCGCACGGACCAGGAGGCAGCATGAGAGCCGCCCTCGCCGCCGCGGCGCTGGCCGCGCTGCTTCCCGCCGCCCCCTTCGCCGCCGACGAGACGGCGACTCTCGCCGCGCTGAAACGAAACCCCGCCTTCCTCCGCCTCGCCCCCGCCGGGTTCGAACCCGCCGCGCTCCGGTTCATGGGCGGGATCGTTCCGGGCCGCCTGATCTTCGAGGGCGGGCCGCAGGCGGAGACGCTCAGGCCCCGCGGGCTGGTGACGGCCATCGTCCGCAACTGCTCCTTCCGCGCCACCCATGCACAGTCTAGCACCCTGTCTGAGGAGGTTTCCGAAAGCCGGACCCTGACGACGACGCGCACGGATTCCGCCGGCGGCTCCCTCACCGTCGAGGCGGACTGGCCGGGCGGCGGCGCGAGCGGGACGGTGGATTACGAGGTCTCCCTGTCGCGGGGATCGGCCCGGACAGTGGGGGAAGTCTCCACCGCCTCGCACAGCTACAACGCCGTCGCCCTGCCGCGCACGGAGTTCACGGTCGAGCTTCAGGTGATCGAGAACAAGCTGGACGGGCAACGCTTCCGCATGGACGCGGAGCGGACCGGCGCGGCGGAGATCACCTGGCGCCCCGCCCTCGAATGGCGGCGCTGGGCCGGCGCGCTCCCCGCCGGAGCCGTGACCTCCGGGGACGAGCCGGACGGGCGCGGAGGGCGGCGGAGCCTCGCGATTTGCCGGTCCGGCGCGCATCCGGGCAAGATCGTCGGCGGGCGCTGCAACTGGTCATTCGGCGGGGAAGAGCGGGTCTCCACGAGCTTCGAGGTGCTGGTCGCCCCGAGGGGCGCGACCCGCTGGATGAGCCGCCGGGATTTCGAGGCGGCGCATGGCGAGGCGACCGTCAAGGCGGGGGAGAGCCCCGGCGTCCAGGCCGGGACGGAGAGACGGGACGATCGCTATGGCGGCCGCCTCCTCGTCTGCCGCGCGCCGTATCGGGATGGCGTCCATCCCGGCAAGATCGTCATCAACGACTGCATGTTCGGCTGGGGCGGCGACGAGATCGAACGCGGCGACTATGATGTGCTTGTGCGGAACGACGCGCGGACGACCACCGTGGACCTCGCGACCTATCTGACGCGGGAGCAGCGCCTGGTCCGGATCGAGGGGGAACTGGACGGCGTGCGCGCCTCCAACCCGCTCATCGTCTTCGGCGAGGAGCGCCCGGTGGACCCGGCCTTCTGCGGCGGCGGCTTCACGCCGCAGCCGGTGCTCTCGCAGGCGGCGCCGCTGACCGCCTCGCTGGAGCGCCGGCCAGCGTCGCAAGGGGCGGGAACGCTCGCGGCGCGCTCGAACCCGGCGCCAGCAGCCTCCGGCGACGCTCCGGAAGCCATCGAGGGCGAGGTCTTCGCCGTTGCAGAGCCGGAAAGCGGCGCAATGAAGCCGCGCCTCGTCTCCCGCCTTCTCCGCGCCGAAAGCCCGCCGCTCTTCGGGGCGGACGTGCTCACCGTGCAGCTCGCCTTGCGTGACGCAGGCTGGCCGGTCCGGGCGGACGGGTTCTTCGGCCCGCGCACCGAGGCGGCGCTTCGCGCCTTCCAGCGCGCCGAACGGCTCCGGGAAGACGGCATCGTCGGGCCGAGGACGCTCGAACGCCTCGGTCTCTGAGAGACCGTGACAGGACGGCGCGCCGCGCTATAGTCCGCGCGGCTCATCATTCAGGAGGATCGCATGACCATCGCCGTCGGAGAGACGTTGCCCGCCGCTTCATTCGTCGAACTCGGGGCGGAAGGCCCGGCCGCCGTCACCGTCGAGGCGCTGACCAAGGGCCGCCGCGTCGCGCTCTTCGCCGTGCCGGGCGCCTTCACGCCGACCTGCCACAACAAGCATGTTCCGAGCTTCGTGAACGCCGCGAAGGCGCTGTCGGAAAAGGGCGTGGACGAGATCGTCTGCGTCTCCGTCAACGACCCCTTCGTGATGAAGGCCTGGGGCGAGGCGACGGGCGCGAAGGCTGCGGGCATCCGCATGCTGGCCGATCCCGACAGCTCCTTCACGAAGGCCGTGGGGCTCGACTTTTCAGCCCCGCCGGCCGGTCTCCATGCCCGCTCACGTCGTTACTCCATGTTGGTGGAGGACGGGAAGGTGAAGGTCCTCAACATCGAGGACGGCCCCGGCCAGGCGACCTGTTCGCTCGGCGAAGTCCTGGTCGACCAGATCTGAAGCCGTCCGCGCGGGGGGCGCCTCAGGCGCTCTCCGCCGGCGCAGGGCGGATGGAGACGCCGTTGATGCGCCATTCGCCCCCCACCTCGATCATCAGGTAGTCCGCGATGAAGAAGCGGCCCTCTGCATCCTCGAAGATCATCGCCTGGCTGAGGCCGCGCGGGGTCTCGCTCAGGGCGCCGGCGCGGACCGACCGCGGCTTCCAGACCATCGGATAGCCGGAGGTGACCATCCGGCTGAACGTCTCGGGGTCGCGGAAGATCCCCTGGATGGTCGGAGAGGCGAAGGTGAAGGCGCGGGACCAGTCGTCCGCCCGCATGGCCTCGACCTGCGATCGAATCACGGTCTCGATCCCCGCCGCATCCGGCGCGCCCTGCGCAGGGGCGGCGAGCGGGGAAAGGGCGAGCAGGGCGGCGAGAGCAAGGGCTGTGCGGCGCATCGGGGCCTCCTTTCACTTCTTTATCAGATGCGTCGTCGCCCTCGGGAGGCAAGTGAAAAGCATCACGCGCCGGGCGGGGCTCTGCGCCGGAATTCTCGCATCCATAGCCGGCGAGGCGACGGCCGGCGCCTGGACCCGCGCGCCGGGCGAAGGCTTCGTCTCCCAGACGATGCGCTATTTCGCGACCGAGCCGACCACGAGCCGGGACGTCGATTTCGCCCGCGCCTCGCTCGGCCTTTATGCCGAATACGGGCTGATCGAGGGCCTGACGCTCGGCGGCGAGGCGGACCAGGGAATGCGGCTCGACGACGGCGGCTTCGGCGCGCAGGACGGGCGGCTGCGAGGCTTCGCGCGCGTGAGGCTCTGGACGGGCGAGGCCGGAGATGTAGCCTCGGTCGAGGCCGGCGGCTCCATCCCCCTCTCGGGCTTCACCTCGCCCGCGGCGCCGGGCGGCGACGAGAGCTACGAGATCCGCCTCTCGGCCCTCTACGGAAGGGGACTGGACAGCCCGCTCGGGCCCGGCTGGGCCGATGGAATCCTTAGCTATGCGAAATTCGTCGGGGACCGGGCGGACGAGATCAAGCTCGACCTGACCTTCGGCCTCCGCCCCGCGCCGGGCTTCCTTGCGATGGCTCAGCTCTTCGCCACGAAGGGGCTCCGGAACCAGGCGTTCGGCGGGCCGGATTTCGACCTCGCCAAGGTCCAGCTCTCGCTCGGCTACGAGATTGGAGAGACGCGAACGATCCTCCTCGGCTTCGCAAGAGATGTGCTCACAAGGGGAACGTCGGACGGATACGAGGTTTCGCTGGCGCTCTGGACGCGGTTCTGAATGGGCCTCACCCGGCCTTGGTGATCCGCGCCAGCGCCTCGATCTTCGCTTTCGCGGCTCCGGAATCGATGCTCTCCGCCGCCAGCGCCGCGCCCGCCTTGAGGTCAGGCGCCGCCTCCGCGATCACCAGCGCCGCCGCGGCGTTGAGGAGCACGGCGTCGCGATAGGCCCCGGGCTCGCCCGCGAAGAGCCGGCGCATGGCCAGCGCGTTCTCCTTCGCCGCGCCGCCGAGGATGGCGGCGAAGGGCCAGCGCTTCAGCCCGGCGTCCTCCGGCGCGATCTCCCGCTCCTCGATCAGCCCGTTCTCAAGCGCCACGACCTTCGAGGGAAGCGCGATGGAAAGCTCGTCCGTCCCGTCCCCGCCATGCACGAGCCAGGCGCGCTCCGAGCCAAGCGCGGCCAGCGTCTCCGCCATAGGGCGGAGGAGGGCCGGTGAGAAGGCGCCGGTGAGCTGCCGCTTTACGCCGGCGGGATTGGTCAGCGGGCCGAGGATGTTGAAGATCGTCCGCGTGCCGAGTTCCGCCCGCGCCGGGCCGACGAAGCGCATCGCCGGGTGGTGCATCGGCGCCATCATGAAGCAGATGCCCGCCTCCCGGAGCGCCCGCTCCGCCACGGGCGCCTCCACCATCACCTCGACCCCCATCTCGGAAAGCGCGTCCGACGCGCCGGAGCGGGAGGAGAGGGCGCGGTTGCCGTGCTTGGCCACCTTCACGCCCGCGCCGGCGACGACGAAGGCCGTCGCGGTCGAGATGTTGAGCGTCCCCTTCCCGTCTCCCCCGGTGCCGACGATGTCCATCGCCAGTTCGCCGCCCGCGACCCTGGTTGCGCGGGCGCGCATGGCGGCGGCGGCGGCGGCGTATTCGTCCACGCTCTCCCCGCGGGTGCGGAGCGCCATGAGGAAGCCGCCGATCTGCGCAGGCGTCGCGTCCCCCGCCATGATCGCGCCGAAGGCGGCCTCCGCCTCTGCGCGGCTGAGCGGGCCCGCGGCCGCCTTGCCGATCAGCGGCTTCAGCGCATCCGACATCAGGCCGCCGCCGGCAGGCCGGTTCCGGCGAGCCGCAGGAAATTGGCGAGAAGGCGCTTGCCCTCCCCCGTCCGGATGCTCTCGGGGTGGAACTGCACGCCATGGACCGGGCGCGTCCGATGCCGGAGGCCCATGATGATCCCGTCATCCGTCTCGGCGGTGATTTCGAGACAGCCCGGCAGGCTCTCCCGCTCGACGATGAGCGAGTGATAGCGCGTCGCCTCCATCGGCTCCACCGCGCCTTCGAAGACGCCGAGCCCGCTATGGCGGATCGCGCTCAGCTTGCCGTGCATGATCGAGGGGGCGCGGACGACGCGGCCGCCGAAGGCCTGCCCGATCGTCTGGTGGCCGAGGCAGATGCCAAGGATCGGGAGATCTTCCGGCGCGCGGCGCACGAGGTCGAGGCAGATTCCGGCTTCGTCAGGCGTGGCGGGGCCGGGCGAGATGACGATGGCCTCGGCTCCGAAGGCCAGCGCCTCCTCCACGCCGAGCGCGTCGTTCCGGCGCACCTCGGTCTTCGCCCCGAGCTCGCCGAGATAGTGGACGACGTTCCAGGTGAAGCTGTCGTAATTGTCGATCAGGAGCAGCATGGGGAGGCCATCGCGCGGCTTCGGGGCGTTTGCCCCGGCGGGGCGCTTGGCGCTATAGATCACCGGAGCCCGCGCCAAGGTCAAGCGAGGCCGGAGAAGAAGACGGCGCCCGGCCCGTCCGGAGGGGCGGGCCGCGACGAGGAGGCAGGTATGGCGGAAGGGATGTCCGGGCGCGGGGCCTACTGGCTCGGCGCGTTCACCGGCCTCGTGTTTTCGGCCGCAGTCGGCGCCGCGCTCTCGATCTGGGCGCCGCAGACCGGCGCGCCGGGGCAGCCCGTCGAAATGGCCGCCGCGCCGGCGCCGGAACCGGATGCATCGGACGCGGCCGCTGATCCAGCCCCCGTAGCTGAGCCTGCCGAGACGCCGGTGTCGGAAGCCGCCCCGGAGCCCGGCCCCGCGCCTGAACCGGCCGCGCCGACTCCGGCGGCGGCGGGTGACGCGCCGCCGCCGGTTTCCGCCGAGGCGGACCCGGCGCCAGAGGCGGACGCCAGCCCCGTGGCGGCCGCCCCCGGGGCGCCCCCGCCGCCGGCGGAGCCCGAACCTGCGGCGCCGGCGCTTGGCGAGGCGGCCGCGCCCCCGGCGGCGACCGTCGGGGCGCTCGAGGAGGCGCCGCCCGTCTCTCCGGAGGAGCCGGAAGAGCCTGCGACGCCCGCGCCGGCCGCGACAGACGCTCTCGCCGAGGCGCCGGCGGCGGCAGAGTCGCCCGCGCCTGACGTCGAGGCTGCGACCGAGGCCGATGCGGCGGAGGTCGAGCCAGGGCCGCCCGGGCTCGCGCTCAACCGGGCGCCGTTTGACGGCGAAGCGGACGCGCCGATTCTCGTGGTCGCGCTTTCTGGCGTGGACGAGGCGGCGTTGGAGGATGCGATGCGGCTGCCTTTTCCCGTCACGCTCCTGCTTTCGGTCGAGGGCGAGGCGGGCGCGAGGCTCGCGGCGGCGGCGCAGGCGGCGGGGCTCGAAACCGTCAGCCCCTCCGCGCCGGGCGACGTTGCGGGGCCCGTCATCGGCGTGGCGTTGTCAGAGGCGCCGGCGGACCGGGCGGCGTTCTTCGCCGCGCTGGCGGCGCGCGACCTCGCGCTCCTCGACATCTCGGCGCCGGGCGGTTCGGCCGAGTTCCGGATGGCGCGGGCGGCCGGGCTGCAGGCGGCGGCGCTCGGCCTCCGGATCGACGAGATCGCGAACAGCGAGATCGTCTATCAGTCGCTGGAGCGCGCCGCGCTTGAAGCCCGCAAGCGCGGGGTCTTCATCGCGGTGGGCGAGGCGAACCAGGCGGTGCTCGCGGGGCTCCGCCGCTGGATGAGCGTGAAGGCGGGCAAGACCATCGACCTCGCCCCGCTTTCCGCCGCCATCGACCGGACGCCGGCGCGCTGAACCCGGCTTGAAGCGGGCGCGCGAAAGCCGCACTCTCGCCCGAAACGGCGGGAGCGGGCATGGGCGAGGTCATTCTCTGGGATTACTGGCGGTCCTCCGCCGCCTACCGGGTGAGGATCGCGCTCAACCTGAAGGGCGTTCGCTATCAGGCGCGGCCCGTGGACCTTCTCAAGGGGGAACATGCGGGGCCGGAGAACCTCGCCCGGAACCCGCAGGGGCTCGTGCCGACGCTGGAGATCGACGGGCTGACGCTCACGCAGTCGCTCCCGATCCTCGAATATCTTGACGAGACGCGGCCGGAGCAGCCCTTCCTTCCCGCCGATCCCGTCTCGCGCCAGCAGGTGCGGGCGGTTGCGGCGGCGATCGCCATGGAGATCCATCCGGTCTGCAACATGTCCGTCGCCCGGCATGCGACGGGCGGGTCGCCGGAGGCGATGGGCGTGTGGATGCGCCATTTCATCCCGCGCGGGCTCGCCGGGGTGGAAAAGATGGTGGCGGCGATCCGGACCGGGGGGTTCTGCTTCGGCGACGCGCCGGGGCTCGCCGATCTCTGCCTCATGCCGCAGCTCTACAACGCCCGCCGCTGGGAGGCGGACCTTTCGCCATTCCCGGTCCTTCGCGAGGTCGAGGCGCACTGCGCTTCGCTCAACGCCTTCGCGGCCGCCCATCCCGACGCAGTGAGACCCGCATGAGCTATGGCGCGCATTCCTACGAGGCGGACCCGCGGAACGCCTCCGTCCTTGTCTCGGTCAACGGGGAGATGGTCCCGCGGGAGCGGGCCGTCGTCTCCGTCTTCGACTCCAACTTCATGCTGGGGGACGGGGTGTGGGAGGGATTGCGGCTGAAGGCGGGGAAGATCCCGTTCCTCACGCGGCATCTCGAGCGGCTCTATGGCGGCGCGCGGGTGCTGGACTTCGAGAACATGATCCCGCCCGCCGCCATGCGCGCCCGCATCTTCGACGCGCTGGAGGCGAACGGGATGGAGGATGGCGTGCATATCCGCCTCATGGTCAGCCGCGGGATCAGGGCTACGCCCTATCAGGACCCGCGGGTGACGGTGACGCCGCCTACGGTCGTCATCATCCCGGAATACAAGGCGGCGAAGACCAACGATGCGGGGCTCGGGCTCTTCACCTCCACGATCCGGCGCACGGCGCCGGACGCGCAGGACCAGAAGCTGAATTCCCATTCCAAGCTCAACTGCATCCAGGCCTGCATCCAGGCGGCGAAGGCGGGGGCGGACGAGGCGCTGATGCTCGATCCCTCCGGAGCCGTCGCGACCTGCAACTCCACGCATTTCTTCATCGTGCGGGAAGGCGAGGTCTGGACCTCGACCGGGATGTACTGCCTCGGCGGGATCACGCGGCGGGCGGTGATGGAATGCGCGCGGGGGGCGGGGATCGCGGTGCATGAGAAGGCGTTCTCGCTCCATGACGTCTACACCGCCGAAGAGGCGTTCGTGACCGGGACCTTCGCGGGGCTCACGCCGGTCAGGGAGGTGGACGGGCGCGTGCTCGGCCCCGCGCTCGAAGGGCCGCCAGCGGTTCCGGGGCCGATGGTGGCGCGGCTCCGCCAGCTCTATGCGGCGCATCAGGCGGCGCATGCGGAGGGGCGCGATGGGTGAGCCCATCAGGATCGCCATGTGGTCGGGGCCGCGGAACCTTTCCACGGCGATGATGCGGAGCTTCGGGGGGCGGGCGGATTGCGCCGTGCTCGACGAGCCGTTCTACGCCGCCTACCTGCATCATTCGGGGATCGAGCATCCGATGAAGGCGGAGGTGCTGCGCGCCCAGCCGACCGACCCGGATGAAGTGGAGCGATGCGTGATCGGGCCGGTTCCCGGGGGACGGCCGCTCTGGCATCAGAAGCACATGCCGCACCACATGCTGCCGGGCTTCCCGCGCGGCTGGTTCGCCGCCTGCCGGCACTTCATCCTGATCCGCGCGCCCGAGCGGGTGGCGGCGAGCTTCGACGCCGGGCGGCCCGACCCGACGGTCGAGGACCTCGGCGCGCCGCAGATGGACGGGGTGATCGCGGATATCGTCGCCATGACGGGGCGGGAGCCGCCGGTGGTGGAGGCGGAGGATATCCGCGCGAACCCGGAGGGGATGCTCCGGGCGCTCTGCGCCGCGCTGGAGATCCCGTGGGATGCCGGGATGCTTCGCTGGGAGACAGGGCGGCGGGAGACGGACGGGGTCTGGGCCCCGCACTGGTACCGGGCGGTCGAAGCCTCCACCGGCTTCGCGCCGCCGCCGCGGGAGGAGCCGGCGCTCCGGCCTGCGCTTCGGCCCGTGGTGGAGGCGGCGCGGCCCTCCTTCGAGCGGCTGAGGGCGCGGAAACTGGGGCCCGTCGGCGCGGCCTGAAGGGGTCTCCGAGGCCCATAACCATGGTTATCGGCCTCGGAGCATTGATATCGTTATAAAAAAGTCGTGATCGAATTGTTTCAGCGCCAAAACGGGCTGCGAATGCGCGGACCCTAGGCCGGCGCGAAGGTTCGCTCGATATCGTCCAGCACGTCCTCGATCAGGCCCTCGCGGGCGAGCGGGCCGGTGAAGTGCAGCCGCCATCCCTCCCGCGTCCGCTCCCGCCGGATCACGAGGCCCTTGCGGGGGCGCAGCACGATCCGGGGCCGGCCCTCGCCGCGCGCCGGGGCCTCCGGCTCTCCCGTGCGTTCGGCCTCGACGATGACGGGTTCGAGGAGCGCCCATTGCGCCTCGAAGGCCCGGGATTCGGATTCCTCCAGCGCGACCTGCATCGCCTCCCCGTAACGCTCCCGCTCCGCGGCGGCGGCGATGCGCACGCATTGCCGCTCCGTCAGCCGCCAGGGCTCCACGATCAGGCCTTCGAGAAGTTCGACGGCGCGGGCCACGGCGCGGATACGGCTCCGCTTCATCGGCGAGGCGGAAGCGTAGAGCGCCGCAATCGCGGCCTCGGTGTTTGCGAACCAGCCGCGCTCCGCCGCCGCGACGGCGATGCGCGCCTTCTCCCAGGGCGAAATGTCCCGCCGCACGTCGTTTTCCTCCACCATGCCGACGAGGATCGCATCATCGGAGACGGGGTCGCGGAGGAGGGCGGGGATACGATCCCAGGTCGCGGCGCCGCTCCGCGCCTTCAGGAGCCGGAACGCCTCCAGCCGCCGGAAGCCGGAGACGAGGCCGTAGCGGCAGGGCGGCCGGGGCGTGACGAGCGGGAAAAGCTCCACCGGGATCCGGAGGCCGGAGGCGAGGATCGAGTTGATCAGCTCCTCCATCCCCGGCGCATCCTTTCCGATGCGGTCACGGAGGAGGAGGCTGTCCGCCTCGATCTCTTCGAGCGGGACGAGGATCACGGCTTCCTCGCGGGGCGGGGCGGCGACGGGCATGGGCTCTCCAGGGGCGGGTTTCGATGGGCGCGACCATCCCCGAAGCAGGTTAGGATCGGGTGAGACGGGCGCGCGCTGGGCGTTGCGCGGCGCCCTCGCCCCCTCCCGCGCCCGCAGGGGGAGAGGGCGCGGAGATGTTCGGGCGTTCGTGCAGGCGGCGGCGGGGCTGGGCCGGGGCTGGGCCGGGGCTGGAACGGGGACGACCGGGACGGCGAAGTCGGTTTGTATGATTTGTAATATATATCGGATGGAGGGGAGGAGCGACGCTCAGCCGGCGGCGCGCGAAAGGAGCGCTTCCGCAGACGGCGCGCCGACCTGACCCGAGGCGCGGGTCAGCTCCGGCTTCAGGATATCCATGGCGCGCTGCGCGCCGGCCGCGCCTCCGGCGCCGACGGCGAACGCCAGCGCCCGCCCGGCCAGGACGAAATCGGCGCCGAGCGCCCGCGCCTTCAGAACATCGGAGCCGCGACGCACGCCGCTGTCGAGCATGACGTTCATTCGTTGCAGAGCGCCCGCGTCAGCCCGATCACGGCGTGCTTTCTGGCGACGCAGGCGGGCACGCGCAGCCCGCCCTGCGAGCCGAGCACGGCGGCTCCGCGTCGGCGAGCCTCTGACGGTCGGCCTTGTCGCGAGCGCCCGGTTCCGAGCGTCGATTGACAATCCTTAGTGAATCAGTAGGAATAAGCCCGTCCAGCCACCTGAGCCTCGGGAAGCCCGACCGCTACCAACCGACGCAGGGCAGGACTGCTCCATGACGAAACCGACGCTATGCCTCGCGGCGCTCGCCGCAATTGCGATCTGCCCGTTCGGAGCCGCGGCGGCGGGCGGGCCCGTGGTGCTGGAGCTGAACAAGCTTGAGCCGGCGGGAGAGGCGGGCGGCTGCCAGGCCTTCGTGCTGATCGAGAACGGCGCGGGGGCCATGGAAAGCCTCAACGTCGATCTCGTGATGATGGACCCTGAGGGCGTGATCGCGCGGCGCCTCGCGGTGGAGCTGGGCCCGCTCCGGGCGGGCAAGACCAGCGTGAAGGTCTTCCGCGTCGACGGGGTCGAATGCGGGCGGATCGGCGGCGTGCTTCTCAACGATGTGATCGGCTGCGCGCCGGCGCCGGAGGCGGGCGATTGCTTCGCCCTCGTCTCGACCCGCGCGCGCGGCGCGGTCGCCTTCTACGAGTGAGACGATGGAAGAGACCCTGATCCAGACCGACCCCGCGCTCGACGCGCCCCTCGCCGCGGCGCCGGAGCCCGGCCTCCTCGCCGGGATCGAGGCGGGGATGGACACGCTTCTTCTCGGCGGCCCGATCGTCGGCGTTCTTGTCGGGATGTCGGTGCTGGCGCTCGCCATCGTGATCGCGAAGGCATGGCAGTTCTTCGCCTCCGGCGTCGGCGAGGGCCGGGCGGCGGAGGCGGCGCTGGCGCTCTGGCGGCGGGGGGACGCGGCGCGGGCGCTCGCCGCGGCGCGCGGCGGGCGCGGCCCGGCCTCTGCGGCGATGCGCGAGGCGCTGGAGGGCGCGATGCGGGGCGCCGACCCGGGCGGGCTTCGCGAAGAGGTGATCCGCCTTGCGGCGGACCGGATCGAGGACCTCCGCGCCTGGCTCCGCCCGCTGGAGGTGATCGCCTCGCTGGCCCCGCTTCTCGGCCTCTTCGGCACCGTGCTCGGCATGATCGACGCCTTCGCCGCGCTCGAGGCGGCGGGGAGCCGGGTGGACCCGGCGATCCTCTCGGGCGGCATCTGGGAGGCGCTGCTGACGACGGCGGTCGGCCTCGCCGTCGCGATCCCCGCGGTGGCGGCGCTCGCCTGGCTGGAGCGGCGGGTGGAGCGGCTGGAGCGGCGGATCGACAGCCTCGTCGCAGGCTTCTTCGCCACAGGGCCGGGCCTCGCCCCGGCGGAGAAGGAGAGCGGCCATGAGCGCAGCTTCGGCGCAGCCCCGTCTCGCGCGTGAGGGGCGGCGGCGCGGGCGCCTGCCGCTCACGCCGCTGATCGATGTGGTGTTCATCCTGCTGATCTTCTTCATGCTCGCGTCCTCCTTCGCGGACTGGCGGAGCCTCCGGCTCGCGGTCGCCGGTCCGTCGGGGGCCGCGCCTTCGGCGGAGGGCGCGATGCTTGTCGATCTCCGGCCCGAGGGCCTGAGGCTCGGCGGCGCGGCCGTGTCGGCGGAGGCGTTCGAGGCGCGACTCGCCGCGCGGCTCGCGGCGGAGCCCGATTTGCGGGTGCTCGTCCGGCCCGCTCCGGGGGTGGACGTGCAGGGCGCGGTGACGCTGATGGACCGGCTGGAGGCGCTCGGCGTCTCACGAGCCGCGCTGATGGCCGCGCCGTGAGGCGGCTGTCGCGAAGCCGCCCGCGGCGGCGGGACGAGGACGAGCGCGTCCTGCCGCTCGTCAACATCGTCTTTCTTCTCCTCATCTTCTTCATGGTCGCGGGCCGTCTGGCGGCGACCGACCCGTTCACGGTGGAGCCCGCCCGCTCCGCGGCGGAGGGCGAGGCGCCGCCGGAGCCGCCGCTGATCCTCCTCGCCGCGGACGGCCGGCTGGCGCTCGACGGGACGGAGATGGACGAGACGGCGCTGATCGAGGCCGTCGCCGCCAGGATCGTTGCGGGCGGCCAGACCGCAGCGCAACTGAAGGCGGATGGCGGAGCGGAGGCTGCGGCGCTCGTCACGCTCCTTTCGAAGCTGAAGGCGACCGGGGTCGAGACGGCGCTGCTGCTGACCGCGCGGGCGGGCGGCTGAACGATGCGCGCGCGCGCCCTCGCCCTGCCCCTCCTCGCCGCCGCCGCCCTGCACCTCGCGGCGCTTGCGATCGCCTTCCGCCAGACTGCGGAATCCGGCGCGACGGCGACAGGCTCCGGCGGGCTGGAAATCGCGCTCGGCGCCGGCGGGGCCGCCTCCGCAGAGGCGGTCGCCTCCATGCCCGGAACGACGGAGGCGCCGAACGCGGCGGAGACAGACGCGCCGGCAGCGGCCGAGGCGCTCGACGCCCCGAAGCCAGAGCCGGTTCTCGCCGCGACCGAGGCCGCGGAGCCGGCCGCCGCGGAGGCGGTCTCGGCGGAGGCGCCCCCAGACGAACCCGTCGCCTCCGAAAGCGCCGCGCCCGTTCCGGCGGAGCCGCTCGAAGCGGCGCCGGCGGCGGCCGCCGCAATCGCCCCGACGAGCGAGCCCCTGCCGGTTTCCGCGGAGAGGGCCCGCATGGAAGCGGCCCCCGCCGTCGAGGCCGTCGCGCAAGCGGAGCCGCCGCAGGAGACCGTCTCGCTCGCCGCGCCGGAGCCGGAACCCGCCGAACCGGCCGAACCCCGGATAGCGCTTGCGCCCGTCCCGCAGCCGAAACCGGAACGCCCGAAAGCGGAGCCTGCGCGCGCCGCGGAGCCGAAGCCGGGTCCCGCCGCCCCGGCCGCTTCGCACGCCGCGCCGAAGCCGACGACCGCGACGGCGCGCGCCGATCCCGGCCCGGGCGAGACGGCCGCCGCGCCGGCGGCCGGCGGCGCCGCGGCCTCCGCTCCCGCCGCCGCGGGCGGCGGCGATCCCGGCGTGAAGCGAGACTACGCCGCGACGCTCGCCGCCCTCCTCGCCCGCCACAAGCGCTATCCCCGCCGAGCCGAGGCGCGGCGGCAGGAGGGCACGGGCCTTCTCTACTTCGTGGTCGAGGCGAACGGAGCCCTCGCCGCCGCGGAGCTTCGCCGAAGCTCCGGCCACGGCGCGCTCGACGAGGAGATTCTCGCTCTCGTCCGCCGCGTCGGGTCATTCCCGCCAATTCCGCCGGAAGTCGGCGTCGCACGGCTGGAGCTCGTCGTTCCGATCAGCTTCACGCTGAGATGAACGCCGCATCCACAACACGAGGGAGACACTCCGAGATGACCGAACAGCAAGCGCGCGCCGCCGGGCCTTCCGCATCGCAAACGGCGACGTTCGCGACGCCCAGGGCCTCGCAATACCTGCAGCAGCTTTGCAAGCACTTCGCGCACAAGGTCGAGGCGCGCTTCGACGAGACCTTCGGCGAGGTGGAGATGCCGGGCGGGCGCATTCGGCTGCGTGCGGAAGCCGACGCCCTTCATGTCGCCGTCGAGGGCGAGACGACGACCGCGTTCCTGCAGGCGCGCCACGTTTTCGAGGAGCATCTTGTGCGTTTCGCGTTCAGGGAGAATGCGGGCCCGCTCGACTGGCGCGCCGCATCGCCCGCGCCGGGGAAATGACGGGAGCCTCCACCGACCTCACGGCTTCACATCAGGCGCACAGGGCGCCGGCGGGATGTGAAAGGGGCGGCCTGCGAGCCGCCTCGCCGGGATCGCCGGTCGCGCCGACCCCGCGTCAGATCGCAGCCCCGCGGACCGGCGAGAACCCGCCGCGGCCGCCGCTTCAGGGAAGGACGAAATCAATGATGGGCCAGGCCCTCTCCGTCTTGTCGATGCTGCTCATGGCGGCGCCTGCGGCCGCAGGCGAGATTCAGGCGGAGACGGCGCGGGGCGCCGTTTCCGTTCCCTACCGGCCGGCCGTGGTGGCGGCGCTGGACGTGCCGGCGATCGACACGCTGGCTGCGCTCGGCGTTCCGCTCGCCGCTGTTCCGGGGAGGCTCTATGTCTCCTACCTGTCCCGTGTCGCAAGGGACGCGACGCCGGCAGGAACGCTCTTCGAACCCGATCTCGAAGCGCTGAACGCCCTCGGGCCCGATCTGATCATCGCAGGGGGGCGATCATCGGCGGAGGTGGACAGCCTGGCGAGGCTCGCTCCGACCATCGACATGACGATCTGGGGCGCGGACCAGATCGGCCAGACCCGCGCGCGGCTTCGCGCCTATGGCGCGATCTTCGGGCTTGAGGCGCGCGCCGCGGCGCTGGACGCCGCGCTTCTCGCCGCATTGCAGGCCACGCAGGCCGCCGCCTCCGGCGCCGGCGCGGCTCTCGTCATCCTGACCAACGGGCCGAAGCTTTCCGCCTTCGGCCCCGGATCCCGCTTCGGCTGGCTGCATGACGCCGTCGGCCTTCCGGCCGCCTCGCCGGACCTCGAAGCGTTGACGCACGGCCAGGCGATCTCCTTCGGGTTCATCGCGGAGACGGACCCCGAAAGGCTGATCGTCGTGGACAGGGGCGCCGCCATCGGGCAGGGCGGAGCCGGCGCCGCCGCGACGCTCGACAACGAGCTCGTCGCCGGCGGCAAGGCGGCGCGGAACCACCGGATCATCATTCTTGACGCCGCCGACCTCTACATAGCCGGCGGCGGCTACACAGCGACGATGCGCACGCTCGACGCGCTCAGGCGGGCCTTCGAGGCGCGCCGCTAGGGCTGGCGCGAGGGTGGCGTACAGGATGCCTGGACGACCGGCGGGGGCGGCGGCGCTGCTTGCGGCGCTCTCGGTCGCAAGCCTTTTCGTCGGCGCGGCCGAGCTTCGGCCCGCCGCCCTGGCGCATGACGCCGAAGCGCTCCGCCTGCTTGCGGTCAGCCGCGCGCCGAGGACCCTCGCCGCGGCGCTTGTCGGGGCCTCGCTCGGCGTCTCCGGACTGGTGATGCAGATGCTGGCGCGCAGCCGCTTCGTGGAGCCGACGACGGCGGGCGCCGGCTCCGGCGCGGCGCTCGGGATCTTGCTGACCGCCCTTCTCTGGCCCGGCGCGGGGATACTGTCCTCGATGGCCATCGCGACGCTCACGGCGCTGCTCGCCTCGGCGGGGTTCCTTCTGCTCATCCGCCGCTTGCCGCCGACCGAGACGCTTCTCATCCCCATCGTCGCCCTGATCCACGGCTCCGTGATCGGCGCGGCGGTCGCCTTTCTGGCCTATCAGGCCGATCTGCTCCAGTATCTCGACATATGGTTGAACGGCGAGTTCTCCGGCGTGATCCGGGGCCGCTACGAGCTTGTCTGGGCGGCCGGCGCGCTGGCGGCGTTGGCCTATCTCCATGCAGACCGGCTGACGGTGGCCGGGCTTGGCCGCGACGCGGCGGTCGGGCTCGGGCTCGCCCACGGGCGGATCGTCGCCGTCGGCCTTCTCATCGTCGCCGCGATCGCCGCGCTGACCGTCTCGACCGTCGGCGCGATTCCCTTCGTCGGCCTCGTCGCGCCGAACATCGCCAGCCGGCTGATGGGAGACAATATCAGGCGGACCCTGCCGTGGACCGCCTGGCTTGGCGCGGTCCTCGTCCTCGGCTCCGACCTTCTGGGGCGACTGGTGATCCACCCGCCCGAGGACACCTCGCTGTCGGTGAAGCTCGCCCGGATGAAGCCGGCGCCCCAGTTGTAGCCGGCGGCCAGCGAAAAGCCTTCGGCGCGAAAGTCGAACGGAATGAAGGGGCCGCCGCCGAAGGACGCGTCGCGCGCGTTCTCGAAGTCGCTTCGGAAGATGCTGGCTCCGGCGAAAAAGCCTGCATGCTTCACTTCGAGGCCGGCGATCACGTTCTCCGAGCGGACCGAATCCAGCCCGCCATAGGTCCAGGCCGGGTTGAAGATGAAAGGCTCGTCGAGCGCGACCCCGCCATAGACATTGGAATATCCGGCGTGAACCGTCAGGAAGCCGCCGATCTCCCAGGAGGCCGAGAGATTGCCGCTGAGCCCGGTCTCCTCGAAATCGGCGCCGTTCACCCCGGTGAACCAGATATGGTCCGCCCTGACGCCGCCGGAGAGGTCGACGGTCTCGACCGGGCTCACCCGGAGCTGCGCGTAGGCGCCTACATTGGTCGCCTTTTCGCGGAGCCGCGGCGTCGCCGGGTCTTCATAGCGCGCGACGTCATGGAAGACGTCGAACCCGGCGGTGAGCGAGTCCCCTCCACCGAGGGCGAACCGGTTCTCAACCTTGCCGTTCCAGCCGAACGCCTCACCGAGACTGCCGAACGGCTCCGGCACCTTCAACGTGACCCCGCTATAGGCAAGCGTAACGCGGGGGTCGAAGAGCCCTTGCGGCTTCGTGAGCTCGTAGTTGAGAACAAGATTCTCCCGCTTCACGTCGTATTCGCGAACCACCGGATCGGGCCGCCCGATAACCTGGCCGATATTCGCGCGGAAGGGACGGTCGGCCTCGTCGTCGATCCGTTCGCCCGACAGTTCGATCCGATGCCCGTCCGGGCTCTCATAGGCGCCCTTGAGGAGGAATGTGCGGAAATCCGTCTCCGTGCCGAAGACGCGCCGGCCCGACCCGTCCTCGAAGTCGTCCCCGACGCCGCCGCGCATGAAGGCGAGCCCCTCGAATCCCTGCGCCCGCCCAAAGACGGCGAGCCCCCCGGCGGCGACGTCGCCATTGAAGCCGAAGGAGCCGGTCGCGAAGCCCCCGAAACTGTCTCCCGGCTCGAGGAGGTCGCCCACGTCCACCGTCTCGAACACGATAGAGCCGCCGAGCGCCCCCGGCCCCGCATCCGCCGGCGCGACGCCCGGATCGACCCGCACGGACTTCAGGAGCAGCGGATCGAAGAAGTTCGTCGCGGAATGGTGGAAGATCTTCCGGTTCTGACGGGCTCCGTCCACAGTCACCGCCAGCTGGTTCTCCTCGATCCCGTTGACGTAGATCTTTTCGGCCGTCCGATGCGCGCCGCCGACGGAGACGTTGGACTCGCCGGCGAAGAGTTCCTTGGCGTCGCCCGGATCGCGCCGCTCGATGGCGGGCCGCTCGACATAGATCGAGGCGGAGCGATCCGCCGCGCCGACATCCTCGTCGGCGCTGACAGCGCCCGTGACGACGACCGGCGGCAGCGGAATCGCTCCGCCGGAGCGCACGTCCTGCGCCATTGCGGGAGCCGTCGCGGCGAGCGCGGCGATGATCGGCGGCAGCGTCACGAGACGCGCAGCCACAGGGTTTGAAGGCATCGTTTTCCCTCGGTCGATTTCTCAATTGCGCTTGGCTTGCTGCCGGGGCCTGCTGAGAAGACCGGGTGGCGTGTGACGAGCGGTCGCGTCGCGTCGCTCTGAGCTCCGGATACCGGCGCATCGCCGGAAGGTGAAGTTCAAATTTGAAGCGCGCGGCCGCTCATCGGAGGCAGGCTTGAACTATCGCCGCCAAGGAGCGGCCGCGCCCGGCCGGCGATCGCAGGAGGCTCGCGCGCTCCGCGCCGCGGCGAAGACGTTCCGGGCGCAGGGCTTTCGCCCGGCGGGAACTCGCCCTAGCCATCAGCGCCGGTTTCCGGCGAGGCGGCGACGGGCTCCGGGTCGCGAACCGGCTCGTCCGCCCTGGGCCACCGGTAATCGGCGGCCTCCCGGATGTGGCGGCGCAGCAACGCCGCCGCCCATTCGCCGTCCCTCGCCTCCGCTGCGTCAAGAATGTCGAGATGCTCCCGGCAGGACTGCAGGATCCGGTCCGCCGGAAGCTCCTCGAAAGCCGCAGCCTCCTGCATCCGGCGAAGCGCGTTCTGCTGGCGCACGGCGTCGGCGAGAAACCGGTTGCCGGAGAAGCCCGCGAGACTCTCATGGAACTCAGCGTTGATGCGGAACCATTCCTCGCCGCCGGAGACGGCGTCCGGCTGGTCCAGAACAAGGCTGTGAGCCCGGCGGATTGACGCCGCGCGATGCGCGTCCACGCGGAACGCGGGCGCCGTGAGCGCCGCGCATTCGACGATGAGGCGAAACTCGTAGCTCTCCCGATAGGCCTCATCGTCGTCGAGGCTGTCGGCGAAGCGCCAGCCATGGCCCGGAAGGCGGTGGGCCAGCCCCTCCGCCGCGAAGCGCATCAGGATCTTCCTCACCGCCCCGCGCGAGGCGCCATAGCGCGGGATGAGCTCGGCCTCCGAGACCTCGCGGGGCAGGCGCCCCAGCGCCCGGTCTCGCATGATCTCCCGGTGCAGCCGGTCCAGCGGAGACGCCGGGAGCATCTCGTCCAGCTTCACGCCCGCGAGGTCCCGCGCGACGCAGAGACCCCGCTTTGGCCCCGGAGCCAGGAGCCCGGCCTCCGCGAGGATGTCGAGCGCGCGCCCGATCGGCGACCGCGAGACGCCGAAGGCTGCGGCGAGCTCGGGCGCCGAGACCCGCGCGCCGACGGGAAGCGCCGCGTCGCGCATGCGCGCAAGGACCTTGCGCGCCAGTTCCAACTGGAGCGGACTGGCCTCCTGCTCCTTCGGCGTTTCCGGCATCGTCGGGCTCTCCTCGCTGATTGCGACAATTTCTCAGGCTGGTCGGATCGGCAAGCGCTGTCCCTCACCTGTCATTTATGCTTTTCATCGCTATAAAATGCAACTACCCTGTATCCAAAAGCAGGAGGCATCGCCATGAACGCAACCCCGCCCGCCCCGTTCCCTCTCGTCGAGATCGCCGGCGATCCCCGGGCGCGCGGCCGCGCTCACGGGGAAGGCGCGCGGGAGCGCGTTCGCCTTTCGGCGGAACACTATGTCGCCCAGCTCTCGCGGATCGGCCTGACGCGGGCCGAAGTCGCGGAGACCGCGCTCGGCTTTCTGCCGGCGCTGGACGCCTTCGCGCCCGACCTCGTGGAGGAGATGCGCGGCGTCGCCGAGGGCGCCGGGATCACGCTTGCGGATGTCACTCTGGTCAACGCCCGGACAGAAGTGCTCCAGATCGCGCAGCGGCGCTCCGGCGGGCGGGACGACGACCCCGACGGCTGCACGGGCGCCGTCGCCTTGCCGGAGACGACGGCCGACGGCGCGCTGATCCACGGTCAGAACTGGGACTGGAAGGCCGACTGCGTGGAGACCTCGGTCGTCCTCCGCATCCGCCGCACGGACGGACCGGACATCCTGACATTCACCGAGGCGGGCGGCCTCGCGCGGAGCGGGTTCAACGCCGCGGGAATCGCGATCACCGCCAACTATCTCGAATGCGACAGGGACTACCGGGCGACCGGGGTGCCGTTGCCATTCATCCGCCGCCGGGCGCTCGAGGCCGCGCATTACGCGCTGGCGATCAGGGTGGTGGCGACCACGCAGAAATCGGGCTCGAACAACATGATGCTCTCGCACCAGGCGGGCGAGGCCGTCGACCTTGAATGCGCCCCGGACGAGGCCTTCATCCTTCACCCCGAGGATGGGCTGCTCGTCCACGCCAATCACTGGCGGAGCCCGGCGGCGCTCTCGAAACTGCGGGAGACCGGCCTTGCGAGCGTTCCGGACAGCGTCTATCGCGACGAACGGGTGCGCAGGGCGCTCGCCGGGCGGCGCGGGCGGATCGACGCCGAAGCCTTCAAGGCGGCGCTCTTCGACGATTTCGGCGCGCCCTATTCGGTCTGCCGTCCGCCGCTCCGAAAGGAGAGCGGCAACCTTTCCGCCACGGTTGCGATGATCGTCATGCGCCCGTCGCTCGGCCTGATGGAAATCGCGCCCCTTCCCGCGCTGAACCGCGCCTTCACGCAGTACCGGCTGGAAATGCAGTCGGCCCCCGCCGCGGCCGCGGAATAGGCGATGGGCCGCTTTCTCATCGCGCGCGCGCTCTCCGCCATACCGACGATGCTCCTCGTCTCGATCATCGTCTTCGCGCTGATGCGCGCGATCCCGGGCGACCCGGCCAAGCTCATGCTTGGCGACCTTGCGGAGCCCGGGCAAGTGGCCGCGGCGCGCGCGGCGATGGGTCTGGACGAGCCGCTGGCGGTCCAGTTCCTGATCTGGGGCGGCGACGTGCTGTCCGGCGACCTTGGCCGGTCGATCGCGACGGGCGACCCGGTGCTGCCCGTCATCCTCGACCGCTTCGCCATCACCCTCACGGTCGCGGCGGTCGCCGTGGCGCTCGCCGCGCTGATCGCCGCCCCGGCGGGGATGATCGCCGCCTGGCGGCAGGACAGGCCCGCCGACTTCGCCGTGATCGCAGCCGCGACGCTCTCGCTTTCGATTCCGAGTTTCTGGCTCGGGCTGATCCTCCTCCTCGTGTTCGGACTGACGCTCGGCTGGGTTCCCATCGTCGGCTTCGTCCCGGTCTGGCGGGACCTCGGCGCCGGGGCGCTCTATCTCGCCCTGCCGGTGCTGACGCTCGTCCTCGCCGAATTCGGCCCGCTGGCGCGGATGACGCGGGCGAGCGCGATCGAGGTCTCTCGTCTCGAATACATCACCCATGCGCGGGCGAAGGGCCTCTCCGAACGGACAGTGATGTGGCGGCACGCCTTTCCCAACGCCTTCGCGCCGACATGGACGCTGATCGGGCTCGTTCTCGGCAGCCTGCTGGCCAACATGGCGGTGACGGAGACGGTCTTTTCGATCCCCGGTCTCGGGCGGCATCTGGTCGATGCGATCTATGCGCGGGATTATCCGGTGGTCCAGGGATGCCTGCTCTTCATCGCGGGAATCTACGTGGCGGTGAACCTCGTCGTCGATCTTCTCTATCCGCTCTTCGACCCGCGTGTGGCGGCATGACGGGGGGCCTTCGCTTCAACGCGGTTTTCGGCGGTTCGGTTGTGGGGCTTTTCGTCCTCGCGGCGATCCTCGGGCCGTTTCTTCTCGCGGTCGATCCGCTCGCCGTCAATCTGCGGGCGAGGCTTGGCGCTCCGCTCGGCGCCGCGCCCCTCGGCACGGACGAGTTCGGGCGGGACGTTCTCGCGCGGCTCGTCTATGGCGCGCGGACGAGCCTGGCCATCGCGCTTTCGACGACGGCCTTCGCGGTCTCGCTCGGCGGGGTCATCGGGCTCGCCGCCGGGTTCTTCCGGGGCTGGGTGGACCGTGCGCTGATGGTGGCGAACGATGCGCTGCTGGCGTTTCCCGGGCTGCTTCTCGCGCTCGGCTTCATGGCCGTATTCGGGGCGAGCCGGGCGGGGATCGTCGTCGCGCTCGGAATCGCCTATGCGCCGGTCGTGACGCGGGTGGTGCGGGGGGCCGTCCTCTCCCTCCGCGAGCGGGAGTTCGTGGAGGCTTCGCGCGTCATCGGAAATCCGGAATGGGTGACGATGGCGAGGCATGTCGCGCCGAACTGCGTCGCGCCGGTTCTCGTGATCGCGACGATGATGCTGGGCTGGGTCGTGCTGGCGGAAAGCGCGCTTTCCTTCCTCGGCCTCGGCGTGCCGCCGCCGGCGCCGAGCTGGGGCAACATGCTGGCGACGGGGCGGCCCTGGCTCGCCCAGGCGCCGCATCTGATCCTCCTCCCGGGGCTGTGCATCTGCCTGACGCTCCTTGGCGTGAACCTGCTCGGGGATGCGCTGCGGGACCGGCTCGACCCGCGGATGCGGACGTGACGGCTCCGTGCCTTGCGGCGGAACGGCTGACCGTGACGGTCGGCCCGTCCGGCCCCGCGGTGGTGGACGCCGTCTCCTTCTCCGTCCCGCCAGGGGGGAAGCTGGCGCTGGTCGGGGAATCCGGATCGGGGAAGACGATGGCGGCGCGGGCCGTGCTCGGGCTCCTCCCGCCCCCGCTCGGCATCGCCGCGGGCTCGAGGATCGATTTCTGCGGACGGGATCTCGCCGCCCTGCCGGAGGCGGGTTTGCGCGGCGTTCGCGGCGGGGAGATCGGCATGGTGTTCCAGGAGCCGATGGTCTCCCTCAATCCGGCGATCACCGTCGGCGAGCAGATGGCCGAAGGGCTGCGGCTGCATCGCCGCCTCTCCGCCGCGGAGATCAGGGACCGTTGCCTCGCCATGCTCGAGCGCATCCGGATCGCCAACCCCGCCGCCTGCCTCCGCTCATATCCGCACGAGTTTTCCGGCGGCATGCGCCAGCGGATCATGCTCGCCTCCGTCATGCTGCTGAAGCCGAAGCTCCTGATCGCGGACGAGCCGACCACAGCGCTCGACACGCTCGTCCAGCGGGAAGTGCTGGACGCGATGAGCGCGCTGACCGAGGAGGAAGGGACCGCGCTCCTTCTCATCAGCCACGACCTCGGCATGGTCGCGCATTATGTCCACGATGTCGCCGTCATGCGCCTCGGCCGCATCGTGGAGGCCGGACCGGCGCGGAGCGTCCTCACCGCGCCGCGGGACGCATACACGAAGAGCCTCGTCGACGCGCTGCCGCAGCGCCGCCCCGCTCGGCGCGCGGGAGCGTTCGGGGAGGCGGTGGCGGAGCTTCGCGGGGTCGAGGTGACCTATCCCGGGAGGCGCCGGCTCTTCGGCGCGGCCCCGGCGAAGCAGGCGGTGCGCGGCGTCGACCTCTCTGTCCGGCGCGGGGAGATCGTCGCCCTGGTCGGCGGCTCGGGGTCGGGGAAGACGACGCTCGGCCGCGCCGTCGTGGGGCTCACGCCGCTCTCCGGCGGTGAAATCCGCCTCTTCGGCCGGAACGTCGACTGGCGCGCCGCGTCCGGCAGGACGCTTCGCGGCGACGTGCAGATGGTGTTCCAGGATCCGTTCTCTTCACTCGATCCCCGACAGAGCGTCGGTTCTATCGTCGAGGAACCTCTCAGGCTCGACCGGGGACTATCTCCCGCGGAGCGCCGGAGGCGGGCCGCGGAAACGCTGGAGGAGGTCGGCCTCGGCGCAGATTTCTCGCCGCGCCTGCCGCATCAGCTTTCGGGCGGTCAGCGCCAGCGGGTCGCCATCGCCCGCGCCATGGTCCGCCGCCCCGCCTTCATCGTGGCGGACGAGCCCGTCTCCGCTCTCGACATGACCGTGCAGAAGCAGATTCTCGCCCTGATCCGCAGCCTGCAGGAACGACGCGGCTTCGCCTGCCTGTTCATCAGCCACGACCTCGGCGCGGTGGAGGAGGTCGCTGATCGGGTCGCGGTGATGAACGACGGAAGGATCGTCGAGGAAGGGTCGCGCGACGCCGTCTACGACGCCCCCCGCGATGCCTATACCCGCGCGCTCCTCGCCGCGTCGATGCGGCTCGCGCGGCATGCGGAAACGGCTGCGTCGTGAGCTGGGGCGGCGATTTCCCGGTCGAGGCATGGGCCGGCGCTCCCGGCTTCTACGAGCGTGGGCCGACTCCCTGTTTCACCTCCCGGTTCGACCCGCGCATCTCCTTTTGCCTCCATGTCCCGGCCGCCCCGGAGCGGATCGCGGCCTTCGTCCACGGGACGGGGCGCGGCGCCGAAACGGTCCGGGACGCCGTCGCCGCATTCGCGGAGGCGACGGCTACGCTTGTGCTCGCCCCGCTGTTTCCGGCCGGGATCGAGGAGCCCGGCGCGCTCTCCGGCTACAAGCGGCTGCGGAGCCGGGCCCTCGCCTACGACCTCGCGCTGATCGACATGATCGACGAGGTCTCGGAACGGTTCGGCGTGCAGGAGCGGCGCGTTCTCATGCACGGCTTCTCCGGCGGCGGGCACTTCGCGCACCGGTTCCTCTTCGCGCATCCCGAACGGCTGCTCGCCTGCTCGGTCGGCGCCCCGGGCGTCGTCACCCGGCTTGACGAAGGGGCGGCCTGGCCGATCGGTCTCAAGGGGTTCGAAGCGATTTTCGGGCGGTCTCCGGACCTCGCCGCTATCGCGCGCGTTCCCGTCCAGCTGGTGATCGGCGCGGAGGACCGCGAGACGTGGGAGATCGCGCTCCGCCCCGGAGACGGCTGGTGGGCGCCCGGAGCCGAATGGCAGGCCCGATCCGACCGGATAGTCCGAATCGCCGGGCTGCGCGCCGATCTTGATGCGCTCGGCTGCCGCATCCGCTACGATGAGGTTTCCGGCGTCGCGCATGACGGGAGCGCGCTTGTCCCCTCCGTCCTGCGCTTCTTCGAAGACATCCTTGCGGAGGAATAGGGCTTGGAGATCATCGGTCGCGTAGCCGCGCTCTGGCGGCATCCGGTCAGCTCGATGGGCGGCGAGCCGCTCGAGACGGCGCGGCTCGGGCCGGGCGGGATCGAGGGGGATCGGATCTGGGGCGTCGCGGACGCGGAAGGCGTGGCGGCGCCGGAGAAGATCCGGCGCTGGCTCGGGCTCCCCTCGATGCGCGCCCGGCTTGGCCTCGCCGGGCCGGAAGTCGAGACCGCTCCCGGCAAGTGGGCTCCGGCCGGATCGGCGGAGGCTGCGGCGGCGGTTTCAGGGTTGATCGGCGCCCCCGCGAGGCTCCTTCCGCATTGCAGCCCGGACCGGACGGAGGAAGGCCGGATCGCGCCGCGCTACGTGCGAAACGATCTTCATCTGCTCTCGACCGCATCGCTCCGCGCGCTCGCAGCGCTGACGCCCGGAGCCGCCGCCGAGGATGTGCGGAGGTTCCGGCCCAACCTCGTCGTCGAAACGAGGGAGGGAATCGAAGGTTTCTTCGAACAGGGCCTCGCCGGCCGCAGGGTCGTGATCGGCGCGGCGGAGATCGAGATCGAGGCGCCATGCATGCGCTGCGCCTTCACCGGGCTCGGCCAGTCCCTCCGGGATGCGGAATTGCCGTTCGAGCCGAAGATCGTCCACGCCATTTCGGCGAAGGGCGGCGGTGCGTTCGGCGCCCTCTGCGGCGTAAGGCGCGGCGGCGAGATCCGTATCGGCGATCCGGTCACGCTTCTTCCCGCATGAGCGCCGCGACCTCCGCCGCGCCGTCCGCCGCGAGCGCGGCGATCACGTTCGTTCGCTCGCCCGGCGGCTTCGTCTGGCTCAGCTTCATTGCGCCTTCCACTCTCTCGATCCGCAACCTGAAAGCCCGGATATGCGGCGACAGCGCAGCCACTCGCGCAGGGTCCGCCTCCGCCATGGACCACGGGTCGCGCCGCCTCCGCTCCATGACATGGATCGCGCGCGCGAGGACCGCCCGCGCGTCGGCTACATCGTCCAGCGGCGTGAGCGGCCCGCGCGCCTGGACGGCGACGTAGTTCCAGGTCGGCAGGTCCGGCTTCCCGAGATAGCTCCGCGGAGAGACGTAGGCGTCGGGGCCAGAGAAGATCGCGAGGGCGGGGCCGGCGAGCGTGGCCGCCTGCGGATTGCGTCTTGCGATATGGCCCACCAGCCTCGTCTCACCGGGATCGTCCGTTTCGAAGACCAGCGGCGTCGCCGTCGCCAAGGGGCCGGCGGGCCCGCTTGTGACGACCTGCGCGAAAGGGTGTGCGACGATCCACGCCCTGAGCCGCGCCGGCGCGGGCGCATAGGCGGGCGGGACATGCATAAAAGGCTCTTCGCCTGCCGGCGCGTCGTTCCGCATCGCTGGTCCTTTCGGGATTAATGCACTATGTTTGACTATAGTGCATATTTGAAAGGCCGCCAGATGAAAATCGACCCGCCGCAGGACCCGCGCGAGGATGAAAGCCTCGATCCCGAGATCCGCGCCATGCTCGCGCTTGCGCTCTCGCAACCCGGAGGCGGCGTCGGCGATCTGCCGCTCGATGAAGCCAGGGCGGCCTATCGGAGCCGCTATCGTTCGCGGGGAATCGTCGTCGATCGCGAAGTCCGCGCCGAGGATGTCGAGATTCCGGGCCCTGCCGGCGCGATGAGAGCGCGGCTCTACCGGGCGCCGCAAGGCGGAGGAGGGCGTCTCACGCTCTATCTGCATGGCGGCGGCTACATGTTGGGCGATATCGAGGCCTATGATGCGCAGTCGCGAATGATCGCCGCGCTTTCCGGGGCGGATCTCCTGTTTCCCGAATACCGGTTGGCGCCGGAGCATCCGTTCCCCGCTGCGGCGAACGATGCCGGGGAGGCGGCGCGCTGGCTCGTCGCAAATGCCGGCCGTCTTGGCGCGGACCCGGCGCGCATCGTCGCTGCGGGCGACAGCGCCGGCGCCGCGCTCGCCATCGCCGCTTCCCGCGCCGGCGCGCCCTTCCGCGCGCTCCTTCTTCTCTATCCGGCGGCGGATTTCCGCCCTTTCGCGGGCTCTGCGTCCTGGCCCTCGCTGGATCGCTTCGGGCGCGGCTATTTTCTGGATCGCAGCCTGATGGAACTCTTCGCGCGGCGTTATCTTGCCGGCGCCGGCGTCGCGGAGGACCCGCGCGCCTCTCCGATCCTCGCGCCTGATCTCGGGAGCCTCCCGCCGACCCGGATCATCGTGCCGAGCCACGATCCTCTCCGCGACATGGGCGAGGCGCTCGGCGCGCGCATCCGGGAGGCGGGGGGCGACGCGAAGGTCCGGAGGATGGAGGGGATGGTCCACAATTTCATGGGACATGCCGGCGTCTCCGCTGGCGCGCGGCGCGCGTTCATCGAGGTGGCCTCGACGCTCCGGGGCCTCTTCGACTGAGAGGCCGGAATGATTTGGGGGCGAGCCGAAGCCGGCCCGCCCCCCAACATGCGCCTGCGGTCAGTTCCTGGAAACGCCCCAGGCGCGGGTCTTGTCCGCCGGCCAGACGGCGTAGCCCTCGATGCCGGGCCGCACCGCGTCCACAACCGGTTCATAGTAGACGCCAAGAATCGGCACATCCTCGGCCATCAGCTTGTGTATCTCCTTGAACAGCGCCTGCCGCTTCGCGAAGTCGGTCTCCTTCGTCGACTCGATGTAGAGCTGATAGGCGGCGTCATTCTGCCATTGCCGGGTCGGCGTCTTGGTCTTGTCGCCGATCAGCACGCCATACATCTGCGCCGGATCGAGGCGGGCGGAGTATCCGAAGCTCTGCATCTGGAACGTCCCGGCCAGGTAGTTGTCGAGCTGCGCCGCCCAGTCCAGCACTTCAAGCTCGACATTGAACCCGGCCGCCGCGAGCATGGCCTGCGCCAGCACGGAATTCTCGTACATCCCCTGATAGCGGGTGTTCGTCTGGAGCTTGATCGGCTGGCCCGCGTAGCCGGCCTCCGCCGCCAGCGCCCTCGCCTTCGCCGGGTCGTATTCCGGCCAGGCCAGGAAATCCTCGTCGAAATAGGCGCTGGCCTGCGCGACCGCGGAGGGGTTGAACTGCGCCTGCCCGGCGCTCCGCACGTCCGCGATCTCGGAGAAGTCGATGGCGTGCGCGATGGCGCGGCGCATTCGCGGGTCCGACAGGAGCGGGTCCAGCGTCTGGATCAGGAGCGGTGTGAAGGAAAGGCCGGGCACGGAGGTCACGGTCAGCCCCTTGCCCCTGAATTCCTCGATCCGGTCGGGCGCGATTCCGGGCAGGATGTCGATCTGCCCGGCTTCGAGCGCGGCCTCCGCCGTGGCGGAATCAGGCACGATGAGGAAGGTCACGCCATCGACCTTCGCCGTCCTGTCTCCGGCGTAGCCGCTCGCCGGCTCGGAGAGCGCGCGATAGCCCTCGAACCGCGCGAGCCGCACGGCCTGGCCCTTCTCCCACGCTTCCAGCGTGAAGGGCCCCGAGCCGATCGCCGCCTCGGCGTTCCAGGTCCCGTCCGGATTCGCGTTCGCCGGGCTCGCAATCCACCCGTTGCACTGGATGTTGGCGAGCTGGCGGAGAAACAGCGCGTTGGGTTCATTGATCCGGAAGATCACCGTGCGCGGGTCCGGCGTCTCCACCGCCTCGACCTTCAGCCCCTGAGCGCCGTCGAAGAACGGGATGCAGAACCAGCCGCTGTCGGCCATCATCCGCCGGTCCCAGTTCCATTTCACGTCAGCAGACGTCACCGGCTCCCCGTTATGGAAAGTCGCGCCCTCGCGGAGCGTGAACGTGTAGACGCGCCCGTCATCGGAGACAGTCCAGCTTTCGGCGAGGAGCGGGCCGATCGATAGATCGTCGCGGAACGCCACCAGCGTCTCGAAGATGTGGTGAAGCACGGTGTCCGTGTTGGCGTCGCGGTTGATCCCGTCAGTCCCGCGGATATCCGCGTTCATCCGGACCGTCAGGGTCTCCGCCCCTGCGGCCCCCGCCGAAAGCGCCAGGGCGCCGGCGAGCAGCGCAGGCCAACTATAGTTTGGTCTCATTGTCGTCTCCCTGTTTGTCTTCATTTCGTCTCACCCCCCGGCGCGAAGCCGCGCGAGCTGTTCGGCGAAGAAGCGCTGGGCGAGGGGAATGAGCGGCCTGTCGTCATGGGCCGTTCCCGGCGCCGTCTCGACCGCAACCTCGACGCCGGCGGCGGCGAGGCTCTCGCCAAGCGCGCGGATGCGCGACACGCGGTCCGGGCCGGCGAGGTCCGCGCCCTTCATCCACCAGGGGTCCCCCGGCCCGATCGTGATTTCCCAGGTCTCCCGGTCCTCTTCGCCGACCAGAAGCCGGACCGGAACTTCGCGGATCCGCGCGAAATCGAGACTCTTGTCGAACCGCGCCTCGAAATCACGAACGCCAACCCAGAAGTCATGGCTCTCGTCGAGCAGCGTGACGACGCCCGGCGCCGCGACCGCCGCCGTAAGCAGGCGCTCGGGATGGAGATACAGGAAGCGATGGGTGAAATGGGCCCCGCCGGAGAAGCCGTACATCAGCACGCGCTCCCCTGCGATACGCCATTTCTCCGCGGCCTCGTCGATCATCGACAGTAGCGCCAGATCGTAGGAGATGCCCGGAGCACGAAGCATTTTGTAGGTTGATAAGTCTCCCGGAAAGCAGAGATTCGCCGGAAAGAGCGGGCACAGGACGATGACCTGCTCCTGATCCGCAAAGCGCGAGAAGGCGGAGCGGTAGGCGAGCATTCCACGCTCGGTGCCGTGAACGACAACGGCCAGCGGATAGCGAACGTCGCCGGATTCCGAATAACTCTCAGGAATATAGGCGCACCATGCGAGGCGTTGATCGCCCTGTGCGGCGTAGACGGTGGTCGCGCCGAAGTCATAGTAGCTAAGGCGCTCGCCGTGGCCTGGACGGTTTCTCATGGGGCGCGGTTTCCCTGTTCATCCTCAGATTATAGCATTTTGCTTTAATGAAAAGCATAAATTGACGCATTGCGCCTCGCTGGCGGAACGTCGCTTTCTCGTCGCTGCGCCTCGGCGCGCATTCGGTGCGGCTCGTCGATGCGCATGCGCGGGCGATGGGCCTAGAGCCCGCCGAATGGTGGCGTGGCCGGGGTGCGAGACGTATTCGGCGGCATGCGCTTCGACGGCGTCCGCCGAGCGCCGGCGGAAGGGTTCCAGAGACCCGGCCAAGACCCGAGGGGCGGATGAAGGACACCGTCCCCGCGATGGCGCCGCAGTCGATTGCTTTATGTGATAACATATCATACCCAGAACGCGCCTCACGATGCTCCCCTATCAGGACATGACATGCGCCGCAGTCTCGCCCCCAAGCTCGCCCTCCTCCTCATCGGTTTCGCCTCGCCTTTGCACGCCGCCGGCGACGGGAGCCTCGACGTCGCCGCGCCTTTCGAGATCGTCTCGGCCGATCCGACGACGAGCGGTTCGATCTTCACGCGGATGTCGATCGCGGAGACGCTGGTGGAGGTCGGGCCGGACGGCGCGCTGATCCCGGGCCTGGCGACAGGCTGGGAAGTCTCGGAAGACGGGCTTCTCTGGCGCTTCGCGATCCGGGAGGGCGTGCGCTTCCATGACGGGACGCCGCTTGACGCGGAGGCGGCGGCGAACGCGCTGCGGATCGCGCTTGCGAAGCCGGGGCTCCTCGACCGCGCCGGGGTGGCCGGGATAGAGGCGGAGGGCGACGCGGTCACGGTGCGCCTCGCCTCGCCGCTCTCCGCCCTCCCGGCCTTCCTCGCCGAGTACCGCGCGCAGATCCTCGCCCCCGCCTCCTACGGGCCGGACGGGACGGCGACCGCGGTGATCGGCACGGGGCCCTACCGGGTCACTTCGATGGAGCCGCCGCTAAAGCTGAACGCCGAAGCTTTCCCGGGGTATTGGGGAGCGCCGCCGGCGATCCCGAAGGCGAGCTACCTTTCGGTCAGCCGGGCGGAGACGCGGGCGCTGATGGCGGAATCGGGCGATGCGGATTTCGTCTACAATCTCGATCCGGCCTCCGTCTCCCGCCTCTCCGGGTCTGACGAGGTGACGGTTCTCACCGCGCCGATCCCGCGCTCGCTCCTTCTCAAGGTCAACGCCGCGCATCCGGCGATGAATGCGCCCGAGGCGCGGCGCGCGCTCTCGCTGGCGATCGACCGCGCCGGCCTCGCGCAGGCCGTGCTTCGCTATCCCGAAGGCGCGACGCAGCTCTTCCCGCCGGCCGTGGACGGCTGGCACGACGACGCGCTCCCGCCGCTCGCCTACGACCCCGAGGAGGCGAAGGCGATCCTCGCCGGGCTGGGCTGGACGGCGGGCGCGGACGGAATGCTGGAGCGGGACGGACAGCGCTTCGCGCTGACGCTGACGACCTATCCGGACCGGCCCGAGCTTCCGCTCGTCGCCGCCGTGCTGGAGCAGCAGTTCCGTCAGGTCGGCGTCGCGCTCTCCATCGACTCGACCAATTCCTCCGAGATTCCCGCCCGCCACGCTTCCGGCGCGCTCGATCTCGGCCTCCTCGCCCGCAACTTCGCGCTCGTGCCCGACCCGATCGGGACCGTGATGCAGGATTACGCGCCCACCGGCGACTGGGGGGCGATGGGATGGGAGAACGCGGAGTTCGTCGCGCTCGCCGGCGCCATCGCCCGCGGCGAGGCTGCGCCGGCGGCGCGGGCGGAGGCGGCGGCGATCCTGCAGGCGGAGCTGCCCGTCATCCCCATCGCCTGGTACCGGCAGAGCCTCGCCGTCTCGAAGGCGGTGAAGGGCGGCGTGATCGACCCCTGGGAGCGGACCTTCGGCCTGCCTTCCATCGCCTGGGCGGAGTGACGGAGGGCGATGCCGCTCCTCTCCCGCGCGCTTCAGGCGATCATGGTCGCGCTGATCGTCGGCGTCGCGACCTTCCTGATGATGCAGTCGCTGCCGGGCGACGCGGCGTTCCGCATCGCTGCGGGGCGCTACGGCTATGACAACGTGAACGCCGCCGCGGCGGAGGCGGTGCGGGCGGAACTGGGGCTCGACGGGCCGCTCCTCGGCCAGCTTCTGCGCTGGATGGGCGACCTCGCGCGGCTCGACCTCGGCGTCTCGCTCGTCTCGGGCCAGCCGGTCTGGGAGGAGATCGCGCATCAGCTCGGCGCCTCGGCGGAGCTGGCGGCGGCGGCGCTTCTCCTCTCCTTCCTGATCGGCCCGCCGCTCGGGATCATCGCGGGGCTCAATCCCGGCGGATGGTTCGACCGGGCGCTTCTCGTCGCGGCGACCGCACTGAAGGCTGCGCCGCAATTCCTGATAGGCCTCGCGCTCATCGTCATCCTCGCGGTGGAGCTCCGATGGCTGCCGGCGGCGGGCTATGGCGAGCCGCGGCACTTCATTCTCCCGGCGCTCGCCCTCGCGCTCGGCCTCGCCGCCGTCTCGGCCCGCATCGCGCGGAACGCGGCGGCGGAGGCGGCGGCCTCCGCCTGGTGGCGGTTCTCGGAAGGGAAGGGCCTCTCCCGCAGCCGCACGCTCCTGCGGCACGGGCTCCGCAACCTCTCGATCCCTCTGCTGACCTGCCTCGGCCTGCAATTCGTCACGCTCGTAGAGGGCGTGGTGGTGATCGAGAGCATCTTCGGCTGGCCGGGGATCGGCCATGCGCTCGTCCACGCCGTCTTTTCCCGCGATGTGCCGATGGTGCAGGGCGCGGCGCTGACGCTTGGCCTCTCCTTCGTGATCGTGAACGCTCTGATCGACGTCGCGCTTCGTCGGGTCGATCCGCGGGGCGCTTCGTGACGAAGGGGCGGATCGCAGGGGCTGCGCTTCTCGCGCTCGTGCTGCTCTTCGCGCTCCTCGGGCCGGCCGTCGTTCCGGGCGATCCCTATGCGCAGACGCTCACGAAGGCGCTTTCGGGGCCGGAGGCGGCCGCGCCCTTCGGCTACGATCATCTCGGCCGCTCGCTCTGGCACCGGCTAGCCCATGCGCTCCGGCTCTCGCCGCTGATCGCCGCGGCGGCTGTTCTGACCGCGGGGGCGGCGGGGCTGGCGCTCGGAGGGCTCGCGTCGGCGCGCGGCGGATGGATCGACCGGGGGCTGACGCTCTTTGCGGATTCCCTCCTCGCCCTGCCGGGGCTGCTGATGGTGCTGATCGCGCTCTCCATCGCGCCGGCCACCGCGGCCGGCTTCTGGACCGGGCTCTCGCTCATCCTCTGGGTCGAGTTCTTCCGCCTCACGCGGGCGACAGGGCGGGCGGTTCTCGCCTCGCCCGCAGTCGCCGCATCGCGGCTCCTCGGCTTCGGGCCCGGCTACATCCTCCGCCGCCATCTCTGGCCGGAGATCGCGCCGGTGTTCCTCACCGCAGCCGCCTTCGGCGCGGCGACGGCGATCATGGGGATCGCGGCGCTCGGCTTCGTCAGCGTCGGCATGCGGGCGCCGACGCCGGAGCTCGGGCTGATGATGGTGGAGCTTCTGCCCTATTGGCGGGAGGCGCCCCATGCGCTGCTGACGCCGGTGGCGGCGACGTTCGCGCTTCTCCTCGGGCTCGTGCTGCTGGCCGGCGGGAGGCAGGCGTGACGCGGCTCAGCGCCGAAGGCCTCGCCGTCTCCGGCGCGGCGGGCGAGGCGCTGCTCCGGCCGCTCTCCCTCGCCGTCGGGGCGGGCGCGCGGCTGGTGATCCTCGGAGAGACGGGCTCGGGCAAGAGCCTCCTGGCGCAGGCGCTGATGGGGATGCTGCCCGCCGGGCTCGCCGCCTCCGGGACGGTGGGGATCGACGGGGCCGAGTTCGACGCCGCGCGCCCCGCCGCCTTCCGCCCGCTCTGGGGCCGGCGCGTCGCGCTCCTGCCGCAGGAGCCCTGGCTCGCGCTGGACCCGCTGATGCGGGCGGGGGCGCAGGTCGAGGAGGCGCACGCCTTCGTGCGCGGAGCGAGCCGGGCTGAGGCGCGCGCGGCCGCGGCGCGCGACCTTGCGGCGCTCGGTCTGGCCGGAGCGGAGCGCCGGTTCCCGTACGAGCTGTCCGGCGGCATGGCGCAGCGCGTCGCCTTCGCCGCGGCAACCGCCGGCGGGGCTGGCGTCGTGATCGCGGACGAGCCGACCAAGGGGCTCGACGCCGCACGGCGGGACGACGTGGCCGATCTGCTTCTCCGAGGGCCGGAGGCGGGTGGCGCGCTCATCGTCATCACCCACGACCTCGCGCTTGCGCGGCGGATCGGCGGGCATGCGCTCCTGATCCGTGAAGGCGAGGTCGTGGAGGCTGGGGAGACGGCGGCCCTCCTCTCCGCGCCGCGCTCGACCTATGCCCGCGCCTTCGTCGCCGCGGACCCGGAGGCATGGCCGGCGCCGCAGCCGCGCGGCGCCGGCGCGCCTCTCCTCCGGGCGGAGGGCGTCGCCGTCGCGCGTGGCGGGCGGGCGTTGGTCGAAGGCTTCGGGATCGAGATCGGGGCGGGGGAGATCGTCGGGCTGACGGGCCCTTCGGGCTGCGGCAAGTCATCCCTTGGGGATACGCTCCTCGGCCTCGCGGCTCCCGCGGCCGGGAGGGTGGAGCGGCTTGGCGGCCATCCCCGGACCGCCTTCCAGAAGCTCTGGCAGGATCCGGTCGCCGCTTTCCCCAACGCCGCGCCGCTCGGCGCGATCCTTCGGGAGACGGCGCGCCGCCATGGTGCGCCGGAGACGCGGATCGGCGAGGGGATGGAGCGGATGCGCCTACCCATCTCCCTGCTCGCGCGGCGGGCGGGGGAGGTCTCCGGCGGGGAGCTCCAGCGCCTCGCGCTTCTCCGCGTCAGCCTCGCCGCGCCCCGCGTCCTCTTCGCCGACGAGCCGACCTCACGGCTCGACCCGGTGACCCAGGCGGAGGTGATCCGCCAGATTCGAGACCTCGCGGAGGGCGGATGCGCCGTCCTCCTCGTCAGCCACGATCCGGCGCTGATCGGCAAGACGGCCGGGCGGAGCCTCTCGCTCGCGCCGGCCTAGCGATCATCCGCGCGGATATCCCTCGCCATGTCGCCTGCTTGACCGGCCGCGGCGCCGGGAACTGCGCGGCCCGGCCGAGATCGCCGCTTGCCACTGCGAGATATTCCTTATAAAAAGACTCAACTAATCACATCACCCACGGGGCGGAAGCCTACGCAGGCGCGCAGACGTCGCAAAGGGTGACCAGATGACTCGCATTCTCAACGCGCCGGCTTCCGGCGTGCTTCTTGCGGACCAGCGTTCGGGCGCGATCGCACGGCTCCCGAGCGGGTCGACGCTCTCGCGGACGAGACGGTCGTGGCGCTTGCAAGCGGGAATGCGCATACCCTCGCGCTGACCGAGAGCGGAAAGGTCTTCGCCTGGGGTCAGAACCGGCAGGGGCGGCTCGGATCGCCGGAGGGGCTCGACGAGGACGGCGCGCCGCTCATCCGCGTCGCATCGCCGGTCGAGGTGGTCGGCCTGCCGGGGGATGCGCAGGTGGTCGCCGTCTCCGCCCCGACGCTCACCTCCCATGCGGTGATGTCGGACGGCCGCGTGTTCGGCTGGAGCGAAGGCAAGTCCGGACAGCTCCTCCGGGGCGAGGATATTGGCGACGGAACCTTCTCGCCGGCGTCGGAGAGCGTCTCGTCTCCGGTCGAACTGGTTGGCCTCCCGGACAACGTGATCGACGTAAAGGGCGGCGCGCGGTGGGCCGCCACGCTGACCGCCGACGGGGATGTCTAGCTCTGGGGGCCGAACGACGAAGGGCCGACAGGCGGGCTAGACGCGCCCTTCGTCGTCGAGATCGCGACGGGGCCGAACCATGTTCTCGCACGCGCCGAGGACGGATCGGTGTTCAGCTTCGGGGCCAACGCCGACGGCCGGCTCGGCTATCGCACCGAGGGACTGACGACGGAGCCCGCCCTCGTGCCGCTCGGCGAACCGCTGCCGCCCTTCCTGCTCAGCGCCGCGCCGGAGGGCGAGGGGCCGGCGGAGGCGACGGCGGACATCATTCTCGTCTTCTCGGAGGCGGTGACCGCCGCTGACGGCCTCATCCGCCTCGTGCACCGCTCGGACCCGACCGACGTGATCGAGATCGCGGCCGACGACGCGCGCCGCGTGACGGTCGAGGGGGAGACGGTCACGGTGAATCCGCCCGGCTTCCTCCGCCCGGGCGCGCGCTACCTTGGGGAGATCGAGGATGCGGCCTTCGTCGATGCGGATGGTCTCAGCCTCGCGTCGCCCGCAAGGCCGGGCTTTGCGCCGCTCGACATCCGCATAGAGGCCGGCTCCGCGGCCCTGATCGGCACGGCGGATCAGAACCGCCTGGCGGATGGGGGCGCCGACGAGCTTGTCCTGATCGGGCCGGGCCGGGCCATCGTCTCGGGAGGGGGCGGCGCCGACACGTTCTTTTTCGGCGCCACGACCGCGAACGGCGTGCGCGAGACCGTCACCATCCGGGACTTCGACCTGTCCGCAGACCGGCTCGACCTCGGCGGCGTGGACATCGTTTCCGTCCGCAGCACCCGCCGCGACACCATCCTGACGCTCGAGGACGACGGCGACGTCGTGATCCTCACCGGCGTCGCCGACTTCGACACCCTGATTTTCGCCTGATCGGAAACATCCCATGCGCGCTCTTCTCGCCGCCTTCCTTCTTTTCGCCGCCGCGCCTGCATCCGCCGCCCCGTTCGGCGTCGACGGGCTCGCCTCGCCCCGGCTTCTGATTTCCGCCGACGGATTTCTTGACTCCGGTTTTCTGCTCATAACCGGCGACATCCTCGAACAGCCGGCGGGCCTTGACCTCTCGGACTACGAAATATCGGGCTTCTTCGGAGACGCGATCAGCCTGCTGGTCTTTTCGGGAGGGGACCCCGTCAATCCCGCAATCGAGACCCGCCTCGCCGCTACGGGGTTCGAAGCGGGGCGGCTGGAGTTTCTGTTCGACGACGGGCTCTCCGCGGTCGGAGTCTTCGGCCCGCGCCTTCTGGTCCAGATCGAGGGGGCGAGTTTCGCCGGGATTCCGTTCGTCGACGGCTTCGGCGTCGGGATGGAGACGGCTCACGGATGCTGGCGCGCTTCGCGCGTCATCCCGCCAAGCTCCCGCAGGAAAGCAGCCTCGGCGCGAGCGAGCGGGGGCGCGGAGGCGATGAGCGCGCAGCGCCGCCGCCACAGGGCCAAGCGCCCGCGCTCATCGCCGGGCCGCAGGCAGCCGGCGCCCTAGGTCGCGCACCGGCCGGCTTAGCCATCCGGAACCGCTTCGCCGGCCGCCGCGACCGTGGCGCCGAGGCCCGTCATGCGCGAAGACTGAAGCGGGACCACCCGATGTGGGCAGGCCAGCCGCGCAGTCTCGCGTGGTCGAATCCGGGTCGATGCGAAACCTGTTGACAGTCGCGGCCCGAGATACTTCAATTCTGTCCACAATCTACAATCTCAGGGCGGCGTCTTAGCCAAGGCAGGGCTTAATGGTTCCAGCGACAGGCGACCGAGATATAAACACGATGAAAGTCTCCGATAGCGATAGCCAAATCCTCGCTCCGACCGTGCTTTCGCAGCAGGTCGGCGGCTACCTCATGCGGGAGCTCGTGACCGGGCGGCTTCGACCCGGAGATCGGATCAACGAGGCTGAACTCGCCCGGCGTCTCGGCATCAGCCGAAACCCGATCCGCGAGGCGCTGAACCGGCTCGAGGAGTGCGGCCTCCTTGTCGGGGCCCCGCATCGCGGCCGGTTCGTTCGAGCGATGACGAAACAGGATGTGGACGAGCTCTTCGCTTTCCGCATTGCGCTCGAGGAGTTCGCCCTCCGGCGGGCGCTGCCGCGGATCGACGCGCGGGAGGTCGACAATTTCGCCAAGATCGTGGAGGCGATGGAGGCGGCGGCGCAGGACGGCGACGAGGCCCGGCTTACCGAGTTCGACCTCGCGTTCCATCTCAGGATCTGTGAGCTTTCAGGCAACCGCCGCGCGCTGGCCGCCTTCGCCAACATCCAGAGCGAAGTGCAGATGCTGATCGCGCTTGCCGACCACCGGTTCGAATCGCTCCATGCCGCCGCCTCCGACCACTGGCCGATCGTGGATGCGTTCAGCCTCGGGGATCAGGCGCGCTGCGAGGCCGCTCTCCGCACGCATATCGAGGACGCATGGTCCCGCTTCGCACAGGAGACGGAGCCGTCGCCAGCGGCCGGAAAGGGCGTGGAGCAGGCCGGGTCATGACACGTATTCTTGGGGTCGATATCGGCGGCACTTTCACGGATTTCGTCGCCTACGAGGTCGAAAGCGGGCGCATCGAGACGTGGAAGAACCTGACGACTCCGGAGGAGCCGATCGAAGGCGTGCTCCAGGGGCTGGGCCGGATCGCCGATCTCGGCGAGATCGGGAAGATCAGGCTGGGCACCACCATCGCAACCAATGCGCTGCTGACCCGCAGGGGCGCGAAGATCGCCTATGTCACCACCGCAGGCTTTCGCGACGTGCTGTTCATCCAGCGCGCGAATCGGCGCAGCCATTACGATATCGGCTGGATCAAGCCGCGCCCGCTCGTCTCCCGCGCCGATTGCCACGAGATTCCGGAGCGGCTTTCCGCGAAGGGCGAGACGGTGGCCGCGCTGGACGAGGCCGCTGTGCGCGCGCTGGCGGAGCGCATCCGCGCGGACGGGACGATCGAGGCCGTAGCCGTCTGCACGCTGTTCTCCTACATCGATCCTCGGCATGAGAGCCGTATCCGGGACATCCTCGCGGAGGAACTGCCGGGCCTCCCGGTCTCGACCTCATACGAGGTCCTGCCGAAGTGGAAGGAATACGAGCGCGCCTCCACCACCGTGGCGGACGCCTATCTCAAGCCCGTCGTCTCGAAGAATCTCCGCCGGATGAAGGCGCGGCTCGACGCGCTCGGCGTCGGCGCGCGGGTCGGCGTCATCAAGTCCAACGGCGGGGAGTCGACGCTGGACGGCGCCGCCGAATCCCCCGTGCAGATGACGCTTTCAGGCCCGACCGGGGCGGTTGTCGCGACGCGGGCGCTGTCCGAGATCACCGGCATCCGCCGGCTCGTGACCTTCGACATGGGCGGCACCTCGACCGATTGCTCCACCGTCGTGGACGGCGCGGAGCATGTCACCACCGATTTCGAGATCGAGTGGGGCGTGCCGATCCAGATTCCGATGATCGACATTCACACGATCGGCGCCGGCGGCGGCTCCATCGCCTGGATCGACAAGGGCGGCATGCTGCGGATGGGGCCGCAATCGGCCGGCGCCACGCCCGGCCCCGCCTGCTACGGGCTCGGGGGAACCGAGGCGACGGTGACGGACGCCAATGTCGTCCTCGGCCGGATCGACCCAGGCAATTTCCTCGGCGGCGCGATGGCGCTCGACGCGAAGGCGGCGGAGCATGCGGTCGCCGCGGTCGCCGCTCGTCTCGGCATGGAGCCGGACGCCGCGGCGCTCGCCATGGTGCAGATCGCCAACAACAACATGCTCGGCGCCCTCCGCGCCGTACTGCTCCAGCGCGGGCTCGACCCGCGTGACTTCACGCTACTCGCTTCGGGCGGGGCCGGGCCCGTACATCTTTCCGACCTGATGGAGATCGCGGGCATCCCGGCCGGGCTCGTGCCCAATCATCCCGGCCAGTTCTCCGCCTTCGGCTTCATCATGACGGACGGGCGGGTGGACCGGCACCGCACGGTCCAGCAGATCTCCAAGTTCTTCGACGCGGCGCGCGCGACGGAGGCGATGACGGAGCTGTCGCAAGGCGCGGCGGCGGAGCTTCAGGGGCAGGGATACAGCGACCGGATTGCGATCCATCGCTCGATCGAGGCCCGCTATCTCGGGCAGAACCACGAACTGGAGCTTTCCTATCCGTCGGACTCGTTCGACGAAGCCTCGGTCGCCGACCTCTGGGCGCGGTTCCATGTCGAGCACGAGGCGCGGTTCGGCTTCTCCATTCCCGGCGAGACCATCGAGACGGTGAACCTGAAGGCCGTGGCCGTGGCAGTCTCGAAGAAACCCGCGCTCCCGCTCCTGCCTGAGGCCGGGGGCCCCGCCGCCCCGCGCGGAACGCGGCGGGTTCGGTTCGAGCAGGGATGGATCGACACGCCGGTCCATGACCGCGCCGCCCTCGGCGCCGGCCATGTCCTGACCGGCCCCGCCGTGATCGAGGAAGACGCCTCGGTCACCCTGCTGAAGCCGGGCGATACGCTTTCGGTCGACCGCTTCGGCCATCTCCACGTGAAATCCTGAGGAGCCCGCGATGGATTACGTGACGATGAACATTCTCGAATCCACGATGGTCTCGATCTGCCGGGAGATGGGCATCACCCTGATGAAGACGTCCTATTCGACGATCTTCAACGAGGCGCTCGACTTCACCTGCGGGCTGGCGGACCTGAACGGCGACATGATCGCGGTGGCCGACTATTGCCCGGCGCAGATCGGCGGCATGCCCCTGCTCGTGAAGTCGTGCCTGAAGGAAATCCCCGCTTCCGAGCTGGAGGAGGGCGACGTCATCCTCCACAACGACCCTTATCGCGGGGGCCTGCACACGCCGGAGCACACGTTCTTCAAGCCGATCTTCGTCTCTGGCGAGCTCGTCGGGTTCGCCGTCGCCATCGGCCATATCGCCGAGGTCGGCGGCATGGCGCCGGGCGGCTTCTGCGGCGAGGCGACCGAGATCTTCCAGGAGGGGCTCCGCGTACCCCCCGTCAAGATCAAGAAGCGCGGTCAGGACAATGTCGAGGTCTGGAAGCTCCTCCTCGCCAATGTCCGCACGCCGCGGGTGAATTACGGGGACCTTCGGGCGCTGATCGCCGCCGTCGATCTCGGCGAGAAGGGGATGCGCGGCGTCTACGAGAAATACGGGCTGGAGACGGTTCGCCGGAACGTCTCCGACCTCCTCCTCTATTCCGAGCGGCGGATGCAGGCGGAGATCGAGGCGCTGCCGGACGGGATCTACCCCTTCTCCGACATCATCGAGAGCGACGGCATCGACGCGGAGCGGCACTATCCGATCGAGGTCGAGGTGCATGTCCGCGGCGGCGAGATCGTCGTGGACTATACCGGCTCCGCGCCGCAGGCGGCGGGGCCGATCAACGCCACACTCGGCGTCGCCACCTCGGCGGCCTACAACGCCGTCCTCCACATGACGGACGCCACGATCCCTCGGAATTCGGGCTGCTTCCGGCCGATCCGCGTCGTCGCGCCGCCCGGAACCATCGTGAACGTGGATTTCCCGGCCCCATCGGTCGGCGGCAACACGGAGACGCATCCCCGCCTCGTCGGCGCGATTCTCGGCGCGATGGCGCCCGTCGCGCCAGACCGGGTTATGGCGGCGGAAGGCGCGACGCATTGCAACTTCGTCTTTGGCGGGGTGGACGCGGAGACGCAGGAATTCTTCGCCTGCTATGATCTCGAAGGCGTCGGCTGGGGCGGCCGTTCCTTCGCGGACGGCAATGACGGCGTGGATTCGATCAACGGCAATTGCCGGATCACGCCGGTGGAAGTCTACGAGACGCGCTTTCCCTGGCGGATCGAGAGCCTCGCCTTCAACGTCGATTCAGGCGGGGCGGGGGCGCACCGGGGCGGGCTCGGCTACACCAAGCAGATGCTCTGCCTCAACGACGTGATCGTCTGCTCGCAGATGACGGACCGGCATCTCTTCGCGCCCTGGGGGCTCGCCGGCGGCGGAGAGGGCGGCTGCGGCGCGACCCTCGTGCAGAACGCAGGGCGGGACGATTGGCGGACGATGCCGGAGGTCTACGGCAAGGCCTCCACCAGCCGCTATTCGAACGTGGCGATCAGGCGGGGCGACCGGGTGCGCCTCGTGACGCCGGGCGGCGGCGGCTATGGCGACCCCGGGGAGCGGAGCGCCGAGGCCCTCGCCCGCGACGTGCGCGAAGGATACGTCTCCGAGACGGCGTCCCGCCGGCTCTATGGCGCGGGGGGAGGCTCGGAATGAAGTTCTCGCAGAACCGCTTCTACATCGAGAGCTACGTGAAATGCGCCAATTGCGGGACGCTCGTCTATGACGACTCCCCCGAGGATCAGGCGCGGAAGGTCACCCTCGAAGGCGCCACGTTCTGTTCGCAATGGTGCGTTGACTGGAAACATGAGCGCGAGGCGCGACGCGCCGCCTCCCGCCCGACCTGAAACCCTGAACCGGGAGCCTGACCGATGACAACCGAGACGATGGCGACCCTGCCGAACTCGCCCGAGGCGCGCGACGCCGCGCACCATCTCCATCCCTACAGCAACGCGCGCAAGAACGAGGCCGAAGGGCCTCTGGTGATTGCGCGGGGCGAGGGCGTCCACGTCTATGACAATGCGGGCCGCCGCTATATCGAGGCGATGTCGGGCCTCTGGTGCGTCGGCGTGGGCTTTTCCGAGCCGCGGCTGGTGGAGGCGGCGCGCAAGCAGATGGCGGAGCTGCCCTATTACCACGTCTTCACCCAGAAATCGCACGGGCCGGTGATCGACCTTGCGGAGAAGCTGGTGGGCATGGCTCCGGTTCCGATGTCCAAGGTGTTCTTCACCAATTCGGGCTCGGAAGGGAACGACACGGTCGTGAAGCTGCTGTGGTATCGCGCCAACGCGATGGGCCAGCCGCAGCGCAAGAAGTTCATCGGGCGCAAGCGCGGCTATCACGGCATCACCATCGCTTCCGGCAGCCTGACGGGCCAGCCGATCAACCACGGCTCCTTCGACCTGCCGCTCCCGGGCTTCCTCCATGTGACATGCCCGCATCACTACCGGGACGCGCTGCCGGGCGAGACCGAGGAGGCGTTCTCGACCCGCCTCGCCGAAGAGCTGGAAGCGCTGATCCTCGCCGAGGGGCCTGACACCATCGCCGCCTTCATCGGCGAGCCGGTGCAGGGCGCCGGCGGCGTCGTCGTGCCGCCCGCGGGCTACTGGGCCAAGATCCAGGCCGTGCTGCGGAAATACGACATCCTCCTCGTCGCGGACGAAGTGATCTGCGGCTTCGGGCGGACCGGGCGGATGTTCGGCAGCGAGACCTTCGGGATCGAGCCCGACATCATGACGCTCTCGAAGCAGCTGTCCTCGGCCTATCTCCCGATCTCGGCCGTCCTCATCAACGAGCGCGTATACGGGCCGATTGCGGACGAGAGTTCGCGCATCGGCGTGCTTGGCCACGGCTTCACGGGGGGCGGACACCCTGTCGCCTCCGCGGTGGCGCTCGAGAACCTGAACATCATCGAGGAACGCGGGCTCGTCGAGAATGCGAGGACGGTCGGCGCCTACATGCAGGCGCGCATCCGCGAGCTTTCCGACCTGCCGCTCGTCGGCGAGGTTCGGGGCGTCGGGCTGATCGGCGCGGTGGAGCTCGTGACCGACCGGGAGACGAAGGCGCCGCTCGGCAAGCCCGGCGTGCTTGGCCCGCTCGCCAACGGGTTCCTGCAGGAGCGCGGCGTCATCTCCCGCGCCATGGGCGACAGCCTGGCCCTCTGCCCGCCGCTGATCGCGACGGAGCGGGACATCGACGATATCGTGGCCGGATTCCGAGGCGCGATCCAGGAAGCGGAGCGCGCGATACGGGCGTCGGCGGCCGCCTGACCCGGCATGAGACGAAACGGCTTTGCAAACGGCGCGCGGCGCCTTTTGATCGCCTGAGGATGGGAGGATTCGATGTTTCGCAACGCGGTGGACCTGAATTGCGACATGGGCGAGGGCTACGGCCACTGGAGCTATGGCGACGCGCCGGACGAGGCGCTGATGAAACTCATCAGCTCCGCCAACATCGCCGCGGGCTTCCATGCGGGGGACCCGAACACGATGGACGCGACGGTGAAGCTCGCCGCGGAACATGGCGTCGGCGTCGGGGCGCATCCCGGCTACCATGACCTCCAGGGCTTCGGCCGCCGCGTGATCGGCGCGCCGCCGGAGGAGCTGGTGAACGACGTGCTCTACCAGGTCGGGGCGATCCGCGAATTCGCGACCCGCCACGGCGCGCCGCTCCAGCATGTGAAACCGCACGGCGCGCTCTACATGACGGCGGCGAAGGACGAGACGCTCTCCCGCCTCCTCGTCGAAGCGCTGCGCAAGACGGCGCCTGACGCCTTCCTCTACTGCATGGACATCTCGATCACCGACCGGGTCGCCCGCGAGCTCGGCCAGCCGGTGATCCGCGAACTCTTCGCGGACCGGGACTATGACAGGACCGGCGCGATCGTCTTCACCCGGAAGATGCGGGCGCTCGACCCCGAAGAGATGGCGCAGAAATGCGTGCGCGCGTGCCGCGAGGGTAAGGTGAGGACGGTGGAGGGCGACGACATATCCATCGCCTTCGAGTCGATCTGCTTCCATTCCGACACGCCGGGCTCGCTCGCCATCGGCACGGCCGTCCGCGCGCGCCTGCTGGACGCCGGAATCGCCATCCGCGCGCCCGGCGCGCTTGACCTCGCCGCCTGATCCCAGGGAGACCAGATGACCAAGGACCTCCGCTCGCCGCTTCCCGGCACCTTCTACCGCCGCCCCGCGCCGGACGCGCCGCCCTTCGTGGCGGACGGCGCGAGCGTCTCGGCCGGGGACGTGATCGGCCTCGTCGAGGTGATGAAGACCTTCCACGAGGTGAAGGCGGAGACAGGCGGCGCCAACATCCGCTTCGCGCTGGAGAACGAGGACCCGGTGATGGCCGGGGCCGTGATCGCCACCGTCGACTGAGATGGCGGACCCCTCGGGCAGGACGCTCTTCATCGCCAACCGGGGCGAGATCGCGGTGCGGATCAACCGCGCCGCGCGCGCGCTCGGCATGAAGGTCGCCCAGGCGCATTCGGATGCGGATGCGGACATGCTCGCGGTGCGGCTCGCAGACATTCCCGTAAATGTCGGGCCGCCGGCGGCCAAGAAATCCTATCTCGACATCGACCGCGTCGTCGCCGCCGCCAAGGGTGCGGGGGCGGATGCGGTTCATCCGGGCTACGGCTTCCTCGCGGAGAACGCCGGCTTCGCCGACGCGGTGGAGGCGGCGGGGATGCGTTTCGTCGGGCCGACGGGCGCGACCATCGCGCGGATGGGCGACAAGGTGGCGGCGCGGGAGGCGGCGGCCTCGGCCGGCGTGCCGACCGTTCCGGGCTCCGCCGGCCGGATCGAGGAGCCGGAGGCGCTCGCCGCCGAGGCGGGGCGGATCGGCTTCCCGGTCATGCTCAAGGCGGCGGCGGGCGGCGGCGGCCGCGGCATCCGCGTCGCCGAGACGGCGGAGGATCTCGCCCGCCTCGCGCCGCAGGCCCGGGCCGAGGCGCTCGCCGCCTTCGGCGACGGCGGCCTCTATCTCGAACGGCTGGTGCGGAACGCGCGCCATGTCGAGGTGCAGGTGATGGGGGACGGCGCGCGCGCGATCCACCTCTTCGAGCGCGAATGCTCGCTCCAGCGCCGGCGCCAGAAGGTGTGGGAGGAGGCGCCGGCCTTCGGGCTCCGCCCTGAAGTGCGGGACCGGATGTGCGCCGCCTCCGTCCGCCTGGCCGAGGCGGTCTCCTATCGCGGGGCGGGGACGCTCGAATACCTCTACGACCCTGCGACGGAGGAGTTCTTCTTCCTCGAGATGAACACCCGCATCCAGGTCGAGCACCCCGTGACCGAAATGGTGACGGGCGTGGATCTCGTGGCGGAGATGATCCGCATCGCCTTCGGCGCCCCGCTCTCGCTCCGGCAGGAGGATGTGCGGCTGGACGGCCATGCGATCGAGGTGCGGGTGAACGCCGAGGACCCGTCAAAGGGCTTCCTGCCCTTTCCCGGACTCTGTTCACGGCTTCAGGCGCCGCCGGGCGTCCGGTTCGACACGATGCTCTATGAGGGCTACGCCATACCGCCTTTCTACGACAGCCTCGTCGGCAAGCTGATCGTCCACGGGCCGGACCGGGCGGGCGCCATCGCCGCGCTGCGCGAGGCGGTGGACTCGCTCCTGATCGAGGGATTGCCCACCACGCTCCCGCTCCACGCCGCGCTCGCGCGCGATCCCGATGTCGCGGCGGGCCGCATCCACACCCAGTTCCTCGAGCCCTGGCTCGAGGCCAACCCGCTCGGCCCTTCAGGGGCAGGAGGAGGCGATACGCGATGAAGACGAGATACTCCTACGGCGGCGACGAGCACATCTTCGTCGAGATGGACGAGGAGATGAGCCTCGACGCCTTCTTCAAGGCCATCTCGATGGCGAACGCCGTCCGCGCGGCCAAACTGCCGGGCGTGACGGAGGTCTGCCCCGCCAACGCCTCCTTCCAGGTGAAGTTCGACCCGGACGTGATCGCGCCCGCGGCGATGATGGAGGAACTGAAGCGGCTCGAGCACGCGGCGGAAGACGCGCCGAAGCGGATGAAGACGCGGATCATCGAGGTGCCCGTCTACTTCCAGGACCCGTGGACGCACGAGACGCTGATGCGCTTCCGCGAACGGCATCAGGACCCGAACGGGACCGATCTCGAATACGCCGCGCGGATCAACGGCTTCGACGATGTTGCGGGTTTCATCGAGGCCTATCATTCGAATCCGTGGTTCGTCTCGATGGTCGGCTTCGTCGCCGGCCTTCCCTTTCTCTATCAGCTCGTGGAGCGGGAGAGGCAGCTCGAGGCGCCGAAATATCTCAGGCCGCGCACCGACACCCCGAAGCTCACCATCGGTCATGGCGGCTGCTTCGGCGCGCTCTATTCGGTGCGGGGCGCGGGCGGCTACCAGATGTTCGGCATCACGCCCATGCCGATCTACGACCCGACGCAGACGATCAGCTACATGCGCGATTTCATGGTGTTCTTCCGCCCCGGCGACATCGTGAAATGGGCGCCAATCGGGCGCGAGGAGCATGACCGGATCGCCGCGGCGATCGAAGCCGGGGACTGGACGCCGAAGATCGCCGAGGTCGATTTCGACCTCGCCGCCTTCAATGCGAACCCGGACGCGACCAACGCCAAGCTGATGGAGGCCCTCCGTGGCGCTTGAGGTACTGAAACCCGGCCTGCTCACCACCGTTCAGGATCTCGGACGGCCCGGCTATTTCCACCTCGGCATCCCCGAGGGCGGCGCGATGGACCGCGAGGCGCTGATCGCCGGCAACCTCCTCGTCGGCAACGAGGAGGGGGCGGCGGCGCTCGAAGCCGTGTTCGTCGGCCCCGAACTCGCCTTCCGCCGCGACGCCACCGTGGCGGTGACTGGGGGCGACATGCCGGTCATGCTCGACGGGGAGGAACGGCCGGGCTGGGCCTCCTTCCCGGTGAAGGCGGGGCAGGTGCTGAGCTTCGGCTATCTCCGCGGCGGCGCGCGGGTCTATATCTGCGTCTCCGGCGGGATCGCGACGGAGCCGGCGCTCGGCTCCCGCTCCACCTACGCCATCGGCGCGCTCGGGGGCGTCGGCGGGCGGGCGATCGCCGCGGGGGACGTTCTGCCGCTCGGGGAGGGCGCCGGCAAGCCGGGCCGCTCGCTGCCCGAAAACCTCCGCCGCGCCGGCCCGAAGGACAGGCTGCGCGTCGTGACCGGGCTCTACTGGCACCGCATCACGCCGGAATCGCAGAAGGCCTTCTTCGTCGATCAGTGGAAGGTCGCGCCGGAGGCGGACCGGATGGGCTACCGCTTCCGCGGCGGCCGCCCGCTCGACTTCGTGCCGCGGACGCCGCCCTTCGGCGCCGGCTCCGACCCGTCGAACATCGTGGACGGCTGCTATCCCTACGGCTCGATCCAGGTGCCGGGCGGCACGGAGCCCATCGTGCTCCACCGGGACGCCGTCTCGGGCGGCGGCTATTTCATGATCGGCGCCGTGATCTCGGCCGACATGGACCTCATCGCCCAGATGCAGCCGCACATGCCGGTGCATTTCGAGGAGGTCGGCATGGAGGCGGCGCTGGCCGCGAGGGCCGAGCGCGCGAAGGGCGTCGCGGCGATCCGCGCAGCGCTCGCCTGAGGGCGGGCGCCGGCGGCCTCAGGCGGCGGCGTAGTCCACCGGCGTGCCGAGCCATCCGGCCCGCCGCTTCGCCCAGAAGAGATCGTGGAGCTTCATCGTCACCAGCCCCGGCCGGTCATTGCAGAGCATCCGCCCGTCGATGCGGGAGACGGGCATGACGCCGCCGGCCGTCGTCGTCATGAAGATCTCGTCCGCCCCGCGCAGCGCCTCCACGCTCATCGGCTCGATCACGGGCTCGAGCCCGAGCTCCGGGCAAAGCTCCAGCACGGAGAGCCGTGTGACGCCCTCCAGCGCGCCCCGGTGCGGGGAGACGACGCGCTTGCCCGTCACGGCGAAGACGTTGAAGCCCGCGCCCTCCGTCACCAGCCCGGCGCCGTCCGTCAGGATCGCGAAATCCGCCCCCCGGTCCCTCGCCTCGAACTGCGCGCGGGTCAGGTCGCCCCAGTGGAAGTTCTTCGCCGTCGGGTCCACGGATTCAGGCGGAATGCGCACCGTGTCAGCCACGATCATGTGCGCGCCCTTCTGCATCATCTCCTCGTCGACGATGGAGACCCAGGGGATCGCGAAGGCGGCGACGTAGTTGCGGGCGAAGGCGGGGTGATAGGGCTTGCCCCGCTCGGGCCGCCCGCGGAGGCAGTCCATCGCCACATAGGCGGAGCGGAGCCCGGCGAGCGCGACGCAGCGATGGAGGATCGCCTTGATCTCCTCATCCGACTCCCGCGGGCTGAGGCGCAGCTTCTCCATCGAGGCGCGGAACCGCGTCACATGCTCGTCGAGCCGGAAGAAGAGCCCTTCCCACACGCTCACGACGTCATAGGTCACGTCGGAGCGGCGATAGCCCCAGTCCGTAATCGGAATCTTCGCCTCCCCGATCGGCATGAAGGCGCCGTCGAGATACGCCGCGCCGGCGGCGTAGCGTGCGTCCATCGGCGCTTTCCCGTTCACGATTGTCTCCGCGTGACCGACGAGACGGCGACGACCGGCTTCCACGGCCAATAGATTTCCTGGTTCCTCGTGATTCCCGTCCGCCGGAAGATCAGGACGAGAAGGAGGATGATCCCGAGCCCCACCTCCGCCGAGTTCGCCGGCAGCTTGACCGAGACGCCGACATTCACCCCCCGCTCCAGCACCCGAAGGATCTCGATGGCGAAGGAGATGAAGAGCGTGCCGACCACCGCGCCGGAGAGGCTGTTCATCCCGCCCACGACGAGCATGGCGATGGTGATGAAGGTGAGCGGCAGGTAGAACGTGTCCACCGTCAGGAGGCCGAGGAAGTGGCCGTAGAGGCCGCCGGCCAGCCCGCAGAGGAAGGCGCTGACGACGAAGGCGATCAGCCGCTGGACCTGCACGTTCACGCCGGAGGCTTGCGCGGCCACCGCATCCTCCCGGCTCGCCCGAAGCGCGAGGCCGAAGCGGGAGCGGGCGTAGAAGAACGCGACAACGATGGCGACGAGGGAGAAGACGAGGCCGACCCAGGGCGTCGTCGTCATCGGCAGGCCGACTAGAGAGCTTTGCCCCGCCGTCCAGGTGCTCCACTGGAGATAGAAGGAGTAGAACACCATCAGGAAGGCGAATGTGCCGATGGAGGCGGCGATGCCCGAGAGGCGCATCAGCGCCAGCCCGGCCACAAGGGCGACGACGGAGGCCGCGACGCCGCCGATCAGCGTCGCCGGGATCCAGTGGTGCGAATTCTCCAGCAGGTATTGCGGCAGGCCGGGCGCGAAGATGCCCTTCGTCATCACGGGCATGGTTTGCCAGGCCGTCGCATAGGCGCCGATCATCATGAAGGCGATGTGCCCGAAGGACATGAGCCCAGAATTGCCGATGAAGATGAAGAGCGCCACGACGACGACCAGACGAATCAGCGCCTCGGTGAGCGAACGGCTGATGATCGGGTCGCCGAAGGCCTGGATGATCACCACGACGGCGGTCACCAGCGCCGAGAGGATGATGAGCGGCCAGAACTCGCGAAGCGTGCGCTGGAAGGGGCTGTTCGGCTCCATGTCAGACGCGCTCCTTGACGGCGGACGAGAGGAAGAGGCCCTGCGGCCGCATCAGAAGGACGACGATCACGACGAGGAAGACGAACACGTCGCGATAGGCCCTGATGTCCGAGGGAAGGAAGGTCTGCAGCAGGATGCTGAGCATCCCGACGGCGAAGCCGCCGGCGACCGCGCCGACGAGGCTGCCCATCCCGCCGACCACGGTGGCGATGAAGGCGAAGAGCATCATGGGCACGCCCATGCGGAAATCGAGGATGCCGGTCTGCACCACATAGAGGAGCGAGACCGCCGCCGCGAGCATCCCGCTGATCGCGACGGCGAGCATGATGACGAGGTCCGCCTTCACGCCGAGCATCCGGGCCATGCGGAAATCCTCCGCCGCCGCCCGCATGTGGATGCCCCAGCGCGTCTTCTTCAGGAAGAAGACCAGCGCCAGCATCAGGGATATGGTCACGCCGATGATGATGAGCTGGAGCTTCGGCACGCTCACGCCCTCCATCAGCGTCACGCCCGCCGAGAGATCCGACCAGAGGCCGACCGCCTTCGGACGGCCCCCGTAGATCATGATGATGAGGTTCTGGATGACGAAGCCGAGCGCGAAGGAGCCGACCATCAGCGTCGCCGGCGAGGAATCCCTCAGGGGGCGGAACACTGCGAATTCCGAGAGAAGCGCAAGCGCCACCACCACGGCGACGATCAGGATCACGAGCGGGACCACCGGCAGCGCGCCGATACCGAGCGTCGCCTCAGTCGCCGCCGAGGGGAGGATCAGCGCGTAGGCGCCGAACGTGATGAACGACCCGTGGGCGAAGTTGATGAGCTTCAGCACCCCGAAAAGGAGCCCGATCCCGAGCGCCGCCAGCGCGTAGAAGCTCCCGAGGCTGAGGCCGTCGATTATCACCTGGAATGCGAACGCCATCAGATCATCACCTCGCCTTCATGCGCCTTGGTGAAGCCGAAATAGGCCTTGTGGACCTCGGCCCCGTCCCTGAGATCGGCCGCCTGGCCGGAAAGCTGGATCTCCCCGCTGCGCAGGACATGGAGCCGGTCCGCCGCCTTCAGCGCGCGTTCCGAACTCTGCTCCACGATGAGGAGCGTGAGGCCACGGCTCGCGCGCAATTCGGTCAGCACTTCATAAACGCGGTCCACGATCTTGGGCGCGAGGCCGAGCGAAGGCTCGTCGATCGTCATCAGCTTCGGCCGGCTCATCAGCGCGCGGCCGATGGCGAGCATCTGCTGCTCCCCGCCGGAAAGCTTGCCCGCAGCCTGCCCCTTGCGTTGCCCGAGGATCGGGAAGGTCTCGTAGATCCGCTCCATGTCCTTGCGCGTCTCGTCCCGGTCCCGCCGGAGGGCGGCGCCGACGCGGAGATTCTCCTCGATCGTGAGGCCGGTGAAGATATGCCGCCCCTCGGGCACCTGCGTGACGCCGAGCCCGGCGATCGCCTCCGGCGAACGGCCGGCGATGGGCTTTCCGTCATAGATCACCTCGCCCATGGTCGGCTTCAGCACGCCGGAGACGGTGAGGAGCGTGGTGGATTTGCCAGCCCCGTTCGGGCCGACGATGCAGGCGATCTCGCCCTCGGCGACGGAGAACGAGACGCCCCTGAGCGCGACGAGGCGCCCGTACTGAACATGCAGATCCCGGACTTCGAGCATCTTCATCCTCCCCCGAGATAGGCTTCGATCACGGCCGGATCGTTCCGCACCGCCTCGGGCTTGCCCTGCGCGATGGTCCTGCCGCTGTCGAGCACGTGGATCCGCTCGCAGACCTCCATGACGACGCGCATGTTGTGCTCGATCAGCAGCACGCCGCACCCGAACCGGTCCCTTATGTCGCGGACGAGGCGCATCAGCTCGTCGCATTCAAGGTCCGACATGCCGGCCGCCGGTTCGTCGAGCAGGACGAAATGCGGGGATTGCATGAGCGCCCGCGCGATGCCGACGCGCCGCTCGTCCGTATAGGGAAGCGCGCCGGCGATCAGGTTGGCTTTCGGCGCGAGGCCGATCCAGTCCAACAACTCCATCGCCTCGGCATGCGCGGCGGCGCGGGTCCGCCCCATGCCGACGCCGGCGACGGCGACGTTCTCGAGCACGCTCATCTCCCGGAACAGGCGCCCGGCCTGGAAGGTCCGGGCGACGCCGCGCCGCCGGAGCGAGTGCGGCGTCTCCGCGCCGGTCGAGCGGCCGTTGAGCAGAACGGAGCCCTCGGTGGGCTTCTGGAAGCCCGATATGACGTTGACGAGCGTCGTCTTGCCCGCGCCGTTCGGCCCGATCAGCCCCAGGATCTCTCCCGAGACGAGCGCGTCCGTAACGCTGTCGATCGCCGTCAGGCCCTGGAAGCGAACCGTGACACCGGAAATCTCGAGTGTGTCCTGCCGCCTCATCGACCGTGGAGGCCTCCGCCCCTCCGGTTCGCCGGCCGAGGCCGATTGCACACCGTTTCGTCGTTCACGCCCTGAACTCCCCCGGCTGTCCTCATGTCTACAGTCCACGCCAGCTTCCGGCGCGCCGTCAACGGATTTTTTGCGACCGCGAAGAAAGCACGCGAATTGCGGCAACTTGTCGCGATTATGTTGCATAACACGAAGCGTCCAGCTTGTCCGGATCAATTCGGGCGTGCGCGCGGGCGCCGGCGACGGCCGCGGGCGGGGAGAGCCGGGAACGATTCGCTTGCGTTCTGTCCACAACCTCGCAGTATTCGTCCTGTCACGCGTCGGGAAACGGTCGGAGAGCCGATTCGGCGCAGGTGCTTTCTTACAGAGAGGTCAACAGGGAATGTCTATCTTCCAGAGGAATGTGATCGCCGCAGTCGCGGCGCTGGGCGTGACGGCGGCGCCGATCGCGGCGGCGGCCGAGGACGAGGTGGTGATCGGCGTCGCCGCTTCCTTCTCGGGCTGGATGCAGGCGTATAGCCAGCCTTCCTACAACGCCATGCTGATCGCGGTGGACGACATCAACGAGAAGGGCGGGCTGCTCGGAAAGCAGATCAAGGTCGTCGTCGCGGACGCGAAGACGGACCGGGCCGAGAGCGCCAAGGCGGGCCAGCAGGTCCTCGCCGAGGGCGCGCAGATGGTCGCCGTCGACTGCGACTATGACTTCGGCGCGCCCGCCGCGCTCGCGGCGCAGAACGCCAACAAGATCTCGATCTTCCTCTGCGCGGAAAGCGTGCTGGCCGGCATCCAGGGCGTCGGCCCGGCCTCCTTCTCCTCCTCCGTCCTCGCCGCGGTGCAGGGCGCGACGCTCGCGGAATGGGGCGCCAAGGAGAAGGGCTGGAAGACCGCCTACATCCTCCTCGACACCACCATCGAGTACAATAAGGGCATCTGCTACGGTTTCGACTGGATGTGGCGGGAGAAGCTGGGGCTCGAGATCCTCGGCCACGACGTCTACAAGAACGACGATCCCTCGATCGCCGCGCAGATCACCCGGATCAAGGGCCTGCCCACCGAGCCGGACTTCATCATCAACTGCTCCTACATCCCCGGCGGCGCCAGCGCGCTCCGGCAGATCCGGGCGGCGGGCATCAATTCGGCGCTCGGCGGCGGCAGCTCCATGAGCGGCACCTACTGGCTCGATTCCGTGCCGGGCCTCACTGGCCATTACGTGCCCGAGCAGGCGTCGATCTACGGCGACGATCCGCGCCCTGCCGTCCAGGAGTTCAACGAGAAGTACAAGGCGCGGTTCGGCGAGTATCCGAACAGCCAGTACACCTATCCCGGCTATCTCGTGGTCGAGATGTGGGCGCGGGCGGTCGAGCGGGCCGGCTCCTTCGAGACGGACGCGGTGCTGGCCGAGATGAACCAGTTCAAGGATGAACCGTTCCTGATCGGCACCCGCACCTTCACCCCGGAGCTGCACCACCAGAACTCGGCCCCCTATCTCGTGATCGAGACGACGGACGGCAAGCCGGCGGTCGCGGCTGAGTTCCAGATCTCCGAGCCCGTCCCGATGGATGTGCTCTTCGGCAAGCGTTACGAGTACATCGCGCGCTGAACCTGGCCGAACGCCGCGCGCGGCGCGCCGCGCGCGGCTCCCATCCCGCATCGCCGACGGAGGCGCGCATGACCGCCCGGACCGGGGCGCTCGACGGGGTCGAGCTCGCCCTTCTCATCAGCCGCGTCGAAGGCGTCGCGCGGAAGATGGCGAACACCCTGCTGCGGACCGGACGTTCCGGCGTCCTCAACATCGCCCGCGACTTTTCCTGCTGCATCATCACGGCGGACGACCGGCTGCTCGCCACGGCGGAAAGCCTGCCGATCCATGTGCTGAGCGGGCCGGACATGATGGCCGCCTCGGTGCGGGAGCATCATCCCGTCCTCGCCCGCGGCGACGCCTTCCTCCACAACTCGCCCTATCACGGCTGCTCGCACCCGGCGGACCACACGCTGCTCGTCCCCGTCGTGGACGATGCGGGCGTGCACCGCTTCACCGTCGTCGCGAAGGCGCACCAGGCCGATTGCGGCAACTCGGAGCCGACGACCTACATGGGCGCGGCGCGGGACGTCTATCACGAGGGCGCGCTGATCTTCCCCGGCGTGCGCGTGCAGAAGGACTATCGGGACGTCGAGGACATCATCCGCATGTGCATGCTCCGCATCCGCGTGCCGGAGCAGTGGTGGGGGGACTACCTCGCCATGCTCGGCGCCGCGCGGATCGGGGAGCGCGAGCTCCTCGCGCTCGGCGCCGAGATCGGGTGGGAGCGCCTCGATGACTTCACCGAGACATGGTTCGACTATTCCGAGGCCCGGATGCGCGCCGCGCTCTCCGCGCTCCCGAGCGGTCGCGGCTCCTGGACGAGCACGCATGACGCCGTGCCCGGCACGCCCGAAGGCGGGGTGCCGATCAACGTCACGGTGGAGGTGGACGCGAAGGCGGAGCGCATCGCTGTCGACCTCACCGACAACATGGACGCCTTGCCCTGCGGGCTGAACCTGTCGGAGGCCTGCGCCCGCACCTCCGCCATGATCGGCGTCTTCAACTCCATCGACCCGACCGTGCCGAAGAACGCCGGAGCCTTCCGCCGCATCGACATCAGGCTGAAGGAAAACAGCGTCTGCGGCGTGCCCCGGCACCCGACGAGCTGCTCCGTGGCGACGACGAACATCGCCGACCGGGTCGCCAATTCCGTCCAGGCCGCGCTCGCCGAGATGAAGGACGGGATCGGCATGGCCGAGACGGGCGCGATCCTCCCCGCCTCCATCGGCGTCGTCTCCGGCTTCGACCCGGAGAAGGGGGAGCCCTATGTGAACCAGCTCTTCCTCGCCTTCACCGGCGGCTCCGCCGGGCCCCATGCGGATGCGTGGATCACGCTCGGCCATGTCGGCAACGCCGGCCTCTGCTATCAGGACAGCATCGAGCTCGACGAGCTGCGCCAGCCGCTTCTGGTGGAAACCCGCCGCTTCCTCACCGATTCCGAGGGCGCCGGGCGCACCAAGGGCGGGGCAGGGATGCTCGTGGAGTTCGGCCCGACGCGGGGCGACATGGCGGTCGCCTTCGTTTCCGACGGGACCTACAACCCGGCGAAGGGCGTGCGCGGCGGCGGCCTCGGCGGCGCGGCCTATCAGGCGATAAGGCGGAAGGACGGGGCGGTCGAGCCGACGCCGAACTGCGCCGTCGTCACCCTCGCCACGGGCGAGACCATCATCTCCCATTGCTGCGGCGGCGGCGGCTACGGCCGGCCGGAGGAGCGGGCGCCGGAACGCGTCGCGCGCGACGTGCGCGAGGGCTGGGTGAGCGCGGACCGCGCGCGCGCGGTCTATCGCGTCGCGCTCGACGGGGCGGGCGCGGTGGACGCGGCGGAGACCGCCCGCCTCCGCGGCGCGGCCGGCTGAGGGGTATCGAAAATGCGCTTCGCGGTCGACACCGGCGGCACCTTCACCGACCTCCTCGTCGAGCATGACGACGGCCGGCTCACGATGCACAAGGCGGCGACCACGCCGCAGGACCCGATCGCCGGCGTGATCGACAGCCTCGCCAGGGCCGCGGAGGCGGAGGGGGTGACGCTGGCCGACCTTCTGGCGCAGGGCGACCTCTTCATCCACGGCACGACCCGCGCGATCAACGCCATCGTCACCGGCGCGACGGCGCGGACCGCCTTCCTGACGACGCGCGGCCACCCGGACATCCTCGTGCTGCGCGAGGGCGGGCGGAAGGACGTGTTCGACTTCACCGTGCCCTTCCCCGAGCCCTACGTCTCCCGCTCCCTGACCTGGGAGGCGGACGAGCGGATCATGGCGGACGGTTCGGTGCGCCGCGCGCTCGACGAGGCGGCGCTCGTCAGCGCGCTCGGCGAAATGAAGGCGGCGAAGGTGGAGGCGGTGGCGGTCTGCCTGCTCTGGTCAATCGTCAATCCGGCGCACGAGCTTCGCATCGGCGAACTGATCGAGGCGCATCTGCCCGGCGTGCCCTACACGCTCTCCCACGCGGTGAACCCTTCGCTGCGCGAATACCGGCGCGCCTCCTCCACCGCAATCGACGCCTCGCTGAAACCGCTGATGAGCGCCTATATGGGCGACCTCACGGCGCGGCTCCGCGGCGCCGGCTATGCCGGGCGCGTCCTCATCGTCACGTCGAACGCCGGCGTGATCGACGCTTCGGAAGCGGCGCGCGCGCCGATCCACCTCATCAATTCGGGCCCCGCCATGGCCCCGGTAGCCGGCCGCCACTTCGCGGAGGCGGACGCGGCGGCGGAGACGGCCATCGTCGCCGACACGGGGGGGACGACCTACGATCTCTCCGTCGTCCGGCGCGGCAGTATCCCGCTGACGCGGGAAACATGGATCGGCGGCGCCTATCGCGGACACATGACCGGCTTTCCCTCGGTGGACGTGCGCTCCATCGGCGCGGGCGGCGGCTCCATCGCCTGGGTGGATGCCGGCGGGCTCCTGCGCGTCGGCCCGCAATCCGCCGCGGCCGAGCCCGGCCCCGCGGCCTACGGGCGCGGCGGCGAGGAGCCGACGGTGACGGACGCCTGCGTGGCGCTCGGCTGGCTCGACCCCGACTTCTTCCTCGGCGGCGCGATGAAGCTGCGGGCGGACCTTTCGCGCGGGGCGATCGAGGCGCGGCTCTGCGGCCCGCTCGGCCTCTCCGTCGAAGACGCCGCGCTCGCGGTCATCCGGGTCGCGACCGAGAACATGGTCCAGGCGATCCTCGACATCACGGTCAACCAGGGGATCGACCCGCGGGAGGCCGTGCTGATCGGCGGCGGCGGCGCGGCGGGCCTGAATTCGGAGCGCATCGCGGCGCGGCTCGGCTGCCCGACGTTGCTGATCCCCGATGTCGGCGCGGCGCTGAGCGCCGCGGGCGCGCTCATGTCCGAGCTTGTCTTCGAATGCCGCGCCGCGCTCTTCGCCCAGTCCGGCGCCTTCGACGCGGAAGCCGTCAACGCCATCCTCGCAGGATTGCGCGCGCGCTGCGAGGCCTTCATCGCGGAGGCCGGGGACGATGCCGTGGAAAGCCGCATCGCCTTCGGCGCTGAGGCGCGGTACCCGCACCAGGTCTGGGAGATCGACCTCCCGCTCCGGGGCGGCGTCTTCGGCGGTGAGGCGGACATCCGGGCGATGGTGGCCGATTTCCATGCGGCGCATGACGAGATCTTCGCGATCTCCGACCCCGAATCCGAAATCGAGGTCGTAAGCTGGACCGCGCGGGCAAGCTGCAGGCTCCGGGAGGGAAAGCTGCCCTCGCTCGGCGTCGAGAAGGAGACCGCCGCCGCCCCGGTCTCCCGACGACGCGCCTATTTCGAGCGCGTCGGCTGGGTCGAGGCGGAGGCGCGCCGGTTCGAGGCGCTGCCCGCCGGCGCCGAATTCGCAGGCCCCGCACTCGTCGAAAGTTCGTTCACCACGGTCGTGGTCGGCCCCGGCGCGACCTACCGGCGGACCGCTTCCGGCGGCCTGTCCATCAAGCCGGCGAAGGGAGGCTGACCCATGACGCTCGAGGATCGGATCGACAGGCTCGAATCCACCGAGGCGATCAAGCGCCTCAAGCACGTCTACATGAACTGGTGCGACCTCGGCTATCCGCCCGCCCATCTCGGCCCGCTCTTCGAGACCGAGGCGGTCTGGACGAGCGCCGTTTTCGGCACGCATCGCGGGCGGGCGGAGATTGAGGCGTTCTTCGGCGGCATCTCCGCCCAGATCACCTTCGCCGCCCATCTGGCGATGAACTTCGTGATCGACGTGAACGGCGACGAGGCGACCGGCAAGTGGCGCATCCTGATGCCCTGCACGATGATGGAAGGCGACGAGAAGGTCGCCCGCTGGATCCTCGGCGACTACGATGAGCTCTATGTCCGGAAGAACGGCGTCTGGCTGTTCCGCAAGATCGACTTCGTGGTGAATTTCAACGTGCCCGCGCTGGAAAGCTGGGCCGGGCGCGAGAGCGTGCGGGCCTGACCATGGCGAAGTCCACGCTTTTCACCCCCTTCGCGGTCCGTGGGCTGACGCTCAAGAACCGCATCGTCATCTCCCCGATGTGCCAGTACAGCGCCCGTGAGGGGCTGATGAACGACTGGCACCTCGCGCATCTGAAGCAGTTCGCGCTCGGCGGCGCCGGGCTCGTCTTCACCGAGGCGACGGCGGTGGAGCGGCGCGGGCGGATCACGCATGGCTGCGTCGGCCTCTGGTCGGACGAACACATGGAGCCGATGCGCGCTGTCGTCGACGCGGTGAAGTCCGCCGGAGCGGCGATTGGCGTCCAGCTTGCCCATGCCGGGCGCAAGGCCTCGATCAGCCGTCCATGGGAGGGCGACTGCCCGCTCTCCGAACGCGAATTCGCGAAGGGCGAAATGAACTGGGAGACGGTCGGCCCCTCCGACGTTCCCTTCGGCGAGGGCTGGCTCGTGCCGGAGGCGCTGAGCCTCGCGGGGATCGCGGAGGTGCAGGCCGCCTGGGTCGCGGCGGCGGAGCGCGCGGAGCGGCTCGGCTTCGACGCGGTGGAGATCCATTCGGCGCACGGCTACCTCTCCCATTCCTTCCTGTCCCCGCTCTCGAACCGACGGACGGACCGCTATGGCGGCCCGCTCGAGAACCGCATGCGCTTCACGCTCGAACTGGTGGAGGCGGTGCGGTCCGTCTGGCCGGCGGAAAAGCCGCTCTTCCTCCGCCTCTCCTGCACCGACGGCAAGCGGGACGGTTGGGACGTGGCGGACTCGGTCGCGCTCGCGAAACAGGCGAAGGCCCTCGGCGCGGACGTGATCGACTGCTCCTCGGGCGGGATCGCCGGCTATGGCGAGAATGTCCTGCCCCCCTCCACGCCGGGCTATCAGGTCGGGCACGCCGCCCGCATCCGCCGCGAGGCGGACATGCCGACGCAGGCGGTCGGCCTCATCACCTCGGGCGCGCAGGCGGAGACGATCCTTCGCGCCGGGGCCGCAGACCTCGTGGCGCTGGCGCGCGAGGTCCTGCTGGACCCCTACTGGCCGCGCCACGCCGCGATCGAGCTCAACGAGGACGATCCCTGGTCCGACATGCCGATACAGTACGGGCACTGGCTGCGGCTCCGGGCGCAGGGAATGTTCGGCGCGCGCGCGGGGGATTCGGACACCGAGGCGCTGAAGGCGCGGATGGGCCGGGGCTGAGGCGGAACGAAGAATTTTCGCGCCCGGCTCTGCGGAACCGCGCGCCGGGACTGGAAGGAGAGCCGAGTGGAAACGATACGCGTCGCCGTCGATGTGGGGGGGACCTTCACCGACATCTGCATCCTCGACGAGACGACCGGACAGATCCGGATCGAGAAGACCGCGTCGACCGCCGACCCGATCGACGGCATCCTCACCGGCGTCGCCCAGGCGGGGATCGACCTGACGAAGGTCGCGCTCTTCTCGCACGGGACGACGGTGGCGACGAACGCGCTCATCACCCGGCGCCTGCCGGTGACGGCGATGGTCTGCACCGAGGGTTTCCGCGACGTGATCGAGATCCGGCGCGGCAACAAGCAGGAGCTGTGGGACACCTACAAGGACGTGGTGCAGCCCTATGTTCCGCGCCGCCACCGCCTGACGGTGAAGGAGCGCGTCGGCGCGGACGGAGCGGTTGTCGAGCCCCTGGATGAGGCGGGGGCGCGGGAGGTCGCGCGCATCCTCGCGAAGCGCGGGGTAGCCGCCGTCGCCGTGTGCTTCATGAACGCCTATGTGAACGGGGCGAACGAGAAGCGGATGAAGGAGATCCTTCAGGAAGCGCTGCCGGGCGTTCCCGTCTCCACCTCGTCCGAGGTGCTGCCCGAGATCTTCGAGCATGAGCGCTTCTCCACCACGGTTGCGAATGCGGCGCTGAGCCCGATCGTCGTCTCCTATGTCAACCGCCTCGGCGACCGGCTGAAGGAGGAGGGATACAAGCGCGACCTTCTCCTCCTCCACACCGGCGGCGGCGTGATGACGCCGGCAAGCGTGAAGGACTACGCCGCGCGCCTCGCCGGCTCCGGCATCGCCGCCGGCGCCATCGCGAGCCGGCACATCGCCATGCTCTGCGGCTTCCGCAACTCCATCGGTCTCGACATGGGCGGCACGTCCACGGACGTCTCGCTCGCCTATGACGGCCAGTCCCGCACGACGAAGGACTGGTATGTCGAATACGGCTACCCGATCCGTTTCCCCGCCATCGAGGTGCTGACCATCGGCGCAGGCGGCGGCTCGCTCGCCTGGCGGGACGAGGCGGGCTCCCTCCGCAACGGCCCGCAATCCGCCGGCGCCCGCCCCGGCCCCGCCTGCTATGGCGCAGGCGGGACGCAGGCGACCAATACGGACGCCAACGTGCTTCTCGGGCGGCTCGGAACCAGCCTCGCCGGCGGCAAGGTGATGCTGGACGCCGGACTCGCCCGGCAGGCGGTCGAGGATACGGTGGCGAAGTCCTTCGGGATCGAGGCGCACGCAGCCGCCGACTCCATCCTCCGCGTCGCCAACGCCAACATGTCGGACGCGGTGCGGCTCATCTCCGTCGCGCGCGGCTTCGACCCGCGGGATTTCGCGCTTGTGGCCTTCGGCGGGGCCGGGGCGCTGCATGGCGTCCATGTCGCGCGCGACCTCGCCATCCCTTACGTGATCGTCCCGCCGAATCCGGGCGTGACCTCCGCGCTCGGCTGCCTCCTCGTCGACATTCAGCACGACTATTCGGAGAGCTTCCTCCGCGCCGCGTCCGACATCACCGCGGAAGAGCTGGAATCCGCCTTCGCCCGGCTTGAGGCGGAGGCGGCGGCCCGACTCCATCACGAGGGCGTCACGGCGGAGAATATCGTCCTACAGCGGACCGTGGACATGATGTATCAGGGCCAGTGGCGCTCCCTCGCCGTCAGCGCGCCGAGCCCGGTGGCGGACATCTCCGCCCTCGTCGCCCAGTTCCACCGGGAACATCAGCGGGAATACAACTTCCGGCGGGACGGCTCCCCGGTCGGCCTTTTCCGGATCAACCTGACGGCCATCGGCGTCGTTCCGAAGGCCGAACTGGCTAGCCATGCGCCGACCGGAAAGACGCCGGCGCCGATCAGCCGGCGAGAGGTCTGGTTCGAGCCCGACGCGCCGACCGACACCCCGGTCTATGATCGCTGGGACCTGCCGGCCGGCTTCCGCTTCGAGGGGCCCGCCGTTCTCGAACAGGTGGATTCGACGGTCCTCGTCCCGCCGGGCGCCTCGGCGGAGGTCGATCCCCGTCTCAACCTCGTCATCCGTGTGGAGGCCTGATCCATGGCGCAGCAAACGCTCGATCCCGTCACTTTCGAGGTTCTGAAGAACTCGTTCATCTCTGCGGTGGACCAGATGGGGGAACAGGTGCTTCGCACCTGCTATTCCTTCGTCATCTATAACCGCGACTTCTCGAACGCCCTGCATGACGCCGAGGGCAACTGCATCGCGCAGGGCAACCAGGACATCGCGGTCCATGTCGGCACGCTGCACTACACATGCAAGGCGGTGATCGAGGCCTTTCGCGGCAAGATGAAGGAGGGGGACGTTTATGCGATCAACGACCCCTATGCCGGCGGGACCCATTTCAGCGACGTGCGGCTGGTCCGGCCGATCTTTCACGAAGGGCGGGTGATCGCCTTTTCGCAGGCGAACGGCCACTGGTCCGACGTCGGCGGCTCCGTGCCGGGCTCCTTCGACGTGATGGCGCGGGAGATGTTCCGCGAGGGGCTGCGCATCACGCCGGTGAGGCTCTTCGAGAACAACGTTCTCATCGATGACGTGGCCACGCTCATCGCCCAGAACAGCCGCGACCCGGCCTCGATCATCGGCGACATGCAGGCGCAGGCCGAGGCGACCGCCGTTTGCCAGCGCGACATCCTCCGCCTTGTCGAGAAATACGGCGTGGAGACGGTGGAGGCCGGCTTCGCCGAAGTGCAGGATTATGTCGAGCGCGCCGTGCGCACCCGCCTCGCCGCCCTGCCGGACGGCGAATGGGCCACGCAGGACTTCATCGACCGGGACCCTGCGGGCTCCGAAGGCCTCATCCCGATCAAGATCCGGATGACGATCAAGGGCGACAAGGCCTATTACGATTTCGCCGGCAGCCACGACGTGATCGCCTCGATCTACAACTCGGCGGAGGGCGCGACCTTCTCCGCCGTCGCGGCCGGGATGAAGACCTTCTTCCCCGACCTGCCGCTCAATTCCGGCTTCTACCGCGCCTTCGAGATCACCGCGCCGGAGGGCAGCATCGTCGACGCGAAATGGCCCGTCGCCGTCACCGGCTTCCTGATGCCGTTCGAAAAGATCATGAACTCGATCTTCGAGATGTGGTCGGACATCATGCCGGAGCGCGCCATCGCCTGCGCCTTCAACCTCGAATACCTCCTCGCCGGCGGGCAGGACGCGCGGCTCGCGGGCAAGCCGCTGTTCATGTTCTATGACTGGCTGCCGGGCGGCTGGGGCGGGCGGAACGGGAAGGACGGGTCAAACTGCACCACCGCCTGTTTCGGCACCGGGCTCCAGACGCAGCCAGTCGAAGGCCAGGAGCGTGCGAACCCGATCCGCACGACCGAATTCCAGATCATGCGGGACTCGCCCGGTCCCGGCAAATGGCGGGGCGGCGCGGGCGTGCGGAAGACCTCGATCCTGCTGGACGCGGACAAGGCCGTGCTCTCCTATATCTGCGACCGGGAGCGCGCGGTCGTCTGGGGCATCAAGGGCGGCCTGCCGTCGATGCCGCACGGGCTCCACATGGTCCGGGCCGGCAAGACGCATGAGGACTGGCTCGGTTCGGTCTTCTCCGACCTGCCGATGAAGACGGGGGACGTCTTCTCCCGCCCCACCGCGGGCGGGGGCGGCTATGGCGACCCGCTGGAGCGGGATCCGGCGGCGGTGCTGGAGGATGTTATCGACGACTACGTGTCCGTCGAGCGGGCGGCGAAGGATTACGGCGTCGTCATACGCGCGATCGACCCGGAAATCCTCGCCTACGAGATCGACGCGGCGGAGACGAAGAAGGCCCGGGAGGCGATCCGCGCCGCGCGCAAGGACTGGGCCGAAGCTGACCCGGAGGTTGTGGCGGCGGACTATCGGGCCGGGAAAATCGACCGGCTTGACGCCGTGCGCCGCTTCGCCGTGATCCTCGACTGGGAGAGCGGCGAGGTCCTGCCGAAGAGCACGGCGCAGTTCCGGGAGATGTTCCGGCTCCGCACGGTGGAGGGATGGGCATGAGAAGCGCCCTTCGGCGCGGCCCGCCGGAGAGCGCCTCGTGACAACCGCCGCGCCGGCGGTGACGCGCCGGGACGCCGCGAACCTGCTCGGAGCCGCCGTGCTTTATGGCGGGGTCTTTCCGATAAACCGGTTCGCCGCGGAATCCGGTTGGCCGGCGGTGGCCTTTGCGCTCTGGCCGGCGGCGGCGGCGGGTATCGTGCTGCTTCTGCTCGCTTTGGCGCGGGGCGAAGGGCGCGGGATCGGGCGGCGCCACGTCATCGCCTGGCTGGCGCTGGGAGGCCTCGTGATCGGCGCGCCGATCGGCATCCTCGTGGAGGCGGCGCAGCATCTCGACGCCTCCATCCTCACGCTTGTGCTCTGTCTCTCGCCGATCCTCACGCTTGTCATCGCTGCATCCACTGGCTCGGAACCGTTCGACCGGCGCGTACTCTTCGGAATGCTTCTCGGGACCGCCGGGATCGCGCTGATCGTCTGGCCGGAAAGCGGGGTTATCGGAGCGGGGAATGTCAAATGGTTTCTTCTTGCGCTGATCGCACCGGCCATGTTCGCCCTCGCGAACAACTGCGCGGTCTGGCTCCGACCGCCCGCCGCCTCCGCCCTTGTCATGGCGACCGGCACGCTCCTCGGCGGCGCGCTGATCGCCGTGATCATCGCGCTCGCCATAGGCGCGCCGCTTGCGCCGGGCGCGCCCGGGGCCGGGCATCTGCCGCCCTTCGTCCTCGCGTCGGTGTTAAACGCCCTCTTCTATCCGCTCTTCTTCATGATCGTCGCGGCGATCGGCGCGGCGCGGTTCTCGATCTTCAACTATCTCGCGGTGGCGGCGGGGATCCTCTGGAGCATGGCGGCGTTCGGGGAAGCCCCGGCGCCGGCCTTCTGGGTCGCGGGGGCGCTGATGCTCCTCGGCATGCACGTAGCGCTCAGGCCGCGGGCCTCGGGGCCCTGACGGGGTGCATGGAACTAGGATTTCGAAGCGCTATGAAGGACTTCGGCCCTTCTTTCTTCCACAGTGCATCGTAGCCATCCGGCGTGGGCCGTCTTTTTTATTGGCCTGATGTGTGAGCGACATGGCTGTCCCTGAGGCTATCCATGTGGCTGTCCCTATGGTCTTCGATTGTGTGGAAGTGATCTCCGACGGCGGTCGCCGTCGTCGCTTCGCTCCTGAGGAGAAGGCCCAGCTGGTCTCGCGCGCGTTCGCGCCTGGCGTGTCGGTGCTGGCGTTTTCGCGGGAGGGGGCATCGATCCGATGCCTTCTCTATCGATGGCGCCGCCAGATGGTTCGGGCGACCGGGGTGGCGGGATTTGCACCGGTTCTCATCACGCCGGACGCAGCCGCACTCGGCGAACGGGCCGACCGTTTTGAGATTGTTCTGACTAATGGCCGGCGGCTCATCGTGTCCGAGACAGTGGACGCCGCGGCGCTGGCGCGGATCATCGCCGCGGCGGAGCGGGCATGATCGCGCTGCCTCCGGGGGCGCGAGTCTGGCTGGCCTGCGGCGTGACCGACATGCGCCGCGGCATGCCCGGCCTGGCGCTGATGGTGCAGCAGGGGCTCGGCCGCGACCCGCATGCGGTCGACGTCTACGTGTTCCGTGGGAAAGGGGCGTCGCTCGTCAAGATCCTCTGGCATGACGGGGTCGGCATGTCGCTCTACATGAAGCGGCTGGAGGCGGGGAAGTTCATCTGGCCGACGGCAACGGACGGCGCGGTTCAGATATCGGCGGCTCAGATGGCCTATATGCTCGACGGAATCGACTGGCGAAATCCGCGCCACACCTGGCGGCCGCAGGCGGCGGGATAATCCTTGCGCGGAGAGTCTATTCTTCTCCAAGTCCCTGACTCCATGCGGTAAACTTCATCGCATGATGGACGCCGCCGACCAGATCGATGCCTTGCGCGCCGCACTGGCGGCCGCCGAAGCACGGGCCGAGACGGCCGAAGGCAGGCTTGGGTTCGTGGAGGCCGAGGCGGCTCACGCCAAGGCGGTGCTGTCGGGCAGCGAGGCTCTGATCGCCCATCTGCGGCTCGAGATCGAGAAGCTCCGGCGCGAGCTCTACGCCAGCGCTCCGAGCGCAAGCAGCGGCTCCTCGATCAGCTCGAACTCCAGCTCGAGGAGATGGAGGCGACGGCCTCGGAGGACGAAGCCCTCGCAGAGGCGGCCGCGGCGAAGGCGAAGGTCGAGGTCACCGCCTTCGAGCGCCGCAAGCCGGCGCGCAAACCGTTCCCCGAGCATCTTCCGCGCGAGCGGGTCGTGCTGCCCGCGCCCTGCGTCTGCGCCGCCTGCGGTTCGGCGCGGCTGGCGAAGATGGGGGAAGAAGTCACCGAGACGCTGGAGGTCGTTCCCCGCCAGTGGAAGGTGATCCAGACCGTCCGTGAGAAGTTCACCTGCCGCGACTGTGAGCGCATCACCCAGCCGCCGGCGCCGTTCCACCCGACGCCCCGCGGCTGGGCCGGGCCGAGCTTGCTGGCGATGATCGTGTTCGAGAAGTACGGCCAGCACCAGCCCTTGAACCGCCAGGGCGAGCGCTACGCCCGTGAAGGTTTTGACCTTCCCCCCGGAATCCGGGCCGTTGCGAGCTGGAATTTTCCACCTTTGAATGAGCGAAGGAGGAAGACCCATGAAGCGGAAGCGGTTCAGCGAAGAGCAGATCATCGGCGTGCTGAAGGAGAGCAAGGCGGGCTCGAAGGCCGACGACCTCTGCCGGCGTCACGGCATCAGCACGGCGACTTTCTATGCGTGGCGGAAGAAGTATGGCGGCCTCGAAGTGAGCGAGGCGCGGCGGCTCCGCGAGCTTGAGGTCGAGAATGCTAAGTTGAAGCGGATCGTCGCCGATCAGGTGCTCGACATGTCGGCGATGAAAGACCTCCTGGAAAAGCGTTGGTAGGCCCGCGGAGCGGCGACGCGCCGTGGGCCATCTCATGGAGACGTTCGGCCTGAGCGAACGGCGCAGTTGCCGGATCGTCGGGCTGTCGCGGTCGGTCCGGCAATACCACCCGACGCCACGGAACGACGATGCGGTGATCGAGCGGATGAAGGCGCTGGCGTCGGAGAACCGGCGCTACGGCTATCTGCGGCTCCATGCCATGCTGCGGCGGGAGGATCTCGTCGTGAACCGCAAGCGGACCTGGCGGCTCTATGCCGAGCAGGGTCTGCAGGTCAGGACGAAGAAGCGACGCAAGCTGCCGCGGCGCGACCGGGTCCCGGCCGAGGCGCCGGAGCGTCCGATGCAGCGATGGTCCCTGGACTTCGTCAGCGATCAGCTCTCCGACTACCGGCGCTTCCGGGTCCTGAACACCGTCGACGACCACAGTCGCATCTGCCCCGGCCAGATCGTCGATGTCTAGATCTCCGGCGCGCGGATCGCCCGGTTCCTCGACGAACTGGCGCTGGGCGTCGGCCTGCCGGAGGAGATCGTCCTCGACAACGGCCCGGAGGGAACCAGCCGGGCGATGTTCGAGTGGTCGGAGCGAACCGGCGTGCACCTGCGCTTCATCGAGCCAGGCAAGCCGGTTCAGAACGCCTTCGTCGAGAGCTTCAACGGAAAGTTCAGGGATGAATGCCTGAACCCCCACTGGTTCCGCTCGCTTCGCCACGCCCGCGAGGAAGTCGATCGCTGGCGGTCCCACTACAACACCGAACGCCCCCATTCGGCGCTCGGATATCTCTCACCGAAGGAGTTCCTGAACACCATCGCCGCGCCGGCGCTCGAGACTCTTGCGGTCTCCGCGCCCGCGCTCGACACTCAATCCCCAACGGAGAATTCCAGAGCCCCGTGGCCCTAATGACGGGGAAAGGCCAACCGGACCGGCGCGTCGAGATCCGGCGGGCGAATGCCAGACCGATCTTCGACGACTTCGAGGCCTGGCTCGCCGCACAGAGCGCGACTCTCTCCACCAAGACGCCGCTCGCTGCGGCGATCCGCTACGCCTTGTCCCGAACGGCCCGCCTGCGGCCATGGCTCGACCATGGCGTCCTGGAGATCGACAACAACGCGGCCGAACGAGCGTAACCGGCCGCTCGGCGCCCGTCGTCAGGCGGCCTTCGCCTTGGCGTCACGACTGGCCTTCCACATCCATGGGAGAAGCTCCTCGATCCGTCGTGGAT